>NZ_JAKVPP010000008.1:0-160855 GCF_022487435.1 Mediterraneibacter sp. NSJ-151 | reverse complement strand
TATTATACCTCTACAGGCACAAAAAATCAAGAGTTACACATGTTTTGTATAACATGCATAACCCCCGATAAAATCTGATCTTTTTATGTTTTTAAAAATCCTTCATGAAACAACCCTGGGACCAACGGGGAGACCAATGGGGACGGGGTTAATGGCTTTTTTGCTTGCAAAAAAAGCCATTAACCCCGTCCCCATTGGTCACCTCGTATTTTGTTTATCTTGAAACTCTGGTTTCACCCTCGCCATAGTATAAATGATATTGTCTGTAGCTTTCGTATTTTCTACCACACTACCATTTTGATCAATAATTCCCACTGATAAAACGACCCTATAATTTGAATACAAATGTTTCAATTGGTCTACGTTTTTTATATTGACCTTTAATTGTATTGCCTGCGTCATAATATCACCATCAAAAATGCTGCTTGCTTTCATGATCTTTTTATCATCATCCCAATAACTGCTCTTTGGTACAGTCCATGTATATGCTTTATTGTGTACTGTTCCAGCATTTTCTGATTTCACGGAAACTTTAATATAATCTTCTAATTCAAGTGCATTTGCATAATTTTCAGTATCCTGTGTCGTGTTTTTATTTTGCAGTTGGATGCTAAACTGAATACCCTTTGATGATGCCAATATTGAGGACAAATCTTTTATTGTCGACATATCATATCTTGCTGTTGTATCAATGATTGTATTTTCTTTCGCCGCATCCAAATATGAATTTTGCAAATCCAACAGATTGATTCCAAGCTGACCAATTTCATCTGCTTCAAAAGTAAGCTGCACTCCGGCTGCTTCATCACGATAATAGCTTATTTTTGTATTTGGTAACAATGCACGAGCCGTACTATAGGACAGACTTTTTCTTGTTGTTGCAAGCTGTGATGTATACGTCAGCTTCGTATAATTCGTTGGTACAGCATTATCCAGCCGTGATTCTGGAATAACATCCAATCCATTCGCCGGTAATTTTGCATTCATCTTTACTTCTACATAGAATTCGTTCTGCTTATCCTTTACAATGTCACGAATTTGCTGCAGGTTGACCGATGAATCAATTGTTCCATTTGTAGATAATGGTAAATCCATCAGTCCGTTGATTGCTGTCCATTCATATTCTAATGCTTTTGTTTCTGCACTTCCCGCTTCCGTCCATTTTCTATCTGCATATGTATAGTACTTCTTTGTTGTTCCATCCATCACATATACATAAAATGCTGCCGTTCCAGTAGTTCCGTTTGGAAATACTTCGGCTGAAGTAGATTGCGAATTTTCCTGCTTCAACGTTTTTATCAGACTTCCGCTAAATTTTTGATACAACTCATCCTGCTCATTGAAAGCCTGTCCGGATGGAATCGTAATTTTATCTACCACATCTACTGCCATGAAAGAATCCGTCGCAGTTACTTTTTTAATTGCTCCCGTCACAGCTTCAGATTCTATCAGCGTCTGCTCATATCCATGTGATATCTGATAAGTACTTGCAGTACTTTCGTGCGTGTCCTTTACTTTTCCCTTTCTTGTACGATAATTCAACCGAAATGGAATACCATTACTTGTTATCTTTGTCTGCACGGAACCATTTAGGTCTGTTCCGTTTGTTATATCAGCTACCGTTATTACCAGATAATAATTTTCATGTACCGTACTGATCGGTCCCACTCCATCTTTTAATTTGCTTTCATCTACTGTCACAGCATAGTGCGTTCCCGACTCACCTGTTTCTATCTTACGATAATACTCATATCCATTTGCCGTCTTTATTTTGACAGTTGGTGCGGTGTAAGTTTTCCCATCTTCTTTCGTTACACCATCCGGTACACCCTCTGCATCCACCTTGATGAAGCTGCCATTATTATCTTGCGTAGCAGTTACACCCATTAATTCGCCAATACTTACTGCCTGAAATGTCTTCTCTGACGAATCTTTAAAGGCAGTAAGTGGTATCGTATTCCCGGTATTTGAATCTGTCGTGTAATAATATACCTTGCTATTATCCTGACAATCAATCAATGACAGCTGTGTTCCTGCCGGCAGCGAAGAACCCTTAGAAACCTGAAAATCAATTGATTTATCCAGTGCTTGCGACACATTTCCTCCTGCATTAATATAACTATTCCAGCCATATTCGGAATACAGACCCTTATCATCACTATTATATGTATAAGTAAGATAAGCCGTGAATGCATTTCCTGTGCTTTCCAACAAATGTGCCTTGTCTTCGATCAAATCGTAGTTTGTTGCACGGTAATTAGTACCTGAGCTCAATGTTGCTGTAAATCCAATTTCCAGCATACGGCGCACAATAATCGGTACCTGCACATTATAGTTGTGTACTGTATCGTTTTCATCTTTTTCTTTAAATGTAACTGTCAGCAATGTGAAACGTGACTGCGTATTATCATATTGTGTTGTTGCGGCGAATTCAGAAATCCGGCCTGATGCATATTTGACTTCTAAAGCAGGATTTGTTGCAAGTACAAACTTACCACCTGTATCTGTATAGGTTTGCACACTGGCATCTACATGTCCCGATATATTGTTTGCCCTTGTATATCCGCCATTTGTTACGATATCCAGATAATCCGTGATCGTTTGTGATACATTATCTGACACTACCAATACCGGAAAATCATTTGAAACTGTATTCGTCTGATTTTCTTTATTATATGTGGAAATATTTTTGGTAAACTGGAACTGCTCAACGCCCATTTCCTGATATGTATATTTCCCTTCTGCGGTGCTGTTTTGAGTATTCTTCGCATCCTGATAGATTGTCTGAGCATTTAAAGTATATTTGCCATCTGCGTCTTTTGTCCATGCGGCACTGTCACCATATAGTGCTTTGCTTGCATTTGCAGCGTCGTAAACACTTAATTGACTGGTTGGACTTGTAACAACGTATGGAAATACCTGCTCTGCATCAAGTAAGGATTGCGTCGTATTATTCGATGCTGTTCCATTGTAATCTGCGAATGAAAAATAACTATGGTTCTTTACATCAGTATTTTGAGTTTCATTCAACGTACCATACAACTTGCTTATGTTACGATTGTTCTCTCTTGCAGTTGTGTTCTGAATACTGACACCGGCAATTGTCATCGGTTGAGGGTTCGCATCTCCTGTCAGTCCAATTAGCAATCCTCCGGATTTATCAGAAGATGCTGTTATTTGTGTATTATTCAGCAGTAAGTTAGAACCTTTCACGCATCCACGCAGAGTACCTGCAAAACCACCGGCTCTGTTTCCTGTAATCGAACAATCTGTAACCTCACTGTCAAAAATAAATATTTCTGACGATTTTGTATTTCCACTCACATCCCCTATAAAACCACCTGAGCCCCAGCCTGTTTCATTTGCATTTGATGCTGTAAGAGACAGCTTTTCTACTTTATTATTGCGGATTGCAACTTGTCCGTCTACTTTCAGGAACCCAACAATTCCCGAAGCACAATTGTTACCTTCAATTTTGCTATTGTTTGTGTTTGAGCCTGACACTGTACAACCTGTAATTGTTGCCGGAGTTTGCAAATATCCTACTATACCACCTGCTGATGATGATGCTTTTATATTTGATGCATTAACTGTACAACCTGTAATTGTTGCTGGAGTTTGCAAATTTCCTACTATACCACCTGCTGATGATGCGTTTATATTTGATGTATTAACAGAACAATCTTTAATAGTTATCTTTTTTCCGCCATATGCTATTCCGATAACACCTCCTCCGGCCTGGCTTGCACTTTTACTTTGCGCACTTTCTAAGATCTGCACGTTATTAATATTACTTTCACCCCCATTGTTATCTGCAGATATTTCTCCTATAAGGTCCCCGCTATATTGTCCGGCTTCTACATTTACATTTTTCCATATTGCTGTATATGTTCCAATCTTATCATTTATAGCCACTTTACGTCTAACAAAACCAAATAATCCACCTGCACTAGAATTATTTTGAATTGCTGAAATACTAGAATCTTGTCCAATGATTACATTTGGCACTGTTACATTTAATTGATTATATAAATTAACTTTTCCATCTATATATCCACAAAATCCTCCTGCTTTCTCTTGCCCCATTACTGTAAGATTTCTAAACGAGCAGTTAGTAAATGTGTTACACAGATATACTGTATTTTGCCCTCCATTCCCCCCGCATGGTTGAAGAAGAATTCCTATATCAGATGTCGGCGTAGAATTTCCTTTATTTAATTCTATTCTTCCACTATTACCAATCAAGCCTCCGGCGACAGCAGGACTCTGTATAGTCATATTTTCAAACTTCACTGAGTCGAAATTAACAGATGCTATATACCACTTATAGCCTCCAGAAAACTCTGCCACTGTTCCCGCTGAACTTCCGACAAAACTGCCCACTCCGACATATTTCCAGTTGCCCCAATTAGATGCCTGCTCTGTTTTCTCTCCGTCAGACGTATAATATTGCAACTGTACTCCAGTATAAGAAACTGCTCCTGTCTTTCCAGTATTGGAAGCTGTTTCTGCCTTTCCGGTAAATGTCAAATTGGCCACATTACACGTGCCTTCTACTGGTGCGAAAAGATTAAACACCCCTCCGACCGATGCCGCATGGAAATCATCATCTGCATATTCCTTTACATTCATATCGAATATAATTTTCGTTCCGTTTCCAGAAACGCCTTGTATCAGTGGAACAATTCCGGCTGCTTTTGTTTCTGTTTTGCCTGTTTTTTCATTTTTGCTTGTCACTGCATTAGAAACATATCGTGCTGATACGCCTTGATATGAGCTTTTATATACAGACATATCAAGTGTTCCGTTATTTGGAAACGTTAATGTTGCCCCTCCTGTCCTTGCATTCAAAACAGCCATTTTGAACAAATCTTTGTCGGCATATTTTGTAATTAATACTGGCGTGTTGCTATCACTCGGTGCAGTTCGATCATCTTTAACTGCTGTAACAAAATCACCTGGTTGTGTATCCATGCCAATGCTGTCATACGCCGCATTTCGCACCTTACCATACTCACCATTTCCAAATGCATATCCCTGTTGCAAAGCTCCTTCTGTGATATTTCGATAAGCATTACTGCTTCCTGAAGAAGATGCTCCACTATTCACAATCGCAGATAAAATAAGCAGCCCTTCTGCATCTTTTATTCCGATTGATTTTCCTGATGCTGTTATATGTTTTGTATCGTTTGTCCCTGACGAGTTAAGATTTTGAATCTGATAGTTCTTGTCTGTATTATTCAGATTCTCTCCTGCTGTATCAGCAAATGCATAACCATCCAGTACTCTTCCGACATAAGGGTTGACATATAGGGAACTCGTTGCAGTTTCTGCTACGCTCCCATCTGAAATCATCTTATCCGTTAGAACATGCTTCCCTTGCATATTTCTAAATAATACACCACCGCCGCAAACGGAGCCAACATATCCCCCTACTTGAAGCAAATGCTTATTTGCCCCGGAAAGTGTCAGCCAACCATCAGCCAGCGTCACATTTACACCATCAATAATATTATCTCCACCAAGAATACAACCGATTGCGCCCCCAAAACAGCTTGTCGGATAAAATACGGAAGAGCTTTTTTGATAAACTAACGTCTTTTTCTCTCCTTCGTATCTTATAGTCAGATTTTTAACAACGCTTCCATAACTATATGCAATAAGTCCATTTCCTGTATTTGCCCCTGTCAGAATCAGTTTTACACCATTTGTGTTTGTACTGACAAGTACTCCACGAAATGGATTATCTGTAGTTCCAAATCCTTTAAAATCATTTAATGTTATTTGTCCGTTAGTACCCTGCAAGTCATAATATGCATTTGCAATATAACGTTGCATAAAGCTGTTGCTTCTGGTCGCACCATTTTGCTTATCTACCCAATTTTCTGTTCCTTCCGTTGTCTCTTTCTCAACTTGTACCCACTGTTCTCCATTGTAACGGAATATAATATCCTTTGAAGGATCTGTACAATATTCGTTTTGATCGTTAGTGATCGTAATTTTCCAGTCTGTACGCGGCAACTTCGTTCTCATATACTCGGATATGATTTCCATTTCTCCGGCATCTTTAATGACATAAGGATCACCATAAGTTCCACATCCCTCAGTAATATCAAATACTCTTTGATTTACTTTTATTTCATGCGAATGATTGTTTTCGTCATATGAAACATACACATAAGGCAGCCACTTTGAAAAGACCGGCTCCGTCTGATTACTTTCTGTTTTCACTAAGCCTTCTTTTTTATTATACGTTGCGATATCGTAATACCACTTTTGTAAACCTATATATTCCGTCGAATCGGATATTTCCTTACCATAGGTCACTTGATGTTTATATGTAGCACCTTCCCAATCGCCACTCTTATAGAAATTATAAGTTGCCACGGAAGTATCGTTCACTGCGTACTTATAACTCTCCAATAATGTCGCATGCGTAAAGATACCCTCTTCTTTTGTAGCATCTGTCGGCTTATCCGGAAGAACAATATCTGAGAATCCCATGTTGATCTGATGTCCATCTTCTGAACCCGCATTTCCAATAAGACTGGATGCCACTGCAGTTCCTTCTGTATAATCTCTCGTTGATAAATTCTTTATTTCTGTTTTTGTATAACTTCCAATCTGATTGATTAATAATGGTGCATACGATGAATCTGTATAATCTGTAATTTTCAAGCCCGACAAAACAATGGTTTTCAGATTCATCTTTGCAGTGTTCTGTCTACCGTTTGACTCCGAGCCTTGAACCATACCGGAAAATAGTACTCCGGATGCATTGGAATTTACTTTTCCTATACTTCCTGCAAATGTAACATTGCTCAGTGTAATACTTGTAGCTGTCTCGTTTACTGAATGATCCAGGAATAATCCACAATGCATCATATAATGCTGCGACTGTGTTGTTGCCTGGGTTGATTTATTATTTTTTTCTGCCTTCTCAATCTGTTCATTATAAAATGTAATGGTTGCATCAGTTATTCCAACCCCTGTGTTCAAATGAATTGGATAATAGCTGTATTTATCCATATTCAATATATCGCTGATTGTTGGATTTAAAATATTATTTTTTATATCTGTAATCTCTTGATTGTTGAATGTATAAAAATATTCTTTAATATTTGAATTCGCATACACTGCACAGCTCCATAACACCAGTTCTTCCGGTGTATCAATTTTTCCGGTATTATATCCAGCATTATTTGTAAAAGCTGTTTCTGTATATTCATCCAAATCATAATAATATCTGCTGTTTGCATTTACCTTATGGTTTTTTCCAAGATTTGTACGATTTTGATAGGTATTGCAAGTATTATTTTCTTCTTTTACACCACTACGATCTTTTGTTGCAATTGAGACAATACCATTTTCATCATTGTTAGCAATTTTGTCTTTTGAAGCTGCTGTATATGCTACAAACTCATCGAAAACAGCCTTGCTTCCACATGTCAACTCCAGACCTTCAGCCAGTTTGTAGGAATCATCCCAATCTGCAGTTGTTCTAAGATAAAGGGCACCATCCTCTTTATCTTTATTTTCATCATTATTGAATTTAACAGAGCGTTTTTCTCCATGGCAGACAAGCAAGCCTAAATCTTCACCACAGTGAATTTGTAGTTTTTTGATGTCTATCCCCTTGCTGCGAATTTCCCATAAACCACTTGCCTTATATGCCAGTCCACCTACGCTTGCTTTTGGTGCATTTATTGTAGCATTATTCACTGTCAAGCAACTGGTTGTAGTAGCAGTATTATCACTTGCAAATGTAACTGCAGAACGCGCCCATACACCTCCAAGCAGCCCTCCGCATGCCGTCTGAGCATTTGAGGCTGTAATAGAGAATCCATCGAATGTAAGTGCTTTGATATTTACTTGAGTACTTGTATCTTTATCACTTCCATCCGGAGGCATAAAACCTACCAGTCCACCTACATAAGCATACTTTGATGCATCCGTAACAATTTCCCCTCCAATTGTTACGCCATTACACTCTAGTGATCCTGCTGACATATATCCAGCCACAGAGCCAGCATATGTTTGCTTACCATTGCCTGCATTACTAAGTGTAATATTGCTTTGTATACCTGTATTTTCGCTCAATTTTACCTTTGCTGCACTGCCAAACAAACCACCAATGCAACTTATTTGGGAATTATTGTTTGTGTCAAATTTAATCGTGGTAGTTACTTTAACGTTACTGATAACAGTTTCATTATTTTCTTGTCTTGCCGCGATACTGCCAATCCACATATTACCATTACTGACGCCCGCATTAATGCTTCCAGTTATAGTTAAATTACTTACATTTCCTCTCATACGAGAAAACAAACCTATATCTGTATGTTTCGAACCTGAGGAATATATTTTCCCACAACCCTCTGTTTCATTGGTTACTATGTTTTCCCCTTTAAATCCATAGGTTTCGCCAATTGACAATGTCAATGTATGAGCATTACCATTGATATTTCCTGTGTACGCATCTTTATCATCTATATCTCTTGAAATTCCTATAATTCCAGTATTCTGCAAATTAACATCTGCGGTGAAGTTGATATTTTTACTCTTTAACGTTGTCCAGTTATTGGTTGTTAAATTCGAATCAGCTGAAAAAACACCTCTGGAATTCCATGCAATTGAAAGCAATGCCAGATCTTCTTTCGAGCTGATTGTAATATCATTTCCAGTTAAATTGACTCTTGTTCCATAGCGTATTTCATGGCTTTCTGAGTCTATCTTTAACAACTCACTATCCAATCTGCCCTGTTCATCCGATGTCGTTGTATTAGCCTTTAAGCGAATTACCTCTCCATAATTTCCAATATCATTAATTTTAAAATTTTTATTACTTCGAGTATATTTCCATCCATTGCCATTTCCATCACCGTGAGCAAATATAAGCGCACAATCTTGCATGCCAACAAGTTGTCCAACATCTTGTGGTGATGCACTATAGTTTACACCTGACAAGTCTGTTGTTCCAGATATTTCAATTATGCTTCCGGATGAAGCATTTCCGACAAGTCCGCCACCACTAATAGTGTTAGTGCCACTAATAGTCACTTTTACAGAATCCGCAATACTCATGATACTGTTTGATGACAAATGCCCTACTACTCCTCCGAAACCGCACACCTCTTTTTTTGCAGTTGTGTTTGATACTGTTATCTCTGAATTTCTGACCTGCAGATAAACATGTTCTCCAATTTCACCAATAAGGCCGCCTTGATAATAAGAGTTCCCCTGGGTCGTAGAATTACTATTTACATAATTGATAATCAACGAAGATTTTTTATTATTGCTTATTACGTTTCCGGCTATCGTACCATACGCTCCATTACTACCAGCCGTATACTCCGATGTTATATTTTTCTTTTCTTGTTCTGTGCCAGATATCTGATAATTGATTTCTCCTTGAAGTTCTAAAACTCCAAAATAACCACCTGCATTTCCACCATTGGTTGCGACACCACCATTCATAGTAACTTTAGGTTCTACGACATCAATCTGAGCCGGTAACGTTTTATCCTCATGATTGTTTCCCCGGACAATATAATCTCCTATCCAACCTCCAACAGCAGAATCTTTATTTTCTCCAGAAGATAATGCAGGACTATTTATAGTAATTTTCTTGTTGCCAGACAATGTAGAATTAACAATTTTCCCTGCAAATCCACCTGCATATTTTCCTTTTATAGTTGGGTTCGTAATCGTAATATTCTGATTCACCTGAATTTGAGCAGTTTCACTCATTTCACCGACAATACTTCCCGCACTGCCAGATGAACTGTTTACTGCAAGGTTTGAAATATTCGCTCCACCAATGGATGTAAGGTTAAGAATACCACCTTCCATCTTTCCAATCAGACCGCCTGCTGCGCCGCTTCCTGTATTGATTTCTGTACTCGTTGGAAATGCATATCCGTCTAATTTAATCGTACCGCTTTCCAACGTATTACAGATAAGTCCGATGTTATCGTTACTCGTTGAACTTCCGGCTTGTACCTTATCTCGATATGTAACAACATTTCCTATCGTAAGGCAAGCTTCTGTTTCATTTGTTGCTTTCTTCACTGTTCCAAGCAAGCTTCCGTTTCCTGACGTGAATGTAATTGGAATCGTTCCATCGCTTTTCGTTCCATCGCTTTCCAGCAAGTACGTCTCAGCAAACATTGGTTTGGTTCCGTCTCCTTGCCACTCCCACTCAACCGAAAATTTCTTTTCTATTCTAGCATTCGAAGAAATCCCACGGAACAGGGTTGTGTTCGTTTTTATTGGTGGTGTCTGTCCTGTAATCGTACCTTTAAAAGGGAACTCCGCGCTTCCCAATCCAAGATAGGTATAAGCCTGACTGGCACTTGCTTCATTCTTTAAATAATCCGATAAACTTGTACCTTGCGCTATTGTTGTCGAAAGATTAAGCTCTCCGGTAGTATTAATATTAATTGTTATATTTTGTATATCACTTTGAGCACAATGTGAAAGCAAAATCAACTGTTGTGAGGATGTGATTTCTGCAGTTTTAGTAGTATCCGTATAAAATTTTAAGTTATTTAAGGAAATCGTGTCGGATATTTCCTGTGCTTCTGCTTCTGTAGCTTGCTGGCTTGCATCCTCCGCTGCTATTTCGGATGAGGGTTCCTGCTTTGTTGATTCCTCTTCTTGTGTTTCATTTGTAAGATCTGAATCCGAATTAGACGAAGCTGTGTCCTTTTCATTTGCATCCGGTGTTGTATTCTTTTCATCCGCTTTATTTTCCTCGTCTGTCTTCTCGGATGGACTTACACTTTCTGCATCTGCGTGAGAAACTTCGTCTGAGTTTTCTGCCGATATCATATTCAAAGATGTATTAACATTATTTGCATTGACTTCCGTATAATCCAGCAATATACTTCCTGCAAGAAGATTCACTGCCAGTATACCAGCTATAATTCTTCTGTATTTCAACATCGTTACTCCTTTTAAGCTATTTTATCTAAGGTATAATCACTGTGCTTTTTGTGTTGCTGTAAATTGAATCATCTTTTCCATATCAGACCAGTTATCTGGTATTTTGGACTTATCCTTTATATAAAACGATATCAAAAAGTCCCCGGTTCCATTTGATTGGTCCATTTTAAATTTCAATTCGCCTTTTGCTAAATCCTTACTTGTAATAAGCTTCTGCGTTTCGAGTTTTTTTACAAAAAACTTATCAATCTCCAATACAGCAGGATTCCATGTCAGCACTGCATCCGCTGCTCCGCTTGAAATTGATATTCCATAATTAAAGCCATCGTATTGCATCGGCGTTCCTTCCGATTTATCTAAAAATATTCCTTCTGCTCTGAAAGTAACTTTTGATGCAGTTGTACACGGAACTAGTGTTGCCGCTAGAAATTGATTGTTTGTAAGTGCAACTTTATCCGGTATAGCAATGGCCGTAATTTGCAATGTATCGATTTCATTTCCCGGAAATGTAACAGTAAATACATCTTCGTTCGCTGTACGTCCAATCAATGTTTTCTTAATCTCACATACATTATTATCAGGTGTAATTGAAGTTGTGTCACTTTCTACTTTATATCCATTACCTGCACCATTTTTAAATTCTATCTTCATTGTATAGGTAATATCTTTCTGGCTTACGAGGCTTGTGTTTCCATTTGCATAATTGTATACATGTATTTTAAACGAAACCGATTCCTTTTTCTTCTCGTCCGTACCATATACAATATTTTTTGCAACATACGCATTTCCCGATGTTCCTGTCGTATAAAGCTGCAAATAATTTGATGTAAAACTGACTATCTCTGTATCTCTGTTTCGTGCTGTTCCTCTTTGATAGGCTTGTCTGGTGTATGCAGCATAAGTTGCGATCACTAACAAAAGCACACCGACTAAACAGATTCCCATCACAGCGGTTCTTTTTTTATTAGGTTTCTCTGATAGATTCATATCGTATTCCTTCATTATTATTCTGCAATCTTTGCCAATATGTAAAATATATCTGTTTCTTTTCTTGTCTCTGTCCAACTAACTTCACAGACATAATATGTTCTATATGTTTTTCCGTTTTTTATCGAATTTGTTTTGTTTGTAGCCAGCGGCTGACTTGAAAGCCAATATACAGGTTCTGCGTGTATCTGAACCTGGTCATTAGTAATACTTTCATAATTTTTGTCATGATAGGTATTATTCGCATATTTGTAATCGGATCCTGGCTTACCTGAATTAAGATTAAGGTAACTGCCATCTATTGCTGTCTTGTCGTACTTATATGTATGACCTTCATCTGTTATAGTTTCTGTTCCATTATCTGAAACTTTGTAAATATTAAATGTAAGTCCTTTTAAATTTGTCGTGTGCGCAATTTCTAACCAATGCTTATCTGCACTTGTCTGAACACAGAAGACCCTCTTCACAGTAACTTGATCTCCTGTTTTTTCATCTTCTGTATAATTCAGATCAATGGAACTCATCTCCGCTCCATCCGGACCTAAAATTGAAATATCGGATGGTTCTTTTATCGCTAATAATGTGCCCATATCTGACTGATAATAGAACCACGCACCAACTAACGCTGCAAATAAAATCAATACCAGAATTGTAGAAAACAATGTGTATCGAAATTTCTTTTTTTTCGCAGTTAAATTGTCCTTATCTTGCTTTTCTTTCGAATCATTACTCATTCTTCTAATTCCTTATTCTATTTTTACTTAATTCGCTTTTATTCCAACATAAATGTACTTTGCCTTCGTACCAATATACTCATCTGCCTTATTGTAATAGTTACTGCACTGTTCCAGCGTATCTTGTGCCATGTTCTTATTGATATCAGATTCAACCTGAATCTTACCGGATTCATCATAAAACAATTTATTTTGTATCGTTTCTACTGTTCTTTGACTATTGATAAATGTATTGATTCTGGCATAGTCACTGTCATCTGTCTGATTTGCCGCATCCGTGAACAAGTCTCCCTGCGTACTTTTCTGCGTATAAACATAATTTCGAAAATACTGCGGCCAGATCCAGTATATTGTCACTTTGTATGGAACATCTTTTTTGAAG
This sequence comes from Mediterraneibacter sp. NSJ-151, assembly GCF_022487435.1. Lineage (NCBI taxonomy): Bacteria > Bacillati > Bacillota > Clostridia > Lachnospirales > Lachnospiraceae > Mediterraneibacter > Mediterraneibacter sp. NSJ-151. Next base: position 147,805 of record NZ_JAKVPP010000008.1, on the reverse strand, counting down.
AAACCATTCTTCGGTGCTTCTATCACGAAAGACTCATCCGCCTTCAGCCATTTTTGATATCCGTTTACATCGTCCAGCTGTTGAAAGAAAAGAATATGTCCCTGCATCAGATTCTGCAATGTCGTATCCTCTGACTTTACGGCTCTTTTATCCACATCCCCCTCGGTTGTATACACGTATCCATTTACATCAAATGAAACAGTAACCGACTTTACATTGTCTTTTTTAGGGATTATGTAAAACTCCAGTTTTCCATTCGCCCCCGGCAAAATACTCTCCTGCGAATCCAGATACCAGGCAAGACTTCCCGTTCCGACATGGTATGTTTGTTCCTTCTGAACTTCCATTCCATTCTCTATATAAGAAGCATATGTTCTCTCTGCTCCGGCACTGAGAATATTTTTTTTACTTTCATCTTTCAAATAAGAAGCTTCTGCCGTCTGACGTTTCCCAACGCTTGCAAGTTCAAATATTCGGTCATCCTGTGCCGATACACTTGTCCCGGTTGATGTTACCTTACTGTTCGACATAAACCACGCGATACCAAGTGCAATCACTGCAATCAATGCCACAAATGCAAATCCAAAACTTTGCTTTAGCTTTCTTTTGTTTACCGCAATCTCTTCCAGCAATTCATCGCTTGTTTTTTCCTTTATGGAATTGTCCTGCTTTCTTTGATTTCGCGTAGACAATGCTGCTCCTCCTTGTAAAATCATATAGATATTCAGTGTTATAATAACACAATTCTCTGGGGGATTCAACCGGGGAGATGAGACCAATGGGGACGGGGTTAGTGGCTTTTTTGCAAGCAAAAAAGCCACTAACCCCGTCCCCATTGGTCACCATTTGTCCCCCTTGATCCTCTACAGCCACTGTTTTAAGACATCATTTAACTTATTCATATCAAGCGGTTTTGCGATATGTTCGTTCATCCCCGTATTTTTTGCCAGCTGTACATCCTCGGCAAATGCATTTGCCGTCATGGCGATGATTGGCACTTTTCCTCTGGCCCCCGGAAGTGAACGGATTGCCGCAGTTGCTTCATAGCCATTCATAATCGGCATCTGGATATCCATAAATGCGAGATCATACTCATTTTCAGGAGCATTCATGACCTTTTCGACCGCAATTTTTCCATTTTCGGCGACATCGATCTCTGCACCTGTCATCCCCAGAATCTCTGCAGCAATCTCGCGATTCAGTTCGTTGTCTTCTACAATAAGAATCCTTTTTCCTGTATAATCTACCTTAGCAAATTCCTCAAGATAATCGCGTGCGTTTTTCTCTTTCTTCTCTGAGGTGAATTGCCGCAAGGCGGCTGTCAAACGCGAACGGAATAATGGTTTTGCTATAAATGCATCTACTCCTGCCGCTCTTGCATCTTCTTCAATCTCACTAAATTCAAAGGATGTGAGAATGATGATCGTAACTTCTTTTCCTATCCGCTCCCGAATCTTTCTGGCTGTCTCAATGCCATCCATTTCCGGCATCTTCCAATCCAGAATCACTGCGAAATAATCGCTGTTCATTTCATGACGTGCATAGCAGCGTTCCACAGCTTCTTTCCCTGTAAGTACCCATTCGCCTTCTATCCCTATATCCTTAAGTGTTGCAATCGTACTTTCGCAACAGGTCTTGTCATCATCTACAACCAGAACCGGCAGATTGATCAGTTCTTTTTCCTGCTCTTTTCTACTCTCCTGGAGTTTTAAATAAATCGTTACCGTGATTTTTGTTCCTTTGTTTAAAGTACTGTCAACTGTAATATTTCCATTCATCAGGTTGATAATATTTCTGGCGATTGCCATGCCCAGACCCGTGCCTTGAACTTTCGTTGTCCTATGATCATCCGCACGGCTGAAAGGTTCAAACATAATCTTTTGGTATTCGGAAGTCATTCCTATTCCGTTATCCTCGATGGAGAACTCATAGCATCCAAGTTCTGAAAATCCATTTGGCTTTTCTTTAATAGAAAATGTAATATTTCCTCTATCCGGTGTGTACTTGACAGCATTACTCATCAGATTAACAAACACTTGCTGGATTCTTAAGCTGTCACCACAGACTGCTTCGTGTTCAATGTGTTCGATATGCACTTCGAAATTGTGTCCGTGCTCGTCTATTCCCGGCTTTGTAAGTGTGACCAAATTGTCAACCAGCTCTGACAAATTGAAATCTTCCTCCGCAAGAGACATTTTCCCGCTTTCGATTCGTGCCATATCTAGAACTTCATTGATTAGTCCCAATAAATGACGGCTCGACTTTGTGATTTTGCCAAGGCATTCTATCACTTTATCCTGATTTTCAATATTTGCCCCTGCAATGGCAGTCAAACCGATAATTGCATTCATCGGTGTCCGAATGTCGTGAGACATATTTGAGAGAAAATCTGTCTTGGCGCGGCTTGCATTTTCTGCGGTCTGATATGCCTCCTTCAATGCCTTGTGCGATTCGATTTCCGCCTTTTTCTCTTGAGATACGTCCATAGATGCCAATAGAACCTTCGCCAGTTTTGTACCTTTCCACTCTAATGGAATGAAAGACGCAATTTTATAAGTATTTTCATCCAACGAACAATACTCAAATTTATAAATGTCTCTTTCATCTGTCAGATTCTTCCGTAGATTTTCTGAAGACAGCAGAACCTCTATCGGTTCCAATGGTTCCAGCGTCTTATATTTTGCAGCCACCTGCCCCGCAAAATCGTGATACGTTCCAGATGGTTTGTATATCATTTCCCCCTGCAGATTATAAAATTTGTATTGATCTTCTTCCAGATTACAGACTACAAAACGGTCTACCAGACGCACCATACTCTTGATTAAGAGTTCCATGGATGCATTGTCAGATGCCATCTGCATTCGTCTCATCGTCTCAGCTTTTGACTCTGTGATATCTCTCAGAAAAATCATTGCGTATTCGGAATCTTCAATCTCGCCACGCATGACGACGTTGCGGACCCATCGTTCTTCCCCATTCAAAATGATACGACATTCCTGGCACAACTCCGTCTCAAGCCCTTTTAATTTTTCTGTGATGTATGAACGATTGTAGAAATCCGTTACCGTCTTTTTATCTTCTTCGATAACATAATTATCTACAAAAAACGTAACCAGTTCATCCCATGTATGACTCTGCTCAAAAGCCGTCATCAAGGAAGATTCCACTTTAATTGTATCAAATGTATTTTTTTCAAGATTTACATAGTATTCACAGAGGTTTGCGCTTGTGAACGCATGGTGAAAGGCTGCCAACTTCTGTGCCTGCATCACCGCAAATGCATTATCTCCCTGCTTCATTTCATCGGAAGAATATATTTCATCTGTATATTTATTCATAAAACTTATTTTTATCCTCTCATATTTTCAATGTCATCAGGGACGGGGGTTTCTGGCTTTTTTCACCTTCCTAATTTTTATCCTGCGAGGTCAAAAAAAGCCAGAAAACCCCGTCCCCATCGGCTCTCCCATCGGCTCACTGAAATATAAGCCTGCCGTCTTTTTCTACTGTAATCGACTCCACCATTTCACCAAAGCGTACTTCATCAAATTCGGCAAGCCCCAATACTTCTGCACTGGCCTTCATCAACATTTCTTCTTTTATGTTTTTGCCGTCACATCGTCTGTACTTCTCTGCTTTTTTTCCGGCACACACCCAGGTCGGACACTTTCCTGCGTTTTTGCCTGTATTCCAGAGTTGTCTTGTATAATGTCTGCCGCAACACCCACAAATCACTTTCTTTGTAAATGGGTATTTCTTCCCCGTGCGATTATACGGAAATTTTCCCGCTTCTTTATTATAAGCAAATTTTTCCTGCACTTTTTGAAATGTCTCCATATCGATGATTGCTTCATGTGTTTTTTGGACGAAATATTGTGGAAGTTCGCCATTATTCATCTTTTTCTTTTTGGAAATTGGGTCTTGGATAAATGTTTTTTGAAGCAGTGTATTTCCCGTATATGTTATATTTCTTAATATCCGACTGATAGTGCTTGTTGAAAATGGCTTTGCATTTATTGTAGTAACACCTTTCTCCGTCAATCTATCTACTATTTTCATATGAGAATATCCCGCCAGAAAATCAGCAAATATCTGTTTTACCACCTCTGCTTCTTCTGGAATGAGCACCATCCGTTCGCCTGCCCATTGATACCCAAATGTTCTTCTTTTTGTATTTCCAATCCCCTGCTCAAATCTTTTTCGTATTGCCCATTTTTCGTTTTCGCTGATGGATTCACTCTCCGCCTGTGCAATGGCTGCCATCAAAGTCAGCATTAATTCGCCTTCTTCTGTCATCGAGTCTATTTTCTGTTCTTCAAACCATACGGAAATGTTTTGGTTTTTCAACTGTCTCACTACACGCAGCAAATCTACTGTATTACGCGAAAAACGGCTTACTGATTTCACAAGAATTTTGTTTATTTTCCCTGCCTCACAATCCTTCATCATCTCGCAAAATCCTGCCCGCTGTCTGATTCTTGTCCCGGAAATGCCTTTGTCCGCATAGATTCCCGCAAATTTCCAATCCGATTCGTTCTCTATCATTTGCTGATAATATTCTTTCTGTGCCTGTAAGGAATGTTTCATTTGGGCTGACTCGACAGAAACCCGCACGTAAGCCGCAACCTTTAATTCCTCTGCCATCTTCCATACCCCGTTTCCGCACGTCGCCGCAACTCCCTTTGTACCTCATCAAATATTTCCGGCTCAATTATTGCCTCATGATTCCCCGCCACATAATATTGCGGAACTTCCCCCTCATTTTTACGCATTTTTCTATCCAGAAAATTTCTCGAATACCTTTTTTGAAGCAACGCATCACCACGATATTTTTCATTTTGCAAAATATTTTTCACCGTACGGTCCCGCCATATTTCCTTTCCATATGGCGTAGGAATCTTACGCCACGTCAATTCTGCCGCAATCCGATAAAATGAATTTCCGTCCAGAAACATTTTGTAAATCATACGCACCGTTTCCGCCTGCTTAGAGTTCACCTTCAATTCGCCATTTTCTCCCCTATCATATCCCAGAAAATGACGATACGGGACAAAAACTTTGCCGTCCTGAAAAGCTTTTCTCATCCCCCACCTTGTATTTTCGGAAATGCTTCTGCTTTCTTCCTGAGCCAACGAACTCATAATTGTAATCAAAAGCTCGCCTTTTGCATCAAATGTCCAAATATTTTCTTTTTCAAAATAAATTTCAACTCCATGCTCCTTCAATTCCCTTATCGCCGAAAGACTGTCCACCGTATTTCGTGCGAATCTGCTGACCGATTTCGTCACGATCAAGTCAAATTTCCCCGCCAATGCATCCTGCATCATCTGCAAAAAAGCCACCCTCTTTTGAGTGGACGTACCCGTAACTCCCTCATCCGCATATATTCCTGCGAAAATCCAATCCGGCTGTTTTTCAATATAACGCGTGTAATATTGTATCTGTGCTTCATAGCTCGTCTGCTGACATTCACGATTCGTACTCACCCGTGCATATGCCGCAACCCGGCGGTTTATCTTTCCCCCAGCCATTCCCGATTCCTGTTCTACCCTCGCCGGAATAATTGTCACTTGTTTTTTCATGTTTGTCATATGCTCCTCCTTTTGACGGAGCTGGACAGGTGTCAATGGGGACGGGGTTTTCTGGCTTTTTTCGCAAAGCAAAAAAAAACAGAAAACCCCGTCCCCAATTGGTCCACTAACCCCGTCCCTAACCGGCTCTCTGTCCAGCTTCTCATCTAAACTGTTCTAAATATTCTGTTACTGATTTGCTCATCTCCTTTGAAAAGTCTGAATTATACTTTCGATTACAAAATGCACTGCACCACTCTTCATAGGTGCTGTTTTTACACTTATATGCAAACATCTCCCGTAATTCATCCCCATCCATAGTACGATATGTATTCTCATGCACAATATGTTTCTGTTCACATCGTTCTGGCTTTTTACGTTCCATCTGTTGCTTCGTCGGCCATCCAAATACTATCATAACTGCAGGAAATACATATTCTGGCAATTGCAAGAGTTTTCTCTGCTCTTCGCAATTCTCCATAATATCTCCAATATAGCAGGAACCAATGTCAAAACTTTCTGCCGCCACCACTGCATTCTGTGCCGCAATGGCTGTATCTGTTACCGCGAGCATCAAATCTCCTATGTCCGGTTTTCTCGGTTTGCACCCTGCTTCCAAATAAGCATCATACCACTTCTTACAATCCGCACAGAACACCAGAACCATCGGTGCCTTTGCAATAAATGGCTGATGGTCGCAGCTTTCTGCAAGTGCTTCTTTTAAATTTTGATCTGTAATATCCAAAATCGTATATAACTGCTGACATCCTGCTGTCGGAGCCTGCATAGCCGCCTCCAAAATCACATTCTTCATCTCGTTTGGGATTGCTTTGTCTTCAAATACTCTCACTGATTTTCTGTTGTATAAACTTTCTATAATTTCATTCATTTTTTACTATACCGCCTTCCTTTTGCATTACTTTCTGTCTTGTAAATCTCATATCTTTCATTATAAATGTTGATACTTGCAAGTGCAAGATGGGTTTCTTAGTGATGATTTGGAGAATGCGTTGCTGGTCACAGGTACTGTGGACAGTAACGAGATTTTGGGAATTAGTTCAAGTCGAGCAGCCGCGAGACTTGGCGCGTGATTCTGGTCAGCGTAAGCTGACACATTCTTTACAAAATCACTGCGCATCCTCGCGGAGCGTTTATCTCAGTCGGAGATTGGACTCCCACTGAGACAAATTTGCTGTTACTCACCACCTGAAAGAGGTGGGAGTCTTCTCGACTGAGATAATACCATAACAAAGGTTGCCATGGTATGCGTTGCCGCTGTAGCGCTTGGATCAAGTACGTATGCTTGGTTTGTGAACAACACGAGAGTTACAGCAGGAGAGTTTAGCGCTACTGCAACAACATCAAATGCCCTTGAAATATCCGATAATGGAAATACATGGCTTACATCCATTGATTTAAGAACAAATATGGACACATGGGCACCTGTATCTACAACAGATATGACTTTGTTTGCTAAAGACACTACATGGGGTAAAAGTAACAACAATAAGGGTAATGTAGTTACTGCTTGGGAAGATGCAACACCTAACATACATTACTATACAAAAACATTCTATTTAAAAGCAAATCAGGATTGTAGAGTACAGCTTGATGCTAACACAACATTAAAAGAGACTACAGCAAATGCAAATGGTATTTTAAATGCAATGAGAATCGGTTTTGTATCTGGTGAAGAGAAAGTAGTTTATCAGGTTGCTGATACAAGTTTTACTTCTGTTGCATCAAGTAGAGATACAACAGAAGATACAACTGCTGTTGATGGTATTACTAAAGCTATTAAAGGAACAAAAGGTACTTCTGGTAATACATATGCAGTTGCTGCAACTGAATTTACAAGAAATGCAACAATCACAACTAACGGTAGTACAGGTGTAACAACTGCCAGTGATGCTATTATTACTCCATCTACTGATAATTCCACTCTTGGAGCAGCTAATAATAATTATGTCGTTGACCTTACTGCAAATACAGCAAAAGAAATAACGGTTTATATCTGGCTAGAAGGTTGCGATTTTGACTGTGTCAGCTCAATTGCAGAAGGTTCTATTTCTACAACTCTTGAATTCCAAGCTTGTGCTAAATAATCAAATCAATATTTAAGAAAAGATATTATTCATACAAAAATCCCCCAGATGGTTGTGGCATCTGGGGGATTTTCTTTTCCATAAATTTCTAACTATTATCTACTATTATACTCTTTTTCAGTATATCTAATAAATCTAAAAAATGTCTCCCCTGGGGCACATCGGTGAGAGGTGTGGGGAGTCCTGTTGATATTATTATATGTGTAATAAACAAAAAATTCAATGTGAAAAATAACAAATAAAACAAGACCCCTGCAGAAACAAAGCTCTTACTAAGCGTTTTCGTTCAATTCAAAAAAATCTATTCGGCTTGTGGTTACCGTATAGCCCACAGTCTGGTTCTACAATCGGCTGAAATCGAACCAGTCAATTGCTTCGTCACCACGATAGCTGGTCATTGCTAATACACTGTATGAGCACACTCAATTAAGAAATACTAAAAATTGCTCTACTCGATTACAAAAATGTAATCGATACTATATAATATGCGTTACAAAGAAGGCAATAAACTATGGCAAATGAATATATGAGAGAAATTAGAAATTGAGTTAAATCTTCTGAGGATGGGACTATTTTTGCTGCGTCTGACTTTGCGAATATTGCCGACGCAAATACAATTCGACAGAGCATGTAGCTGCTTGTAAATGATGGTTGTATATACAGAATATGTAGCTATGGGGAAATCGTAGAAAAAGAAAAGCCATGGCTCGTGCCATGACCTTCTGAAAATCGTATTATTTTGCTACACCAGCCAGACTAAGTGTGACATTATATGTAGATGGATCATCTTCATTTGAATTATTAACGCAATCTGCATCAGTTCCTTCTAACCAAACATAGACGCGCATAATCACGCCGTCATAATCTACATCTGTTACAAGCGGAGATGCATTAGTAGTTGGTGCCATATAGTTATCGCCTACTTTAGTTGCGGCATAATCATGCTGTAAGGAATTACTGTCAATCCATGTATAAGTATTTTCATATACATGAGGATAAGACACCAGTGCTAAGGTGGTGGCATCTTTTACATAAGTCCAGCCGTCAATAGCTGTCGCATCATTTCCTTTTCCAGTTTCATTCTTTGGCGCATAGACAAGAACCAGTTCTTCATTTCCAATCGGAGTCGTTCCGTTCAAATTCTGAATTGTAATACCAACCCGCATAGAATCAGGAATAACATCAGAAGTTGAAGTCCCATTCGGTGTTACCTGAATTGCTCCGCTAGGTTCAGATCCATTTAAATAAACATCACAAAGACCAGTTTCTGTGATCGTATATAAAATATATTCACTTTTTATATATGCATAATGGTCTGTATCTACCGTATATTTTCCATTTGCATCCAAATCATCCCTTTTTTCATAAGAATGTACTTTTCCATCCTGTCCCCATCCGAGACAGGTATACCAATTCTTCACATCGTTGGTGGATGAAGGACTGATCCTGTGTCCGTCTGTAATTGATACAAGCGACTGATTATCACCATACTGTGCACCTTCTGATAATTTGGCAATTTGTAACACGAAACTATTTGCTTTTGCAGAAATCGTGGAAGTTGTCGCCTGCACAGTATTGTTGGATACGTACCAGGCATAGGTTGCCGAAGTTAATGCAAATGCGGATAAAAATGCTCCACTGGCAGCTACTATCAATTGTCTTTTTAATCTTTTTACTGAATCACTCAAATTTTTTATCTCCTCCCTGCTTATGCATTGGGCATATCAAAAGAAAGAAGTCTTCTTCTACCCTTTGATATGCTCCCCACGCCACAACCGTGGGAAACATGAGTTTTTTAATTAACTGTTCTGTGCATCAGCTGTGAATGTAACTGTAATTCTAGAAGATGCTGCATTTAAATTCGGCAAATTATTAGAATAAATCTGAGAATCGTTACCGTCATAGTATACATACACAGTAACCAAAGTATCTGCATCATGTGTTACAGTCTGCGTATTTGATTTGTCAGTTGCACCAAATAAACCAACATTTTCCTGACCTTTTGTACGACCTTCGGAATCAAGAATAGCACCTGTCTTATCGCATACAACCCAATTATTGCCACAAACAACAAGAACTCTTAATGCATTATCAAGGTTTGTATTTCCCTGGTCATTTTTAGTAGTGTCACCATCAGGACGAGCTGACTGAATCTGAGCTCCTGAAACTTTCAGATTAGCAAGATCAGTACCTTTAGAACTAATGTTGAATACATTTGCAATTGCATAATCAGCATTAGCTGCAACAGTTGGAGTACCTACAGATTTTAAAGAGGTAGGATCCATAGTATATCCATCAGCTGTTGGTTTCGTACCATAAGCCGTTTCAAACTGGTATACTAAATTTCCAACGCCTTCTGTTCCTGTTTTCTTTCCAGTATTATCAAAGTTATTTGCCCACTGTGCTGGATAAAGTGCCTCACTATTAATTGTTGCCACGTCAGCAGTTAAATCAGATGTGGTAGCTGTAGCATTATATTTAATCTTCATGAATGCAGCATTTGACTGTGCACTGATTGTACTTGTCGTTGCAGTTACCTTATTATTCGTTACAAACCAAGCATATGTACTTGATCCCAGCGCTACAGCGGCAACGCATACCATGGCAATGGCTGCAGCGAGCTGTTTTTTCAGCGCTTTTACATTTTTTGATTCATTCATATTTTTCCTCCCATTCGTATTTTACAACAGAACATCCTCTCTTATTGAGATATTGGATTTCATATATCACCATCCAAATTTTTCTAAGATAGCTTTTGTATCATCAATAGTTCTCTACTCTCCTGTTATCAAATCGTACTCTCACCGGGCCCGGTGGAAAGAGTTTCTCCGTCACCTTTACCGGTGAGGATCCCATCTCATAACAGGTATGTATTTTTATCTCAGTCGAGAAGACTCCCACCTCTTTCAGGTGGTGAGTAACAGCAAATTTATCTCAGTGGGAGTCCAATCTCCGACTGAGATAAACTCTCCGCGAGGATGCGCAGTGATTCTGTAAAGAATGTGTCAGCTTACGCTGACCAGAATCACGCGCCAAGTCTCGCGGCTGCTCGACTTGAATGTATTTCATCCTTTTTTTCTGTTGTACTTTGCGTCATGTTATGAATTTTATTTATATAAGCAGTTGTTGTGGTACTGTTTATACCTAGATTATCATTTGTTTCTCCGATTCTCCCAAGTGATGTCGCGGTCTGAGTAATAACTGTCGTTCGGAGCTTCATTTCCTGCTGCATTGATTGGCTTGTCCCCACTCAATGTGTCTTTGATGTCTTTTACAAATTTCCATACCAGACTTGTGTTGTCGTCTGTATCCGAATCTATATGCATGCTAAATTGCACGCTTCCACCGATGATGGAATCTACGCATTCTGGATCATCACCTTCCATCCAGATAACAATTGTGTATCTGTCTACATTTCCTACCAGAAAATTTTCTTCATGATAGCTGCAGACAACATCTTTTGATTTGAAGTTCACGCAGCCTTTTTCTGCTGATCCGTCTTTTGCGGGTTCAGCATATACGACGCGCTTTCCATTTCTCCACACTGCAACGCGCACTGCTTCTTCAGCACCTTTTGCACATGAATCCAGTGTGATTTTTGCGATGTATCCTAAATCTTCTTTTCCTGCATTTCTTACATAATAGGTGTAAGCCATGTAGTTTTTTCCGTTATGGCTGCCGGCTTCTCCATCTAAGTTGTCTGGAATATCGTCTATCGAAATATTTGTTGCATCTTTTACTGAACTGGCTGTAAGTCTTGCAGTTGCATCGTTGAATTCTCCGGTCTCGGAAATGCTGATTCCTCTTCGATATAATTCCAAACGGTTCAAGTTGATGGTGAAGTTTCCCATCTTTTCCTGTGAAAATGCAATGATGAACAGGACAGCTACTATGAGCAGCATTCCTATCAATACTAAGTTGAGCTTGTCCATTCTCAGAAGTGCGGCGCCGATTCTCTTTGGTTTTCTGTGTGGCACGTACATGCTGACGATTGTTTCCGGATCAATGTCTTCTCCTGATTTTTCCAGCATTTCTTCTAATTCTTGAATACGGACAATCTGATCGTTTGCTTTTTTTCTTTTTTTCTTGTTCTTTTGTTTTTTGTTTTTCTTTTCTACCTTTTCGATATTATCGGTATTGTCGTTTTTATCTTTTTTCCACTTCATTCTACGCTACTCACAGCTTATATCTTTTCTTTACATAAGCTACATATTCTTGCATTTTTACTTTTTCATCTGTATTTGCAAATCTTAACTGAATACCTGTAACAAAGCGGAATGGTCCGCCTTTTGGCATCTCTCTCTCCCAGCAGATAACGCCAACGACTTCTCTTGATGGCATCCCTTCGGAAGCATTTCCCAAACGAGGAAGTGTAAAAATACAGGTTTCTCCGACTTCAAACCAGCGATTCATATAGACCGCAAGACCATTGTTTGAAATATCCATCGTCTCGCCGGATTCTTGTTCTATCTCACCTTGTGAGTTTAATTCCCAGGTGTCTTGCATGAATTTGACCGGAAGCTCAACTTTCATACGAACATCGATACGTTTTACAAATTGTCGGTTTTCAGTTACTCTTCGAATCTTCCAATAACGACGGATTCCTTCTTTTATTACATCGTCAACGTAACCTGCAATGATGCGGGTTTCTTCTCCTTCTTCGTAGCGGAATAAGAATTTTTGACTTTCATCTGCCTGTAGTGGCTTTCCATCTAACATTGGAATCGATACAAGAAATGCTGATTCGTCGAGTTCTTTATTAAATGTACTTAGCATATTGAATACCGGCTCCTGGCCTACTGCTGCATCTTTTGCAAGCTGCATCTTCGTCCCGCGCTTGATATCTAATGTTCCCATTCTGTGTTTTGTCTCCTCTGGTTCTGTCTTGAATTATATTTTTTCATTGAATATCTTACCATATGAATTGTGAGAAGTCTATCATTTGTTCACAGAGTGTTCACTATTTTTTACATCTTTTTCCAGCTCTTAAGCTTCCATATTGCATATCCGATAATCAGTGCATGGTCAAACGCCAGGCCGTCATTTTCCAGAATTCTCAGTTCTGACTCTGGAATCCATTTTTTCTTTTCTTCGTGAAGAACCGCTTTTAGTTCTTCTTTGTCTGACTGTAATTTCAGCACCCAGTTTTTATTTTCATTCTGCTTCATCGATACTGCAAACCATTTTGCATCACTGGCGTCATCTCCTGCTTTGATGGTATATTTTTCTGCATCTATCAGTGCTATATAGCTTGCGGATATTACTCGGTAACGAGGGTCTCTGTCGACTGTACTTGTAGTTCGAAGCTGCTCTAAGAATTCGCAATCCACGCCTGTCTCTTCCAGTAATTCCCTCCGCGCGGCCTCCTCGATTGTTTCATCGATACCGACAAAACCTCCCGGAAGAGCAAACGCATTTTTATAAGGATGTTTTCCTCTCTTAACCAGCAAAAGTTTTAATTCTCCTGAGTCAACATTTTCCATATTGCATGTTGAAAAAATTACGATATCTGCTGCCACTGAAGGTTTTTGATACTTCGATGCGTCGTATTTCTTTAAAAATTCCTTTTCTGTTTCTTCCATATATATACCGCCTTTCTGAGCATTTTTGATGGTATTTACCAATCACATCTTTTCTATACTGTAACACAAATATTTTGTTCTGTTCAATGCTGGATTTTTAAATACCACGAAACAATCTCATTCCCCCAAAAAGTAGCTATCGACAGCCCTATTGCAAGGAATGGTCCGAAAGCGAACTGATCTTTTCTATCTCGTTTTCTGTTTTTTAGCATGATAATCCCATAAACGCTTCCTGCTATGATTGCCAGGTTCATTGCACATAGAATGGAGCTCGTACCTAAAAAAAATCCTGATGCGGCCATTAGTTTGATGTCTCCGCCGCCGAAGCCCCCTGGAATCAGTAAGGTCAGCAATAGCATTGGGACGGACACAGCCAGCATGCCGATTAATCTGTCTGTTATTCTGTATTCTGATATGAGAAGCATTTGCACAATTGCAAGGGAAAAGATAATGATATGAAATTTGTTGCGGATTATTCGGGTTTTATAATCCTGCCAGGCTACACATAGCAAGATTATTACATAGATTACATTTATTATAGTGCTCATATTATACTCTCCGGGAGTGCCGTTGGGGACGGGGTTTCTGGCTTTTTGAACCATTGGGGACGGGGTTTTCTGGCTTTTTTTGGCTTTTTTTAGAACAATTTCGAAGGTGCTGGTGTTAGAATAAGCCGTTAGGAAGAGCCACTAAACCCCGTCCCTAAATGGTCCTTTCTCGTATTGCATTATTTATTGCAGTTCTGGAAATTCCCGTCAAACGGCTGAGCTGACGTATGGGAATGCCTATATAATGCAACTTTTGTAAGTATTGATTTCGCAGGGTTCGATCAAGATGTTGAAAATCAGATGCGGATTTGCAAGACGTTTTCTCATGAATTATTTCTAATGCTTCCGTGTCAGAAAGCCGTGATAAAGAATTATATTCCATGCATTTTTCATCAGAAATATATTGTAAATATTCTATGCATTTTTCATTACTTTGAAATAAATTTATCGCTTTGTCTATATCTACAAACGAAGATTGTGAGATTGCATAATCGTAATAACTGCTCCATCTATAAGTTCCAATAGCAGTTTCCAGTCCCGCATGAAGCGGATTTTGATGAATATAGCGAAATACCGTTCGAAAATATCCTTCATCGTTTATCGGTTCGCTTTTATACCTGTCTTGAAACAAATATCCGATGCGTTTATATTTTCGATTGTACCATTTAACAAATTTCACCTCTATCCTTTTCATGATTGTTTCTAATTCGGTGGTTGTTTGTTCCATTAATAAGTGAACATGATTGTCCATCAAACAATATGCATACAATTTGAATTCACATACTTCTTTGTATTTTTTTAATATACGGATAAATTGCAAATAATCCTCATTTTCTTCAAAAATGATTTGCTTGTTGACACCTCGCAAAATGACGTGGTAAATGCCAAATCTACTTTTTTCTCTTGGTTTTCTCGGCATAAGTTTTCCTTTCTTTATTATATTGTTTTACTTTTTGGAATTTTTTGATTTTTATTAATAGAATCGTTTTGAATAAAAATTTGATTTTTGATTTTAGAATAATCTATGATTTCAACTCGGAAGACTTTTCTTAAGTAGCTATAAAATATCATAAAGAGAAAGATTTTACAACCGCTTCTGTAAAATCTTTCTCTTTTTTCTTTTGTTCTATGGAAATGTTATGTTATGTGCCATTAAACTCCGTCCCTAAATGGTTGCTTCTACCAGATAAATGTTTTTCCTCGTGATTGCACCAATCTCTTCTAATGAATTTACCATTCGATAGACTGTTGCCATTCCGATTCCCGGATCTAGTTTAGAAGCTTTGTAATGGATTTCTTTACATGAAGAGCAGTCGCCCTCCAAAATAATATCAAGAATCGTCAGTCTCTGTTTTGTTATACGGCATCCACGTGCTCTCAACTTCTGAATTATTTCTTCTCTGTTCATATCTGACAATCCTTTCTTTTTTATTTGCATATTTATTATTTTATAAGTTTCATACCTATTTGGCCGGTTTAAAACTCTGAAGAGACATCCATTGGCCAGTACAAAGAGCCACTAAACTCCGTCCCCAATGGTCACCCGAAGAGCCACTAACCCCGTCCCCAATGGTCACCCCTAAATGGTTCCTACGCTTACTTTTAATGTCTTGCTTTCTTTGTAAGGTCTGAACAGGAGGTAAAGGAATCCTATAATGAGAATGAATGCTACAACTGTTCCTACACCGAAAGTACCGGCTGTGATGAGTGTACCAATCTGGTAAATGCAAAGTGATACTACGTATGCGAGCAATGTCTGGTATCCGATTGCAAACCAGAACCATTTTGCATTGTTCATTTCACGTTTAATTGCTCCCATTGCTGCGAAGCAAGGTGCGCATAAGAGGTTGAATACGAGGAATGAGTATGCTGCAACTGCTGTCATGCTTCCTGCGAGCTGTCCCCAGATTTCTGTTCCGTTTTCTGCAACTTCTGCGAATCCGAAGAGGATACCGAATGTACCTACTACGTTTTCTTTTGCGATGAGTCCTGTAACGGCTGCAACTGCCATCTTCCAGTCACCCCATCCAAGAGGTGCAAACAGTGGTGCGATTACGTTTCCGATTGAAGCGAGGATACTGTCGTTAAGCTGTTCTGCTTCAAGCATTCCGAATGAACCATCTACCCAGCCGAAGCTCATTAAGAACCAAAGCAGGATTGTTGACAATGTGATGATTGTTCCGGCTTTTTTGATAAATGACCATCCTCTTTCCCACATGCTTCGAAGTACGTTTCCTACTGTTGGCATATGGTATGCCGGAAGCTCCATAACGAATGGTGCCGGATCTCCGGCGAACATTTTTGTTTTCTTTAAAATGATTCCTGAGCAAATGATTGCTGCGATTCCTACGAAATATGCACTTGGTGCTACCCATGAAGCTCCGTCAAACAATGCACCTGCAATCAATGCGATGATTGGAAGTTTTGCTCCACATGGGATAAATGTTGTTGTCATAATTGTCATTTTACGGTCACGGTCATTTTCAATTGTACGAGATGCCATAACTCCAGGCACTCCACAACCTGTACCGATCAGCATTGGGATAAATGATTTTCCTGAAAGACCGAATTTACGGAAAATTCTATCCATGATAAATGCTACACGAGCCATGTATCCGCATGATTCCAAAAATGCGAGGAAAATGAAAAGTACAAGCATCTGTGGTACGAAACCAAGAACTGCTCCGACACCGGCTACGATACCATCAAGGATCAATCCCTGCAGCCATGCTGCGCAATGAACAGACACAAGAAGCTTTTCAATCGCCGGTGGAATAATTTCTCCAAAGAGCACATCATTTGTCCAGTCTGTTACGAAAGCACCTACTGTTGTAACGGAAATGTAATATACAATCCACATAATAACGGCAAAAATCGGAAGTGCCAGCCAACGGTTTGTTACGATTCGGTCAATCTTATCTGATGTTGTCAGCTCACCTTTTGCTTTTGATTTTGTAAGACAATCCCCGATAATTGAGGAAATGTATACGTAACGCTCATTTGTGATAATACTTTCTGTATCATCATCAAATTTATCTTCCATTTCTTTGATTTCTGCTGAAACATCTATTGTAGCTTTCATCTGGTCTTTGATTTTATCATCTTTTTCCAGAAGCTTAATTGCGAAAAATCTTTTCTGTTCTTCCGGCACGCTACCAGTTAATTTATATTCAACTTTATCAATGATTGCTTCTGCATCTTTTGAAAATTCATGAACAGTCTCTGCTGTCTGTTTTTTCTGAGCCAGTTTCACTGCTTTGTTTGCTGCTTCTTTGATTCCTGTTCCTTTCAATGCGGAAATCGCAACAACTTCACAGCCAAGTTTTTTACTCAATTTGTCCAGATGGATTTTATCACCGGTCTTTTCCAGGATATCAATCATGTTTACAGCCATGATTACTGGAATGCCAAGCTCCATGATCTGTGTTGATAAGTACAAGTTACGTTCAATGTTTGTTCCATCGATAATATTGATGATTGCATCTGGTCTTTCGCCGATCAGATAGTTTCTTGCAACGACCTCTTCCAAGGTGTATGGTGAAAGGGAATAAATTCCCGGCAAATCCATGATTATAACATCTTTGTGCCCTTTTAGTTTTCCTTCTTTTTTCTCTACAGTTACACCTGGCCAGTTACCAACAAATTGATTGGAACCTGTCAGTGCATTGAACAGTGTTGTTTTTCCACAGTTCGGATTACCTGCTAGTGCAATTTTTACTGACATAATGCTTCTCCTTCACTCTCTTCTAAAATTTATATCACTATTGATTACTCAACAAGAATCATCTCGGCATCTGCTTTACGAAGTGATAATTCATATCCTCTAACTGTTACTTCAATAGGATCACCAAGCGGTGCTACTTTTCTTACAAAAATTTCAACACCTTTTGTAATTCCCATATCCATGATTCTTCTCTTAACAGGTCCCTCTCCGGTAAGTTTTGTAACTTTCACTGTCTGACCTACCGATACCTCTCTCAATGTTTTCATGCTGTTCATCCTTTCTTCTACGCTTTCTATACCATGATTTTATTTGCCATATCTTTTCCGATTGCTACACGTGATTCTTTCACATTCACAATCAGATTTCCTCCGATATCAGAGACTACCGTTACGGCTCCTCCTACGACAAAGCCCAGGTTCTCTAGAAATCTTCTTGTATCTTCTTTTCCACCTATACGCTTAATAATGTTTTCTTCTCCCGGATTTACCATTGTTAACGGCATCATGTTCATCCCTTCCTTAGTTTTTATTGATAATCATTTTCATTTTTCATACGTTAGTTTATGCTAATTCTTATTAGATGTCAATACCTTTATTGATAATTTTTTCTCATTAAGAAAAAAAAGTGGGACCAATGGGGACGGGGTTAGTGGCTTTTTTGCAAGCAAAAAAAGCCACTAACCCCGTCCCCATTGGTCCCACCCACCACAAAAAAAATGAACCACTTTCGTGATTCATTTTTTTGTCTAGGTATCGATTAGGGCGTCCATCCTAGACATGATATTATATTTTCAATTTTTTATGTAGTTAGCAATTTAATCTTATTTCAGTTTTTCACCTGTCAGCATCTCATATGCCTGAAGATATTTATTGATTGTTTTATCCACGATATCCTGCGGAAGTGTCCAGTCATTATCCGGATTTGCTTTCAGCCAGTCGCGGGCAAACTGTTTGTCAAAGGATGGCTGTCCATGTCCCGGTTCGTATCCTTCAGCCGGCCAGAAACGAGAACTGTCTGGTGTGAGCATCTCATCACCGATTACAAGATTACCATTTTCATCCAGACCAAACTCAAATTTTGTGTCTGCAATGATAATTCCTTTGCTCAGTGCGTACTCTGCACATTTTTTATATAATGCGATTGTACAGTCACGCAATTTTTCTGCGTATTCTTTTCCCTGTCCTGGGAAATATTTTTCCAGATGTTCTATACTCTGCTCATAGGAAATGTTTTCGTCATGGTCACCAATCTCTGCTTTTGTTGATGGTGTATAGATTGGCTCAGGTAATTTGTCAGATTCTTTCAATCCTTCCGGAAGCTTGATTCCGCAAACAGTTCCATTCTCTTTATAGCTTTCCCATCCGCTTCCTGTAATATATCCACGAACGATGCACTCGATTGGGAGCATCTCCAGCTTGCGGCACATCATGCTGTTGCCATCGAATTTTGGCTGCTGGAAATATTCCGGCATATCTTTCACGTCTACAGAAATCATGTGGTTTGGAAGAATGTCTTCTGTAAGATCAAACCAGAATTTTGACATCTGAGTCAATACAGTTCCTTTTTTTGTCACTTCATTATTCAGAATCACGTCAAAACAGCTGATTCGGTCTGTTGCAACCATGATCAGGCTGTCACCATTATCATAAATCTCACGTACTTTTCCTTCTTTAATTGGTTTTAATTCCTGCATCTTTTGCACCTCGTATTTATTCATCATAGCTTTTATTATAGCGATACAAACAGGAATTATAATCTAGTCTTACCTCAAGCTGCATTTCCCATTCTTTCGCTACAGATAACCTACCACCATTTATACTTGTATGTCAATGAATCCGACTGTTACATTTTCTTATAACTATTTATAAGAGTATCACTCAACGTTTTTTAATGCCTGTGATAATGGGATTTTTCGGATTTTTTTCGACTGGATTATATATACAACCAGATAACAAAGCATTCCCAACACAAACATTGTCGGATAAATCCAAGGAGCTATATAATATGTCAGCCAGCCTGAATAATCCTTCATCATAAGATAATAGATCACTTTTATCGCTTTATCACTGAGCGGTATCGCGATTATCAAAGAAACCGCCACAACAACACCCGTTGCAAGGCTGTATAAATTTCCGGCTTCTCTGTCGGAGTATCCAAGAATCTTAAGCATTGAAATCGATGCTGCATTTTTCTCGATAATCGTTTTTGCAAGCAAATAAATTACGATAATATAAATCATCAAAGCAAATCCATTCATCATAGAAAAGATTTGTCCCATAGAGTCTTCAAGCTGATCCGCCATAACTGTCAGATCATGTTCTGTAATCGTAGATGCAATCATGGTATCATCGATATCTTCTATTTTTTTATCTGTAAAATATCCACTGAAATAATCCGGGTCTTTGTCAAATATATCGCAAAATGTGGATTTTGACAAAAATATACACATTGTAGCAGGATAATGATAACTTCCGCTCACCTTAAATGTATATTTATTATCTCCGTATTCTTCATGGAGCTTGATTTCGTCTCCAATTTGGATACCATATTTCTCCATATATCCGTCTGACAGTACGACTTCTCCATCTTTCAGATCCAAATTCTTCAAATATTTTGAATGATCCTCGATTCCATAAACCGTAATCTCTTCACCGCTACTGTTTTTCAACTCTGACACTGCATATTTTTCAGTGCCTGATGTCTCCGTTTCCAAAGGCATTTTTAAAATATACTGATAATTCGCAACTTTTGAATCGAGTACTTCTGCTTTAAAATGCGTTAGCAATGGCGATAACATCATTCCAAATAACATCAATACACTTGCGAAGAAAATACCCGCAAATAATGTCAGATAAGCCGCTTTATTTTGCAGAATCACGCGGATGCGGAATCTGGTAATGAATTTCCAGTTTGGAAGGCTGATTGCTCTTCTTTTCTTATTTCTCTTAAGCTCGTGTCTTAAAAATTGTAATGGCGGTAAAGTCATCATGGACATGATTACAAGGAAATTTACAACCAGAAGTAAAACAAATGGTATGACTGTTGTTTCTATAAAAGCATCTGCATTCCAGATTGTCGTGTATGTCGGAAGCGAATAACTATGATAATACATTCCTGCCACAATATATTTCATCCATGTATACCCGAGTACATTTCCTACAACAGATGCGACCAGCATAACAACCACCGGCAGCGTCATATAATGGCGTGCCAATTCGCCTCTCGTATAACCGGACGCCAGCAAGGTTCCAACTACGGAAGATTCCTGCTCAATCGTACTTCTCGCCGTAATCGCAAATATAAATGCCAGAATAACGATTACGATATAAAGCAACCACTGTACCATTACCTGGTCTCCGCCCATATCCTCTCCTGTAAAAGTGATTGCCTGATTGTCCTGACGGGCAACAAAATCTGTCATGACAGCTTTTTTCTTTATGATATCCTTGATATCATTTGCCTTATCCTCCTGCTCTTTGTCAGATAAAGCTACGTCATCATTTACCCACGCATAACATTTCTTAAGACCGGCATCTCCCAAATTATCAAACGCATTTTCCGTTACAAGCGCAACTGTAAATTTATTCGCATCAAACATCATATCGGTATTATTTTTAAATAATGCACTGTAATCTGATAATGCGACCACACCTGTCACCTTGTATTTTTTGCCTTCGATTTGCATGGTGTCGCCGATGGCAATCTCATTATTTTCGGCATACAAGCGGTCAATCACGATTTCATCGTCCGCTTTGGTATATTCTCCATCCATCAAGTCCGCTTTATTTACATCATCACGCATCTTATACAGACGGATTGTATGTTCTTTTGCGATTTCTTTATCTTTATAGAACATCGGATAAATCGTAATATCTTCTTTTTCTTCCAATTCCTCTTTTAATCCATCTGAAATGGAATCGGTTAATACGAAATGTCCATTCTCGATATTATATTTTTCAAAGCTGTTATCATAGGCTGATTTGCAGCTTCCGTCTGCCACAAGAAAACCGGAACAAAATCCTATGATGATCGTAAAGAACAAAAAGAGGGCCAGATATTTTCCCCATTCAGACTTCAGCTCACGCAGATATCGTTTTGATAATGGATTTTTCATACGAGCACCCCCTTACCATTCCAACTCTGCCACAGCTTGTTTCTGTCCATTGTAAATGCATTTGCGGATCTGTCCGTCACGCAATTTGATGACCTGATCTGCCATTCCCTGAATTGCATCATTATGTGTCACTAAAATAACCGTGTTTCCAAACCTTTGATTCACATCTTCGATCAATTGTAAAATTTCTTTAGAGGTCTGATAATCCAATGCTCCGGTCGGCTCGTCGCAGAGCAAGATATCTGGATTCTTAATCAAAGCCCGCCCAATCGCAGTTCTCTGCTGCTGTCCTCCTGAAAGCTGATTTGGAATTTTGTCTTTGTGTTCCCATAGCCCCAGTGTTTTCAGCAAACCATTTAACTCCAGCGGATTTTGGGATAAATATGCGCCGACCTCAATATTTTCCTTCACGGTCAGGTTCGGGATCAGATTGTACGCCTGAAATACATAGCCCAAATGTTTCCGACGATACTTGGCCAACTGCTTTTCATTCATGCTCTCCATCTGCTCATCACCGATTCGAATCGATCCACTATCGATATTTTCAATACCACCGATAATATTTAACAAGGTGGATTTACCTGACCCTGACGGGCCAAGTAACACACAGATATCACCTTTCTTAATCCCACATGAAATACCTTTAAGCACTTCCGTTTTATTTTCTCCGCTTCCAAATGATTTTTTTATTTGATTCAGTTCCAGATACATAGATGTTCCTCTCTTTCCTATTTATCCAGCAAATCTTTCATACTTTGCAAACTGATCAATAAGGTCGATGTGTTATGCAATAATGCAGACGTTGTAGGCGGGAAGATTCCCATTACTCCACCTGCTATCAGACAAGTATTGATTCCGACAATGGAACGATAATTATTATGGATTCGCTCCATCAGTCTGTCGCTTAGATTTTTCAGAACAACAATTTCTTCCAGATTATCTGCGCCAATCGTAACATCTGCAATTTCTCTCGCGATCTCTGCTCCGTCACTGATTGCAATTCCAATATCGGAAGCTGATAGTGCCGGTGAATCATTGATTCCGTCACCGATCATAATGACTTTTCTTCCGTCAGCCTTTTCTTTCTCTATAAAACTTGCCTTGTCCTCCGGTAACACCTCGGAGAAATACTCATCCACGCCTACTTTTGAAGCAATCACCCTCGCTGTGCGGTCACTGTCTCCAGTCATCATAACAACCTTGATTCCTTTACTCTTAAGTTTCGCAATCACTCTTTGCGCCTCTTCGCGGAGCGGGTCTTCGATGCAGACAACTGCAGCCAGTTTACGGTTAATTGCCATATATAAGTGTGAGCACTCTCCCGGGAGCTGTTCATAGAGCTTCTCTTTTCCTTCCGGAATGGTACATTTTTCATCTTCAAACACAAAATGCGAGCTTCCGATGATAACGGATTTTCCTTCAATTGTCGACGAAATGCCATGAGCAACAATATATTCTACTTTGGAATGTAGCTCTTCATGTACCAGATTTTTCTCTTTTGCCGCTGTTACAACTGCTTTCGCCATGGAATGTGGAAAATGTTCCTCCAGACATGCCGCAATTCTTAGAAGTTCATCCCTGCCCATATCATTAAATGATACGACATCTACTACTGTAGGCTGTGCTTTTGTCAATGTTCCTGTTTTATCAAATACAATCGTATCTGCTTCTGACATTGCCTCAAGATATTTTCCACCTTTTACAGTAATATTGTAGGTACTTGCTTCTTTAATCGCTGACAATACAGAAATCGGCATTGCAAGTTTCAATGCACATGAAAAATCTACCATCAATACAGATAATGCCTTTGTTACATTTTTCGTCCACAAATACGTAATTCCTGTTCCAAGAAGTGTATATGGGACAAGCTTGTCTGCAAGATGCTCTGCTTTTCCTTCCAGAGAGGATTTCAGCTTTTCTGACTCTTCAATCATAGAAACAATCTGGTCAAATTTGCTGTTTCCATTGCTTTGTTTTACTCGGATCGTAAGTTCTCCTTCCTCCAATACGGTTCCTGCAAAGACACTTGCATCCATCGTCTTCGCAATCGGAACGGATTCTCCTGTCATGGAAGCCTGATTTACCATTCCTTCTCCGGAAACGATTGTTCCATCAAACGGAATCACATTTCCCATATGTACTCTTACCAAATCTCCTGCTTTGATATCCGAAGTTGAAACAAGCACTTCCTGGTCTTCAGTTACAAGCCATACTTTACTGATATGTAAAGACATGCTGCGTGCAAGATCGTCGACTGATTTTTTATGTGTCCACTCTTCCAGTATTTCACCAATTCCAAGCAAGAACATAATGGAACCTGCAGTGCCGAAATCTTGTCTGAAAATAGAAACTCCGATAGATGTTGCGTCTAACACCGGAACTTCAATTTTTCCTTTTGCAAGTGTACAGATTCCATGCCATATGTATTTCACTGATTTTGCAGTTGTAAGCACTGCACGAACTGGAAGCGGCAGAAATAGTTTATTTCCATAATGAAGCACTACCGAAGTAACCAGTTTCTCCCAGTACTCGCTGTTCAATTCTCGTCCTGAATTTTTCAGATAGGTTTCCGGAAGTGTCACCTCTCCATAGTGAAATGCTTTCAGGCTTTCAATTACGCTTTCTCTGTCTCCTTTATAGCAAATTGTTACGCATTGCGTACGTTCCTGCACTTTCACAGATGTAATCTGCATATTTTGTTCCATATAATATTGTATTTCGTCTGCCTGCTCAAATGTCATTCGACTCTGAACAAACTGCACACGTAATCTTCCTTGTATATCATGTTTAATTTTAAACTTCATGTAAATCCTTCTCTCCGAAAACACCTGCAGATAAAACTGCAGGTGTTCTGGTTTTGTTTGCTTTATAGGTTATATTTATTATGCTTCTTCGGTTTCTGTTTCTTTAAAGCTTTCTTCAACATCTGTTTCGTTGGCATCTGCCTCTTCTGCATCTACCTCTTCTACATCTGTCACAACTTCTTCTGCTGCTGCACGTTCTTCATTGATCTGCTGTGCTTCTGCATAAATATCTTCTGCATTTTCCTGAATTGTTGTGGCTGTTTTCATCACACAAGACTTTGCACGAAGAATCGCTGCTGTACAGTTTGTGTAAAGCTTTTTTGCATCCTTACTTGCAAGTATCTTGATACCTGCTGTTCCGAATAACACACCTGCTGCAAAAATTCCTGTTGATTTACCATTTACTTTCTTTAAACATTTCAAATAATTTGACATGATAAAATTCCTCCTCTGTTTTTTTATGGACAAATTATATATCCATTATTTTTCTTGTTTCAAGCCAATTCTGTCTTATTGAGAAATTTTATCCAATAAGCCGCTTGCAAATGAGATTCGCTATCATTTATAATAATAAATTCATTTTTTGCGCTTATGCAAGTGCCGCTCCCAACTCCTTGCAAGCTGTAATTGCATCCTCATCAGGTGCATCATTGCATACAACACTGTTGCAGGCAAGTTCTATTCCTGCCTCCCTACAATCGTCTTCCCAGTTTCTCATCCATTCTCCATCGCCCCATCCATAAGAACCGAACAGTGCAACCTTCTTTCCTGCCAGTGCTGATTTGCACTCGTCAAACAGTGGCTGGAATTCATCTTCCTCCAAAACTTCTGCACCCATTGCCGGGCATCCAAAGGCAATTGCATCGTAACCCTCTACATCTCCTGCCTGAAATGCATCTGCTGAATAGATAGAAGCATCTGCTCCATTTTCTTTCATTCCTTCCAGAACTGCATTTGCCATTTCCTCTGTATTTCCTGTTCCACTCCAAAATACGACTGCTGTTTTACTCATTTCTTATTTCCTCCATTTTCATTTATATCAAGTGATTTTTTAAGCCACTGTGAGCTTCTGTATGCTTCTTCCATTTCTCCAAAGCCGGTTATATACATCTGTACATTTTTTATATTTGCAAAATGTTCTTTCTGCTTCTTCTTTATTGCAATAAACCTTCCAGCATCCAATGCAATGACAATTCTTTCCTTTATTAACAATAAAGCCGATCACATCATCCAATGGATATCCCAGGAATAATCCGATTTCATGTGGGAATGTTCCGTTTTCTTCTAAACGTTCAATCAAATGAGAAATAGCATGATGCGGATCCGTATCCTGATATCCATATTTTCGAAGCAAATTCATCACTCCTGGTTTTTCCAGATCTTGTTGCAACTTTTTCATGCGGCAGACATAAATCAACGCCCTGTTTTCTTGTTTTTGTAATATAAACAGACTTAATCCTTTTTCTTTCATCTCTCTTTCCCAATACATGATACTCATTTCAAGCGATTGTATACATGTATATTTGCATGTGAATAAATTTGCGGTTTTAAGAGATGCCAGTGTAGGGGCACAATGCATGATCAGACACTGCTCCAGCCCTTCTGCAGTGTTTCCCATATTACGTTTCTTCATATCTGCAATCCTTTCACTTCATTATTTATGCACAGCAAGATTTCAAAATTTCTGTCAATGCATTCTGGCTGCTTGTGTGAGAACGCACAACATCTGTTTTTGAACTGTCAATTTCATCCAAAGCTGTTTTTACCATCTTATGTGACACTGTGTTTGTAAATAATACGAGAAGATCTGGACATCCAATCTGTTTGTCAAAATCCGCCTTCATATGTGTGAACACTTTTACTTTACATTTATAAGCTTTGCATATTTTTTTATACTGGGCTACCATTCTGTCGTGCCCTCCGACAATTACTACGCTCATTATTTTCCTCCTGTTTCTGATTATTATAATCTTGCATTTTCTATTTTCGTGTTACCTTCAATTATCATATGTTAGCTCTTTCTAACTACATGGTTAGTATATTCTAACTTTCTATCCTTGTCAATTCTATTCCATGATAATTTTTCTCATTTACATTCTTCTATATTTGAGATTTTTCATATACTATACAACCTTACAATATTCTCTTTAGAAATTAATGACCATTCGTCATTTTTGCTTATGGAAATCATTTTTACTTTCTGATATACTGGTGTTAGATTGAGATTTTATACATATTCGTTATTAAAGGAGGATTTTTATTTAGGATGAAGACAACACTTCAAATATTCAAACGTGACTGCAAGCGTTTGCTTCGCAATCCAGTTGCTATGCTTGTTGTGATCGGCGTCTGTATTCTGCCATCGCTTTATGCCTGGTTCAACATTGCCGCTAACATGGATCCATACAGCAATACAAAAGGGATTAAAGTAGCAATTGCCAGCAACGATACCGGAGCCTGCTCAGATGAGCTTTCTCTTAATGCAGGTGCTTCGCTTATTGAACAATTAGAAAAAAATGATTCTCTTGGATGGACTTTTGTAGATGAAGATGCTGCTATTGAAGGGGTAAAATCCGGAAAGTATTACGCTGCTATTGTGATTCCTGAAGATTTCAGCGAATCTCTTCTAAGCATTATCAGTGGTAAGCCTCAGAACCCGGTTTTAGATTATTATGTAAATGAGAAGAAAAATGCGATTGCTCCAAAAATCACAGACACCGGAGCCGGTACGATTCAGCAGGAAATCAATGATACTTTTTCCAATGTTGCCGCTGAAACAATCTCGAATCTGATCATTAAGTCTGTCTCGAAAGTATCCGGTAATATGAGTGATATGAATACTGAGACACTTCGCTCCATTTCTGATATTCAAAAGAATCTGGATGACTATCAGACTACTTTGAAGAATTTTCAGGAAACGGTAAAGAGCAGTTCTTCGATTATCGCAGACACGCAAGTCTCTTTGGATTCTGTCAATACAGCCGCTTTATCCGGTGCGAAAACACTTTCCAGTGCGTCTGATGTATTAAATACCAGCCGCAGTGCAATTGGTACATTTTCTTCGACATTCTCTCAGAGCTTGTCCGATGGAGACCAATTGTTGAGCAATATTTATGCTTCTGCTTCTGACAAGCTTGGAACAATTGAAAATGATATGCAGACGATTAATGGGAATATAAGTAACAGTATTGCTTCTGTCCAGAACCTGGTCGATTTGAATAATGAAGTGATTAACGATTTAAAAGCGATGACCGCCCATATTTCAAATGAAGAACTTGTCGCAGCTTTAAATAGTAAGATTGCTGATTTAGAAAGTCAAAATGCCAAATTGCAGGAACTTGTCAATTCTTTAAAAACCGGAAATGGCAATATAACAACTGCTTTAAATGGTGCTTCTACTGCACGTACACAATTAAGCACACTTGTATCGCAGAGTAAACAGTCCTTGAGGGATTACCAGAACTCTATGAATCAGACATTGCTGCCGACTTTAAATCAGTCACTGGATACATTTTCTACATTAAGTGGAAATCTTTCCGCCACAATGAATGGAATTTCTCCTTCTATTACTCAGTTGAAATCCATCCTTGGACAGCTCGACAGCAGCTTAAAAGACAGTGCTTCTGTTCTTGACTCGACCGGCACTGCACTTCAGACAGTAAATGATAAGCTTTCCAGCCTCACAACGGATTTAAAAGCCTTGCAAAGCTCCAGTGCATATCAGCAGTTTCTTTCTCTAAAAGGAATTGATGCAGATGGTATTTCAACTTTTATGTCATCACCGGTAACTGTTGATACAGAAGTACTCTACGATGTAAAGAATTATGGTTCTGCCATGACACCATTTTACACAAATCTGGCTCTTTGGGTAGGTGGACTGATTCTGGTTTCTATTTTCAAACAAGAGGTAGATTTTGATGAAAAAATTCCAAATGCAACTGCAACTCAGTGTTATTTTGGCCGTTTTCTTCTATTTCTGATCATCGGACTTATTCAGAGTGTCATCGTATGTGCCGGTGATATCTGGCTTATTAAAGCCCAATGCAATGAACCTGCCGCTTTTATTTTTGCCGGAATGGTATGCTCCGTTGTTTATGTCAGTCTGATTTATGCAATGGCACTTGCATTTAAACACATTGGTAAGGCATTGTGCGTGCTTCTGGTTATTTTGCAGATTCCAGGATCATCTGGTACTTATCCAATTGAGATGATGCCAGCTTTCTTCCAGAATCTGCATCCACTCCTTCCATTTTCGTATGGAATCAGTGCAATGCGTGAAGCTATTGCGGGAATGTATGCTCACAACTATCGTAGAAATTTATTGATCATGCTTGTATTCCTTGGAATTGCATTTCTCATCGGTCTTGGACTTCGTCCTCTGCTGATGAACCTAAATTACCTGTTTGACCGCAGACTTGCTGTTACAGATTTGATGTTGTGTGAGACTTCCAGTACAGAACGAAACACTCAGCAAGTATCTATGATTTATAAAGCAATGCTCTACAATGAAGTTACACGCAAGGAATTGACCGATAAGGCAGAAAAATTTGAACGCACTTATTCGAGACGAATCCGTCGTGGATTCAATTGCATTTTTATACTTGCTTTTGTTTTTCTGATTCTGATGTTCAGTTTGGAATCTAAGCTTGTATTTTTAATTTTGTGGATTGTTTCCGTAGTTGTATTGGCATTTTACTTGATTATTATGGAATACATCCACGACAAAACACAGAAGCAATTAGAACTTGCCAAATTATCTGAAGATGAATTATTAAAACTTTTGAAGAAAGGAAATGAACGATCATGAGAAATATCCTGGAAATTTTTAAACGTGACATCGTGCGGATTAAAACAAATGTAATCGCATTGCTGGTCATCCTCGGAATCACGATTGTTCCGCCACTTTATGCATGGTTTAATATTGCTGCAAGCTGGGACCCTTATGGTAATACAAGTAGCTTAAAAGTTGCTGTTGCAAGCGTGGACGAGGGATATGAAGGGGATTTGATTCCTCTGAATATCAACATTGGTGACAATGTTCTTTCTGCTCTTCGTGAAAATACGCAATTAGACTGGGTGTTTACTACAAAGGATAAAGCAACGAAGGGTGTAAAATCCGGAAAGTACTATGCCGCTGTTATCATTCCTGAAAATTTCAGTAAAGATATGATGAGCATTTTCTCAAGTGATATCGAAAACCCAAAAATCACTTACTATTATAATGCGAAGGAAAATGCGATTGCACCGAAGATTACCGACAAGGGGGCGAGTGCAATCCAAAAACAGGTTAATTCTGTATTTATAGAAACGATATCCGAAACTGCACTTGTAGCACTTCAGTCTGTATCTGATATGGCAGATGAAAGTGGAGCTGATGTGATTCTTAATAACCTTTTAAATAACCTGAGCGCTATTTCAAATGATTTGACTGCTGCGTCCGGTACAATCCAGTCCTTTTCAAACCTGACCGGTTCTGCCAAGAATATGCTGGACACAACCTCAGAATTTTTAACTGAGTCAAAAACGCATTCGGACAGCAACCTTGCTTCTTTGAAAAATACGAAAAATTCATTTTCCGACGTAAAAACATCTATCAGTGGCGCAACCGATGGAATTAACGCAGCAATTTCCGGAAGCCAGAGCTTTTACACACAGCTCTCTTCCATTATTGACGATGCGTTTGCATCACAGTCGGGAAGTGCAGAAACGCTTGCTAATACGTTAAATGGCCTGGGGGATAAGATTACTCCGATCATCAATGGGTATCAGACACTTAGCCAGGCATTCTCTAATTTGAGAAATACGCTTCCTGATGAATTGCCGAGTGGTATTGCAGACGAACTGGATTCTATTATCCGTCGTTTGAACAGTGCTGTTGCAACTCAGCAAAATTTGCAGAACAAGTTATACCAGTCTGCACAGGATATACAGAATTCGCCGGCTAACATTGCCGCCGCAAAGACTGAGCTGGATCAACTGATCCAAACAAGCAGCAACAGCCTTGTTTCCATAAAAAATGACTACGAAAATAATGTTGAAAATAGTTTGAATACTCTGTTTGATTCTCTTGGAACGACAAGCTCAACCATTTCTACTTTATTTACACAATTGGATACAACAGCGGACAATATCCATAAGCTGTCAGGTTCTGCCTCTTCTGATCTTGCAAAGATTCAGACTACATTGTCAGACACCTCAGCACTGATTGACAAGACGTCAAAAAGGATGAACACAACGATTGACCAGTTGAAGAAAATCAAAAGCAGTGGGGATTACAAACAGCTACAGCAGATTTTATCTGGAAACAGTGAAACAATTGCCAGCTTTTTATCTTCTCCTGTTACATTAAAAACATATGAAATTTATCCTGTGGCAAATTATGGTTCAGCAATGGCACCATTCTATTCTGTCCTCTCCATCTGGGTAGGAGGTATTGTACTGGTTGCCATCTTAAAAGTAACTGTTTCGGCTTCTTCGACCGCCGGACTCAAAAACCTAAAACCATATCAGGTTTATCTTGGCCGCTATCCGATTTTCCTGATTGTAGGACTTTTACAAGCCACCTTAATCTGCATGGGGGATTTGTGTTATTTACAGATTCAATGTGAGCATCCATTTTTATTTTTACTTGCAGGATGGTTTAGCAGTATCGTATATGTAAATATCATTTACACGCTGACCGTCTCCTTCGGAGACATCGGCAAAGCAATCTGCGTGATTTTACTCGTAGTACAGGTTGCAGGTTCCGGTGGAACTTTTCCTATTGAAACTGCTCCTCCACTCTTTAAAGCCGCATATCCATTGCTTCCATTTGTGCACAGTATGACGGCTATGCGCGAATGCGTCGCCGGAATGTATGGTTCAGCTTATTGGGTACAAATGGGAATTTTGGGGATTTTCCTGATTATTTCTTTGTTCTTTGGATTGGTATTGAGAAATCCAATCATCAAGTTAAATGATGCTTTTATGGAGAAATTGGAAAGTACACATTTGATTTAGAGAGCGAGAGAAGGACGGGGAGCCAAAGGGGACGGGGTTAATGGCTTTTTTGCTTGCAAAAAAGCCATTAACCCCGTCCCCTTTGGCTCGTCAATCCTCCCAAGGTCGGATTCGGTATGTTACTCCAAGATCTTCACAAATCTTCGCACACTGTGCTTCTTCTTCTTTTGTCAATGTTGTATCGACTGTTGACAATACAACATGTGGTACATACTGTTTTACTTCTTTTACAAAATCGAGCATTCCACGATACGCTTTATCTCCAAAAATGCTGCGGACCAATTCATTGTATTTCTGCTCATTTGGTGTATTTAAGCTGATTGAAATTGTATCTACCAAGCCTTTAAATTCTGGTGCTGTATCACGTTTATTGATCAGACTTGCCTGTCCGTTTGTATTCACACGAATTGGTTTCTGATATGTCTCTTTTACGAATTTTGCAACTTCAAGCAACGCATCTAATCTTTCTGTAGGCTCTCCAAATCCGCAAAATACAACTTCGTCAAACTTTGTCATATCGAATTTTTTAAACTCTTCTTTTACTTCTTCTACTGTTGGTTCA
This sequence comes from Mediterraneibacter sp. NSJ-151, assembly GCF_022487435.1. Classification (NCBI taxonomy): domain Bacteria; kingdom Bacillati; phylum Bacillota; class Clostridia; order Lachnospirales; family Lachnospiraceae; genus Mediterraneibacter; species Mediterraneibacter sp. NSJ-151. Next base: position 115,797 of record NZ_JAKVPP010000008.1, on the reverse strand, counting down.
TGTTCAAGCCAAAGTGAATCGGACTCTTCCATGTGATCTCTTGTCTGTCTCAAACAAAATGTACAGGCGCAAGAGCAACGATTTGTCAGGTTTACATACAAGTTGTTATGCACTTTATATAAGATTGTCATTGATTTTCTCATTGTATTTTTCTCCTTTTCTTTATCTTTTTCTGTTCAATGTGTGTAGTACCTCTTCAAAGCATACACCGTCTGTTACAGGAATATCCAGTTCTATTGAGCGTAAAATACATTTTTTAATAAATAAAGACGCTCTTTTTACAGAATCATGAAAATTTACTCCATTGACAGCGTCTGCTGAAATGATTGCAGAGAAAATATCTCCTGTTCCGGAACGCTGTGTTCCAACCTTCTGAGTCTTAACGATAGATGGCTCCGTTCCTTTTTCATAACAGAAATTGCAAATATAACTCTTCTGAGATACTCCGGTTATAACAACTTTTTCCGGCCCTTGTTCGGAAAGTTTTTCTGCCAATTCAATTACCTCCGCAACTTTCCAGTCTTCTTTATATGGCGTATCCGTCAAAATACATGCTTCTGTCAGGTTTGGAGTTAAAATATCAGCCTTGCACGCCAACTGCTTCATACGTTGACACATTTCCTCTGTATATGTTGAATACGTTTTTCCATAATCTCCCATAACCGGATCTACGATAACTAATGTATCTTTTGATTTAAATTCAGAAATAAATTCCTGCACGATTCGTATTTGTTCTGCTGAACCTAAAAACCCAGTGCTGATTCCATTGAATTTCAAATCCAACTTTTTCCATTCTTCCATATAAGGCTCCATATTTTTTGTAAAATCTTCAAAAAAGAATGATGGAAAACCCGTATGATTTGAAAAAATAGATGTTGGCAATGGGCAGCACTGTACCTTTAACATTGAAATAATGGGCAGGGACACTGCAATTGAGCAGCGTCCAAACCCAGAAATATCATTTATAACAGCTATTTTCTTTTGATGATTGTGTGATGTCATCTGTTATACTCCTTCTGAGATAAATTTTGAAGCATGGCACTTTTCCATAACAAATCCCAGAACATAGAATCCAATAATTCCAATAATTCCTTCTGTTGTCAGTCCAGGTACCTGTGCAAGTCCTGTCGCAACACTTCCATACATGATTCCACCGGCAATTGTATATCCTGCAATCATAATTACGATAGAAACCACTGCTCCGATAAATGTTCTAGCTGACAGCATACGTGCAGGTGTTTTCCCTGCATGTGTAACTTTTGAACCTGCATATCCCATAATACCCTTAATAATCAAAGTAGGCAATACCCACTGCGGATATCCTGTCAATAAATCTGACAATGCAGAACCAACACCGCCGGCTAAAAGTCCGATATCCCAAGGGAATAAATATGAACACAGAAGAATACAAATATTTCCCAAATGCATATAACCAAGCGGAATCGGAATATGAATGATTGCTGTTGATATGCAGACAAGCGCAATTGATAAGGCTGCAATTGTAATTTTTTTTGCTGAAAATCTTTTCATAAATAATCTCTCCATTCCTCACAGAAACTTTTCTGTATTTTCATTTTTCCAAATCATAACACATGATTGGATTGATAAAAACAGCCAGAATCGTTAAATTTAACCAGTCCAGTTTGCCAAATGGGGACGGGGATAAGTGGCTTTTTCACACGTGAAAAAGCCACTTATCCCCGTCCTTAATTTTAATTTTTTATGAATTTTACATTTTTTTACTTGTCTTCGCAAAAAAAACATTATAGGATATACTACATTGATTATTTCAATATAATCATTTTAACATTTTATAATTATCATATTTAAAAGAAAGGGGTTTTTATTTTTCATGGCTTCTTCAAAAAATGACTCATCCTGGTTCGACGATAATTTTGAAGTTACATATGATGATGATTCAACATTACGACCATCCATTGATTTTGATACAACAAAATTAGAGAATACCTCTCAGAAAAATACAAAGAAGACAAAAAGAAAGAAAAAAGGAAATACTTCTTCTAAAAACAACAACAAATCTGTTGATTTAAGTATTCCAACTAACATTTCACGCGAGGAAGAAAAGGCACAGGCTATTCGTTATGCCCAGCAGCCTTCCAATCGTTACGATGATGACGACATTGATTATGATTATAATGATGATGACGATGACGACTATGACTTTCCTAAATCCAGAAGACGTAAAAGTGGACCCACACGACTTGCAGCACCACTTCAAAAAGGTGGCAACGCACTTTATAAGGTTTCAAAAACATTTATCCGAAATCTGACTATACTGCTTATCCTTATAATCATTGCCATTTTAGCTTACAACTTTTATGTAGGAAGTGCTCCATATGGCGACCTGGAAAATTCACTTGAATCACAAGCTTTCTCGCCAACTTTTCTTGCATATGCCGCTGTAGCTGCAATTGTAATTTTTTGCGAAATCATTGCACTTTTCAGGTCTATGACAAAAGAACGTATACGAGATGAATATGGAGTTCATTGGGAAGATGTAGGACGCGGACGGAATTCATTTATCATACTTTACATTTGTTCCTATGCGGCATTTTTATTCGGTGATTTTATCCCAGAAAATATAGAAGTATTACCTGCAATCATCGAGATTTTAAAAGGAATCAAGGGTGCCCTGGCAGTTTTCGGTTCTCTTCATAACCAATTATTCGGTCTTTGCGTGGCAGGCGTTGTTTCCTGTGTGATTCGTAAGTATCGGAGATAGAGAAGGGAAGCCAGAAGGGACGGGGTTTAGTGGCTCTTTTGTTCGCAAAAGAGCCACTAAACCCCGTCCCTTCTGGCCTCCCCGGCCTCTCGCCTTAATCTAAAATAATCAAAGCCATAAATACAAGGTCTTCTGTTCCTGTATTCTTTAATCCATGTCCGCAATTATCCGGTGTGAATGTCTTATCTCCTGCTTTTACCATGCGTTTTGTTCCATTATCATCATATTCTCCTTCTCCGGAAATGATATAATATGTTTCACTTTCGTTGTGATGTTCGTGGTATCCAAGAGAACATCCAGGCTCGATAGTTACCTGTGCATATAATCCGCACTTGCCATTCAGTTCCTTTGCATCAAGAATTCTTTTTACAATTACATGACCTTCTCCGCCACACATGTTTTCAATACGCTCTGTTGTCATAATATCTGATTCCTTTCTTTTTTTATTATTTACATTATAAAACGCTGTTCAAAAATGTTCAATCACATTTATATCGTATTTTTATATTGAAAGTACTCGAAAGTTGTCGAAAGTGACAATTGACGAAATCTATATTTTATGAGAAAATAAAGTAAGTGTGATGTTAATTAATTATCAAACATTATACGCGAGACAAATCATACATATTTGAAAGGAGTTTTAACATGATTTATTCTAAAGAAGTTGAACTGATGTGTCCGGTTGCTCAGGGTGCAAATCACGGACCAGCTCCAATCCCAGAAGAGGCTAAATGGGTACAGGCAAAAGAAGTGAAAGATATCTCTGGTTTTACACATGGTGTAGGCTGGTGTGCTCCACAGCAGGGTGCTTGTAAACTTACTCTTAATGTAAAAGACGGAATCATTCAGGAAGCATTGGTAGAGACAATTGGATGTTCAGGAATGACTCATTCTGCTGCTATGGCATCTGAAATTCTTCCAGGTAAAACAATTCTTGAAGCATTGAATACAGACCTTGTATGTGATGCAATCAACACAGCTATGAGAGAGCTGTTCTTACAGATTGTATACGGAAGAACACAGAGTGCATTCTCTGAAGACGGACTTGCTATCGGAGCTGGACTGGAAGACCTTGGTAAAGGACTTCGTTCTCAGGTAGGAACAATGTACGGAACACTCGCAAAAGGTCCTCGTTACCTGGAGATGGCAGAAGGATATGTAACAGGTATCGCTCTTGATGAGAACGATGAGATCATTGGATACCAGTTCGTAAGCCTTGGAAAATTCACAGACTTCGTTAAAGCCGGAGATACTCCAAACGAAGCTTGGGAGAAAGCAAAAGGACAGTACGGACGTGTTGCTGACGCTGTTAAGATCATCGACCCACGTAAAGAATAATCACAACGAACGGACTTGTCCGTTTTATGGAAAATAAGCGTTAAATAAATCAGGAGGACAATTAAATGGCTTTATTTGAATCATATGAGAGAAGAATTGATAAAATCAATGCAGTACTGAACAGCTATGGCATTGCTTCTATCGAAGAAGCAGAAAAGATTACAAAGGATGCCGGTCTTGATGTTTACAATCAGATCAAAGGTATTCAGCCAATCTGTTTCGAAAACGCTTGCTGGGCATACATCGTAGGTGCAGCAATCGCAATTAAAAAAGAATGTAGAACAGCTGCTGAGGCTGCTGCTGCTATCGGTGAAGGACTTCAGGCATTCTGTATCCCAGGTTCTGTTGCTGACCAGCGTAAAGTAGGTCTTGGACATGGTAACCTTGGAAAGATGCTTCTGGAAGAAGATACAGATTGTTTCGCATTCCTTGCAGGTCACGAATCATTCGCAGCTGCTGAGGGTGCTATCGGTATCGCTGAGAAAGCTAACAAAGTTCGTAAAAAACCTCTTCGTGTTATCCTGAACGGTCTTGGAAAAGATGCTGCAAAGATCATTTCAAGAATCAATGGATTCACATATGTACAGACAGAATATGATTACTACACAGGAGAACTGAAAGAAGTTCAGAGAATCGCTTACTCTGACGGACTTCGTTCTAAAGTAAACTGCTACGGTGCTAACGATGTACGTGAAGGTGTTGCTATCATGCACAAAGAAGGTGTAGACGTTTCTATCACAGGTAACTCTACAAACCCAACACGTTTCCAGCATCCAGTTGCAGGTACATATAAAAAAGAATGTATCGAACAGGGCAAGAAATATTTCTCAGTAGCTTCAGGTGGTGGTACAGGACGTACACTTCACCCGGATAACATGGCTGCCGGTCCTGCTTCTTATGGTATGACAGATACATTAGGACGTATGCACTCTGATGCACAGTTTGCTGGTTCTTCTTCAGTTCCTGCTCACGTTGAGATGATGGGTCTGATCGGTGCTGGTAACAACCCAATGGTTGGTATGACTGTTGCAGTTGCAGTTTCCGTAGAAGAAGCTGCTAAAGCTGGCAAGTTCTAAGAACTCGCGTAAAATAGCCAGTTCTCAAACTTACAAGAACTGGTAAAAATCAATAAAATTTACTTCATTTGTCGATTATTTGTCGATTACTTGTCGATAGAGACTTGTCGATAATTGCAAAGTAAAAATGATCCCCGGTATTTCTACCGGGGATTTCTATTATTTTACTCGTAATTTCTGCCCGACATAAATCAGATTTGGGTTCGAAATTCCGTTCATCTCTGCGATTCTCTGATAAGTTGTTCCATACTTTGCAGCAATTTCGGAAAGTGTATCATTTTGTTGTACAGTATAATACTGCGTTGATGTTCCATTAACAATGTTTTGTACTTCTGTATATCTCGAACCAAGCACTGCTTTTCTTATATCTCCGTTCCCATATCTTCCAATCCTAACTTCTGCCGCTAATGTTTGAGCTGATGCAGAAGAAATGTGATTGATCATATTCTGCACTTCTGTATATCTCGATCCGAGTGCTTCTTTTCTTGTGTCTCCATCTCCGTATGCCCCTTGCATCACACCGGCAACTAATTCAAGTAGCGATCCCTTGTTAATCGGTTTTGCTTCTACATCGTTTCCTGTTCCAGCGTATTTATTCCATGTGGTGCGGTCTCCGTAGAATTTGTCAAGATCGAGGTATCCTTTCCACCCATCTAACCTTCCTCTTGAACTATACTGTCTCATAGCACAAGAGTACGACTCTTCGTTCCATGGTTTTGTCTGATACCCTGTTGGATTCATATCTGCATACTGGGCAACCCATAATGGATATCCAGCACCTAAAATCCGTCCCATTGCATTCTGCTGAACATATACCATTGGAGCTACATCTGTCTTGTCTTTCACATAATCGCACCATGATTTAACCCAGTTGAAATCATTTACATCAAAAACAGGGTTGTCCTTCGCTTCCCAATCCAGGATAAGAATTGCTTCACCCACTCTATCCCCTACTTGTTTCAAGAAATAATCAGCTTCCGCTTTTACGTTTCCGCCATTCGCATAATGATAAATTCCTAAACATTTTCCTGCATTTTTTGCCTGGGTGTATGCTCTTGTATAATCTGGATTTACATATCCTGTTCCTTCTGTCGCTTTTACAATTACAAAATCGCAAGGAACCACTGATAAGTTAATTCCTGACTGATAACTTGAAATATCAATTCCATTCATTGCCATAATTTTTCCTCTCTTTCTTGCGCCGGCGCAAAAGAGGACGATTACTCGTCCTCTACTCTTCCTTGCCAATCTGCTTAATGATCTGATTCACATAGTTGCTCAATCCTGCGACCAGTATTCCTTGTGTGATTGCCGCAAAGATTGCAGATAAAATATCCTGTGCGGTTGCAAATGCTGCTACCGATGCCACATAGATTCCACATACAAAAATCCCAACAATCCCCAGTACCAGTGGAATATATTTGTCTTTGATAAAGGCAGCCTGCTTAAGCCACATTCCGAGAAAATACAATACCACTGCTACAACTAACAACTCTGGTCTTACATAACTCATAATATCCATACCTAATCCTCCTGATCATGTGCTTGCTTATTTATATGCTTCTCAATCTTGTCTATTGCCTCAGTCACAGGACCATTATATCCCTGCTCCTTAAGTCCTTTCAGACAGGCAAGAATTCCATAGGTCAGCAAGCACTGCTCTGACTTTACTCTTTCAATTTCTACATCCTGCTGATTCTGCTTTAAGTACCACTTGTACACCGCAAAAACAGCAGAAAAAATAACCACTACTGCTGTCAAAAGACTTCCAGCCATAATGATTGTTTCTGCGTCTACATACACTCTATGTACCTCGATTTCTTAATTTTTTCGTAAAATAAAAAGACCTCTCGGTCTTGCACGTATTTCCATATAGTTTTTATATCACCAAAAGCTTTTTGAGCCTGATTATAAGCTTCTTCTGCTCTCTGTTCCGACTTTTTACTTTCTCTGATAGAATATACAGCTAATATTATAGCTAATATTCCAAGTATTATTGATAATATTCCAAGTATTATTGATAATATTGTAGGAAAATCCATCATTCTCTCCCTCCTTCCACCATCATTATACAGCAAAATGAGAAGCGTTCCATGAATAATTATCCGTAATCATACTAACTGGTTGAATTATTACGTATATCAGGTTACACCTTACATTATTCTCTATTCTCCTGTACGTTCATTAATAATTGAAAATATTTTCATGTTTCGTGAAGTTTTTCTTGTATTTATGAAAAAATCATGATAATTTCCTATTAAAAGCAGGACATGACATAGGGAGAATACAAAGCACGTGTTTGCACGTGTATTTCATCGACACACGTGTTAGTACGTGTTATAATATAGTTATGATAAGGAAAGGTGATACAAAAGATGCCTTTAACATCAAATGAAATGCTTAAACTTCTAAAGAAGATGGCGGTTTCTGGATTACATTTCCAGATTTTCCAGAATCTTTCACTGAGGGAGACGACATGCAACAGGCTTATGAATAGCTGTTGATGCATTGGGGCTTAACTTTTCGCAGGTTCTTCAAGAAGCATTGATTTCGAAGCTTTAAATAAAATAAGTCTCACTTATAGCATTAATTAATTAAAATCAGGCATATGCTTTATACTATCAAAGAAAGGATGTGATTATATGCCATTATTAAAAAAGGATATTTACACTGTTGAAGACATCTACGCACTTCCCGCTGGACAGCGTGCAGAGCTGATAGATGGTCAAATTTATAATATGGCACCACCAAGCTATCTTCATCAGAGACTTGTAATGGAACTTTCCGCAACAATCCGAGATTATATCAAATCCCACAAAGGATCTTGCGAGGTTTTGCCCGCTCCCTTTGCCGTTTTCCTCAATCAGGACGACCGAAACTATGTAGAACCGGATATCTCCGTTATCTGCGATTCTGATAAGCTAAATGACAAAGGATGCAATGGTGCTCCTGATTTCATTATTGAAATTGTATCACCTAGTAGCCAACGAATGGATTATTTAACCAAGTTATTCAAATACCGCACAGCTGGTGTTCGTGAATATTGGATTGTGAATCCAATGACACAGACGATTCAGACTTACTTTTTCGGTGACCAGGAAGACTTCCATCAATATTCTTTTAATGATGAGATTGCTGTTGGCATCTATGATGATTTGAATATCTGCATTTTAGATTTGCTGAAATAACAAAAACTGCTCCCACACCAATAGAGAACAGTTACCAATATATAGAAAAGCGACTATGCCTCCAGTTTAACCGGAAAGCATAGTCGCTTCTTTCTGATTTATCACATTTATTTTACTTTATATAGAGCTATTTATGAAATATTTGTATATCCCATCAGTGACTCATCCACAGCCTTTGCTACAGCTCTTCCTTCCGCTATAGCCCATACAACTAAAGACTGTCCTCTGTGCATATCACCTGCCGTAAATATGTTTTTCTTGCTGCTTTCATATTCTCCTGGTTTTGTCGCTACATTGGTTCTATTGGTCAGATCAACACCAAAATCTGATGTTACATACTCCTGACTTCCCAGAAATCCTGCTGCAATTAAAACTATATCTGCCTTTAATTCATGTTCGGTTCCTTTAACTGGCTTGAAGTTCTCAAGTTCTACCGTCTTTACTGCACAAAGCTCGCCTTTTGCATTTTTCAGAAATTCTGTAACCGTTGTTTTAAAAATTCTAGGATCTTTTCCGAATTTATAAATTGCTTCCTCCTGACCATAATCAGTCTTAAGGACTTTCGGCCACTCTGGCCATGGATTATTTTCTGCTCTTTTAAGTGGTGCCGCCGGCATCATCTCAAGCTGGGTAACGTTTTTTGCACCTAATCTTATAGCAGTTCCGACACAGTCATTTCCTGTATCTCCTCCACCGATCACGACAACATTTTTCCCTTTTAAACTACCAAATGAAAAGTCTTTTGCTTTTATTACCTTTTCATCATCGTAGTCATTATCCATTAATTTTTTGCTTACTTCTGACAAGAAATCAACTGCAAAATAAATGCCTTTCGCATCTCTTCCAGGTGCATTGATATCTCTTGGATTGGATGCCCCACAACAGAGTATAACTCTGTCATAGGCTTTTACCAAATCCTTTCCTTTTATATCTTTACCCACATTTACACCACATTTAAATTCTATTCCTGCATTCTCCATAAGCTGCACACGTCTGTCTATGCTTCTCTTATCAAGCTTCATATTCGGAATTCCATATCGAAGCAATCCACCTACACGATCTTTTCTCTCGTATACTGTGACACTATGTCCTCTTCTATTTAAAAGCAGTGCGGCTGTCAGTCCAGCTGGTCCGCTGCCTACTATCGCAATTTTCTTTCCAGTTCTTACCTCTGGTTCCTTTTCTTCTACCAGTCCATTTTCGAAAGCATAATCTATAATCGCTCTCTCGTTACTTTTTGTAGCAACAGGCTGTTCATATATGCCCTGTGTACATGCCGCCTCACAAAGTGCAGGACACACTCTTGATGTAAATTCCGGAAAACAATGTGTCTTGCTAAGTCTATAATATGCCTGCTCAAGATTTCCCATACTAACCAGATCATTTGTCTCTGGAACCAAATTGTGGAGTGGGCATCCTGATGCCATTCCAGCTATCATTGTTCCTGCCTGACAAAAAGGTATCCCGCATGACATACATCTTTTAGCTTCGCATATCTGTTCTTCCTGTGGAAGACCCTTATGAAATTCTTCAAAATTCTGTATTCTTAATTCTACGCTAACTGTCTCTCCCATAATCGTCTCCACCTCCTTATGCATTTTCTTTCTGACTTTTATAAAAAGCTTCTATCTGTGCTTCTTTGATGCTCATTCCGTGCTCGATAAAATCTTCTGTGTACTGAACGATTTTTTTGTAATCGGAAGGAATGATTTTTTTAAATTTTGGAAGATATTCGTCAAAGTTATCTAAAATCAATTTTGCTTTTGCAGAACCTGTGTATTTAGCATGATTTTCAAGAAGCTTTTTGAGTTCTTCTCTGTCAGACTTATGCTCTATGCTTTCCATCAGAACCATCTCTTTGTTCAGGTTTCTATAAAGCGAATTATTTTCATCCAACACATATGCGATTCCACCGCTCATACCTGCTGCAAAATTCTTTCCTGTAGGTCCAATGATCACTGCGACACCACCGGTCATATATTCACAACCATGTTCTCCTACGCCTTCTACTACTGTTTTGGCACCTGAGTTACGTACACAGAATCTTTCTCCTGCCATTCCACCTACGTAAGCTTCACCGGATGTTGCTCCATAAAGAGCTACATTTCCAACAATAATATTTTCCTGAGGATTATATGCTGCATCAGCCGGAGTTTTTACTATAAGTTTTCCTCCAGAGAGACCTTTTCCAAAATAGTCATTGCTGTCTCCCACCAGATTAAGTGTCAGTCCTGCCGGGATAAATGCACCGAAGCTCTGACCTCCAGATCCTTTACAGTTTACAGTAATTGTATCTGCTTTAAGACCATCGTGATGATGTCTTGTAATTTCAGAACCGATAAGAGTACCAAATGCTCTGTCTGTATTTATTACATCTACACCTACAACGGTCGGTTCTCCCTTTATTACTGCATCCATGAATTTGCGGTTCTTTGTCATCAGAAGTTTATCTTTCTTCTCATCCAGCTTGAAATCATAATAGCTCTTATCGTGGAAATCTGCTGAAACCGCACCGGACTCTCCAAGAATGGCGCTAACATCAATTTTAGCCTCCACTCCGCTAAGATCTGTTCTTTTTCTCAGTAAATCTGTTCTTCCGACCAGCTCATCTACACTCTTTACACCTAATTTTGCCATGTATTCACGGAGTTCCTGTGCGATAAAACGCATAAAGTTCTCTACATATTCAGGTTTTCCCATGAATCGTTTTCTTAACTCAGGATTCTGTGTAGCCACACCCATTGGACATGTATCAAGATTACATACTCTCATCATTACGCAGCCTAATGTTACCAATGGTGCTGTTGCAAAGCCATATTCCTCAGCTCCCAAAATTGCAGCGATTGCTACATCTCTTCCACTCATGAGCTTTCCATCTGTTTCTACTACAACTCTGTTTCTAAGTCCGTTCTGGATAAGCGTCTGGTGTGTTTCTGCTAATCCGAGCTCCCAAGGCAATCCTGCATTATGAATTGAACTTATAGGAGCAGCTCCTGTTCCTCCATCATAACCTGAGATAAGAATAACGCCCGCTCCGGCCTTTGCTACACCGGCTGCGATTGTTCCTACTCCTGTTTCAGATACCAGTTTCACAGAAATTCTGGCCGCATCATTGGCATTTTTCAAATCATAAATCAATTGTGCCAAATCTTCGATGGAATAAATATCGTGATGTGGCGGTGGTGAAATAAGGCTTACTCCCGGTGTTGAATGTCTTGTTTTTGCGATCCATGGATATACCTTCTTACCTGGCAAATGTCCACCTTCTCCTGGTTTAGCACCCTGAGCCATCTTAATTTGAATTTCTCTTGCACTGCTTAAGTATCGGCTTGTAACACCAAATCTTCCACTTGCTACCTGCTTGATAGCTGAGCTTCTGTCTTCTTTACTTCCAGCACTTTCCAGTCTTTCATCGCTCTCTCCACCTTCACCACTGTTTGATTTACCATGTAAATGATTCATCGCAATAGCTAATGCTTCATGTGCTTCCTCAGAAATTGAGCCATATGACATCGCACCTGTTTTAAATCTCTTTACGATCTCATCAACGCTTTCAACTTCCTCTAATGCCACTCCCTTTTCAGGGTAAGCAAATTCCATAAGACTTCTGATATATCCTGTCTGCTCTCCGTCTACCATTTTGGTATATTCTTTAAATTTTTCATAGTCGCCCTCTCTTGTAGCCATCTGCAGCATATGAATTGTTGCAGGATTATATCTATGGCTCTCTCCCTGGGAGCGCATTTTATGTCTTCCTAAAGAATCAATAGACATATCTGTAGCCAGACCTAATGGATCAAATGCCTGTGAATGTTGTTTGTCTGTATTCTGTGCAATATCATCCAATGTAATTCCGCCGATTCTTGAAACTGTTCCTGCGAAATATTTATCTATTACACTCTTATCTATACCTAAAGCTTCAAAAATTCTGCTGCCTTGATATGACTGCAATGTAGAAATTCCCATCTTAGAAGCAATTTTTACTATCCCCTGAAGAATTGCATTATCATAATCTGAAACTGCTGCATAATAGTCTTTTTCTAAGAGACCGTCCTCTATCTGCTCTTTTATAGACGCATGAGCCAGATACGGATTGATTGCGCATGCTCCATATCCCAAAAGTGTAGCAAAATGATGCACAAGACAAGGCTCTGCAGTCTCAATTATAAGTGACATAGCCATACATTTTTTTGTCTGAACCAAATGATTGTGAACTGCAGCCACAGCTAACAGTGAAGGAATAGCTACATGATTTTCATCTACTCCTCTATCTGACAAAATGAGCACAGTAGCACCATCACGATACACTCTGTCCACTTCAACAAACAGATGATCAAGCGCTCTGTCTAATGGAGTGCTCTTATAGAAAAGTGTAGAAACCTTCTCTACTTTAAGTCCATCCTGGTTGAGTTTTGAAATCTTTAATAAATCAAGATCAGACAAAATCGGATTCTTTACCTTTAACACCTTACAGTTAGAAGGTTTTTCTGATAAAAGTTCTCCATTTTTTCCAATATATACTGTAGTAGCTGTCACGATTTTTTCTCTGGCAGCATCAATCGGAGGGTTTGTAACCTGAGCAAACAATTGTTTGAAATAGTAAAATAATGGCTGATAATGTTTTGAGAGTACTGCAATCGGTGTATCAATTCCCATCGCACCTACATGCTCTGCACCATTTGTAGCCATAGCCTTTATCTCATCCTTATAATCTTCATAGCTATAACCAAATGCTTTTTGCAGTCTTACCAATTCTTCCTTTGTATAGGAAGGTACTTTTTCATTCGGAATTTTTAAATCCTTCAACTTGCAAAGATTCGAATCCAGCCATTCACCATAAGGCTCTCTTCCTGCATACTTATCCTTAAGCTCTGCATCCGAAACAATTCTTCCCTCTCTTGTATCTACAAGCAGCATTTTTCCCGGGTGAAGACGTTCTTTTCTTAAAATGTGTTTTTCATCTAAAGGAAGAACACCGACCTCTGATGAAAGAATAAGTCTGTCATCATCCATTACATAGTAACGTGAAGGACGCAGACCATTTCTGTCAAGGATTGCTCCCATAACATCACCATCAGAAAAAAGGATCGAAGCAGGTCCATCCCAAGGCTCCATCATTGTTGCATAATATTGGTAGAAATCTCTTTCCTTCTGTGTAATTGTATCGTTGTGTTCCCATGGCTCCGGAATTAAAATCATTGCTGCAAGTGCAGGATCCATTCCACCCATAATCATAAATTCCAGTGCATTATCAAGCATCGCTGAATCGGATCCGGATGTTGATATAACAGGCAATACCTTTGTCAGCTCTTCATCTGTGAAGCAACTTGTATGAATCGTTTCTTCTCTTGCAAGCATCTTATCAACATTACTCTTGATCGTGTTTATTTCCCCGTTATGTACTACCAGACGGTTTGGATGTGCACGAAGCCAGCTTGGATTCGTATTTGTAGAGAATCTTGAATGTACCATCGCTATCGCTGACTCATAATCTGCATCTAACAAATCAAGGAAAAATGTTCTAAGCTGACCAACCAAAAACATTCCCTTGTAAACAATCGTTCTGCAAGACAATGATGGCACATATGTATTATCGTTACTCTGTTCAAAAACACGTCTGATAACATATAGTTTTCTGTCAAAGTCCTGATCATTCTCCATACCTTGTGGTCTTTTGATAAATGCCTGATAGATTGCCGGACAGCTTTCCAAAGCCTTCTGTCCTAGTACAGTCTCTCTGGTAGGAACCTTCCTCCATCCCAGAAACTTCTGTCCTTCTTTTTCTACAATTATTTCAAACATTTTCATAGCCTGACTTCTTTTTAACTCATTCTGTGGGAAAAAGAACATACCTACTGCATATTCTCTTGCTCCACCAATTGTTATATTAGAATCAGATAATACTTTTTTAAAGAATTTATGAGGAATCTGGGTGAGGATTCCTACTCCGTCACCCGTCTTTCCCTCTCCGTCTTTACCGGCTCTGTGCTCTAAATTTTCTACAATTTTTAAAGCATCATCTACAATTGAGTGGCTCTGCACTCCTTTTATATTTACAACGGTACCAATACCGCAATTATCATGTTCAAACGATGGGTCATATAAGCTTCTTTGATTCATACTATTGTTCCTCTTTCATTTCCACTTTTTTTCACTCATTTAATCGTACTATAAACCACTCTCGCCATAATTTGATAAAACTCTGGCAGATGGGTCATCCACATCGCAACCCTCCCACGCTTTGTTTGGCATCCAGAAATCTACAACCATTTCGGCCTGTCCCGGATAATACTCTTCAAAAATTTCTCTGTATAAAAGAGATTCTTTTGTGAAAGGCTTTGCAAAAGAATATTTTTTAATCTTCTCATTGTATTCTTCGTCACTGTATTTTTCCTGTGCATACTCTTTGAGATAATCAACCATTGAATGTCCTACTGCATCAGAAAATGCAGCCTTCTCTCTCATAAGTATGGATTCCGGAAGGTAATCTCCCTCAAATGCATGTCTAAGCAAATATTTTCCTTTATTGTACTTATTCATTTTCATTTCCGGATCAATACTCATTACATACTCTACAAAATCCAAATCACCAAATGGTACTCTGGCCTCCATTGAGTTTGATGATATACATCTGTCTGCTCTCAAAACATCATACATATAAAGCTCTCTTATACGTTTTGCTGACTCTTCCTGAAAGCTCTTTGCATCTGGTGCAAAATCTGTATATTTATATCCAAATAATTCGTCTGAAATCTCTCCTGTTAAAAGCACTCTGACATCTGTCGTATTATGAATTGCTTTGCAGATCAGATACATTCCGATGCTTGCACGGATTGTGGTAATATCATAGGTTCCTAATACTGATATTACTTCTTTCAAAGCTCCTAATACTTCTTCCTTTGTAATAATGATTTCCGTATGTTCACTTCCGATATAGTCCGCTACTTCTTTGGCATATTTTAAATCAATTGCATCCGTACTCATACCAATCGCATATGTCTTTATTGGTTTTTTCAATAATTTTGCTGATACCGCACATACCAAAGAACTGTCGAGACCTCCACTTAACAAGAAGCCAAGCGGTGCATCAGCATCCAGTCTCTTCTCTATGCCTGCGATTAATTTTTCTTTAATTTTGTGACATGCAGTTTCCAGATTATCTTTACTTACTGCCTTTACCTCCGTCATATCTCTATATGAAATGAACTCGCCATCCTTATAGTAATGTCCCGGAGGGAATGGATAAATTTTATCTACTATACCTACTAAATTTTTTGCTTCACTGGCAAAAATGATTTCTCCCTCTTTTGGATATCCATAGAAAAGTGGTCTGATTCCGATAGGGTCTCTTGCTGCTATCAGATTTTTTGTTTCTGCATCATAGATGATACAAGCAAACTCAGCATCAAGCTTTCTAAACATTTCGACACCGTATTTTTCATACAACGGAAGTAATATCTCGCAATCTGAATCACTTTTAAATTCGTATTCTTTTTCTAATTCTTTCTTTATCTTTCTAAAACCATAAATTTCACCATTGCAGACTACCTTGTTATTCTTACAAGAGAATGGCTGCATACCTTCCTCTGTAAGCCCCATAATTGCCAATCTTTCAAAACCCAGAGTCACATCCCCAACTTTTTCAATCCTTTGCATATCAGGTCCACGTGAAATAGTTTTATCAAAATGTTCTTTAATCTGTTCTTCTGTAAGGGATTCACCCTTATATCCTGTTATTGAGCACATATCGTTTTCACCATTTCTTTCTCGTTCTGTTGATTATAATAAAGAATGTGCTTTGCACATTCCGGCACCTGCGGCGGTCGCTTGCGACATCTACATTGTACGCCGCAGTGTGCATCCTGCCGGAGGCTTTTTATTACATAGGAAATGAAATTTTCTATGTAATAAAAAAAGACGCCTTGAGCCATTTAGCTCAAAGCGCCTTTGCTTTTTTATGATTTGTAATATAATCCTTTTATTTTTATTTGTCAATAATTAATTGTAAAAATTTATAGATAAATATTTTAATACAAACAGAATAACTACAAATAAAATTCCAGAAACTATCAATATGGAAAATATTTACACACATTATTACTATTCTTTCCGAATCCTTTCAACAATGCTCTCCCGACTCATCTTTTCAAACTGATACTTTGGTATCACATACGCAATCCCAACCAAAATCGGAATCATAAGCACGCATGGCACTATCGTAAGATGCAGTCGGAAGAAAAATGCCGTACCGAGCGTATTTGCTAAAATCTGCTTTGCTCCAAACACAACTAGCAATACTGCAATCACAAATGCGCCTCCCAAATATAGGAATCCTTCAGCCACCAACATTTTCGATATCTGCTTTTTCGTCATTCCCACAACTTCCAAAAGTGCCAGTTCTTTTTTTCTACTAATTACAGAAGTTGCTGTTGTATTAAAGAAATTCATAATGCCAATAAAGGCTAAAATAACGACAAGAAAACTACCGATCATATAATATTTACTGACATACCGCTGAAAGCTCTCTTTCATGTCCAATACAGAAAACACATTGATCATATCATTTTCTTTCAAAACATTTTCATCAATGTATTCTTTTATCTGCTTATCCGCTCCTTTCTTTGCATCGATGGCAGCATACATGGCTGATTGATTTCCTGTCTGGGTGATATACTCCTCTTCGGGAACCAATACCGTGATATAGATACAGTCCGCATACGGATAATCCAATGCATATGGCATCAGTGCTTCTCCGATGACTTCGTAATCTTTTTGGTTTCCATTTTTGTAATCCATCTGAAAAATATCCCCAGTATGATAATAAGAAACCGGATGCTCTGCATATTTATCACCATAATCTACAAGCACATAATTTCCGCTTTTAAATGTATCCCAAGAGCATTTTTCCCCTCTCCATTCTAATTTGTCAAACACTGACTCGCTGATTCCGAGGAAATGAACACTTACTGTATTGGAAGCCTTTGCCTCTTCCCAAACCTGTTCTTCATAATCGTTCCAGTTCTCTTCATATTTATCTGCAAATGCTTCCCATGTTTTCAGAAGTTCCGGCTCCATCTTGTGGGTTTCCTCCGAATAATACACATATCCTATCTTAGCACTATCAGGACATTCGTCCAGAATCTCTTTGATTTCGGGTGTAATACCGTTAAAATTCGTATTTGACAAACTTCCCGTCATCTGATCCAGTTGAAAATCGGAAGCTAAAAACACTTTTCGGTAAGAATCAAAATCATATCCCTGCACCAGCATCACGATACAGTTTACCACCACCATAGAAAGAGCGATAGAAAGCATAACAATCAATCCCTTTTTCCAATTTCGTAACACATTTTGAACTGCCATCCCCCACCAGGTTACAGAAGTATTCTTTTTTATTTTCCTATGTGACTGCTCTCCTTCTGCCAAACGCAGAGCTTCCACAGGAGATACCCTTTCTACCATTTTACAAGCCTGCAAACTAGAGAGATACACCGTCAAAAGCGTCAAAAGTATCGCTGCAAGAAAAATCAAAGGATTCGCTGATACTACTGTCTGAGCCGTTTTTCCTGCCTGTGCACTAATTGCAGCATCTGCATTCAAGGACGGAGCCATACAAAAACCTGAAAGATAACCACAAAGCAATCCGATTGGAATACCAATAGCTGATAACCTCCACGCCTGCATACGTACAATTTTCTTCAACTGCTTTCCCGTTGTCCCCACATTCTTTAACAATCCGTAAGCCCGGATATCCGTTTTCACAGAAATGTTAAAGATATTATAGATAATCAGGTATCCGGCTAATATGACAAATAGAATCATTACAATTAAGGAAGAAAATGAAAAAGAATCCTCTTCAAAGAGATTATATGCCGGATTGACTTCCATTCCTGTCCCAGCTTTCGTAAATCCCGCTTCCTTAGATATCTTTTCCGTTTTCTTTTCCAGATTCCAAAGGTTCTTGTACCAGACAGAATACTCTTTCCCTCCATTGTAGATGCCATTTTCTAATTCTTCCTGCGTAACGGGATAACGATTCTCCTTTGCATAGTCTTTTGATACCCAGACCATCTGACCTAAAACAGCTTTATCCCCCTGCCAGAATCCACATATCTGAAACGTATCTGTCTTATATTGTTTCAGCATGGGATTTACTTCCCAGGTCAGCGTTACTTCTTCTCCAATCTTTGGTGTAACTCCCAGAGATTCCAATATCGTGCTGCTAAGTGCTACTTCATTTTCTTTCTCCGGCAGTCTTCCTGTAGTTGGCAGACAATTAAAACTTTCTGCCATATTTTCATCTGCATATCGGACCTCTACGGAAAATCCAAACCGTTCGTCCATTCCAGCTCCCAGAAAAATACCGGAACCATATCGCTTAACATCTTCACTCTGTTCAATTGTTTGCTGCAATCGCTTTGCATCTTCTTCTGACAGATTCTGTGCACTGGCATGGGCAGAATCCATAAACTGCTTAATTTCCGTTGCTCTTCTGGAAAGAATCATAGATACACTTCCCACAAAGAGACTTGTGAATAAAAGGGAAGTCAGCATGATTGCAATAACAGCAATAACATTCCTGGCGCGATTCATTTTCATAAAACGCCTCGTTAATAATCGTAACGTCTCTTTATTCTCTACTTTTACCATAAAATCGCCCCCTGCTATACCAGACCACTGTCTGAAACAATTTTTCCGTCTTCTATCTGTAAAATCCGGTCTGCCATCTGGGCAATCTCCTCATTGTGAGTAATCATTACAATTGTTTGATGAAAACGCTTACCGGTGACTTTTAAAAGTCCCAATACATCCTGACTTGTTTTCGAATCCAAATTTCCAGTCGGCTCGTCAGCGAGCAAAATGGCAGGTTTTGCAGCTAAAGCCCTTGCAATTGCCACTCTCTGCTGCTGTCCACCGGATAGAGCACTTGGCAGATTTTCCAATTTTGTCCGAATACCCAGTGTATCAATGATTTCATTTACATAACCTTTTTCAATCTTTTTTCCATCCAGTTTCACAGGAAGAACAATATTTTCCCATACATTCAACATCGGAACCAGATTATACTGTTGAAATACAAATCCAATATTTCTACGCCTAAAAATAGTAAGCTCTTCATCTGTCATATGGCTTAAGTTCTGTCCATCTACAATTACCTGCCCAGATGTTGGATTATCTAATCCTCCAATCATATGAAGCATCGTAGATTTTCCGCTCCCAGAAGTTCCAACAATCGCTACAAACTCTCCCTTTTCCACTTCTAAATTTACACCATCAAGGGCTTTGACTTCTGTTTCTCCCTGCCCATATATTTTTCGTAAATTTACTGCTTTTAATATATTCATGTCATCCTCCCATCAAAAAAGCCTGTATTGATCTTTACAATACAGACTTTATCATAACAATGTCTCCATCTAGTTTCTGAAATATCACAGTTTTGATACTATTCCTTCTTTGCTATCGGAAGAAACACAGAAAATGTAGAACCTTTTTCTCTCTTTGATGTCACTTTTATATACCCCTTTTGTGCCTGAATGATCTCTCTTGCAAGGAATAAGCCAATTCCTACTCCTGGCTGGTCTGCCACTGACAGACTCCGATAAAACCTTCCAAATATCTTTGGTATTTCTTCTTTTTCTATTCCAATGCCATCATCAGTGATGTCAATTCTTACAAAGAAAGAATACCTCTCAGCTTTTATCTGAACAACTCCCCCACATGCTGTATATTTAATCGCATTGTCTACAATATTTCCAAGTGCCTCCACAGTCCATTTGGCATCACACATAACCTGTAAATCCGTGTCAAATAGACTCAGGGAAATATCCTTCTCCATTGCTTTTACATTAAACTGCTGCTGTATAGATGCAAACATCTGTGCAATAGCAGTATCCTCCGGATGTACTGCTATAATTCCGCTCTCCATTCGTGATAATTTGACCAGTGATTGTATCAGAAAATCCAATTTCTCCGTCTGCTCCAAAATGGTCGCTATCTCCCTCTGATTTTCATGATTCGTTTCAGAAAGTATTTCACCATAAATTTTCAAATTTGAAATAGGAGTCAAAGTCTGATGCGCAATGTCGGAAATAAGTTTCTGTATCACTTCTTTTTGTTCCTGTTGGTTTTTTCTTGCCAGAAAATTACTGTCTAAATACTGTTTCATACTGTTTTCAAGGGCAGAATACTTTTCTTCAGATATTTCTGTCCGTTCCAATTCTCCATCTATCGCATAATCCAGCATTTGCTGCAGCCGGTTCAAAAGTCTTTTTTCTTTTTGAAAGAAAAGAAAGTACCAAAAGACGCCGCTCAGGATAAATATTGCTGCAATCCATAAAATTTCTTCTGTCATTCTTTCACCACCCATATGTAACCAATTCCGTAAACCGTCTTGATATATTTAGGCTTCTGCACATCATCTTCTAATTTGTCTCTGAGGCGTTTGATTGCAACAGTCAGAGCATGAGCATCCACAAACTCTGTATCTCCCTGCCATACCTCGTCAATCAAATATTCCCGTTTCAATACTTTTCCTCTGTTTTCACACAGCACTCTAAGGAGCTTTTGTTCTGTCTTACTAAGTTCAATGGGGGCACTGTCTTTAAAAAATTCCATTTTATCGAAATAAAACTCATATCGGTCAATCTTCATTGAATCCTTCGCTGACATCTCTTTATTTCTAAGCTGTACAGCTACTCTTGCACGCAGTACCATTAAACTGAACGGTTTCGTAATATAATCATTTGCCCCAGCTTCCAATCCTGTTACAATATCTACTTCCATGTTATTTACTGTAAGCAGAATAATCGGCACCTGACTGTTTTTCCTTATTTCTCTTACAAAATCAATTCCATTTCCATCCGGCAAGTTCACATCTAATAAAACCAATGTGATATCTTCCTTTTTCAAGATTTCTCTAGCTTCCTGCAAAGTTCTGCACTGATAAAAGAAATAAGCATCATTCTTTAAAGCAAGACGTATTCCATCATTTAATTTTTTGTCATCTTCAACAATCAGTAACTTTTCACTCATATTTTCTCTGCTTTCTTTTAAATAATACTAATTGTATCATTGCCAACTTTACAAATCAAACAGTTATATTAAAATCTCAAACAGAGCTTTCCTTAGAAACAGCAAAAAGCTCCCAAAAGAGATTTCCACGCTTTAAATATGCACTAATTCTTTCAGCACATAATCTTTGATTTCCTGATGGGTTGCTTTCAACTCAGCACTGGTCGCATCCAGTTCGCCCGGAGCTAAGTCAATCTTTATTGCGTCGTCCAGATTTTGTTGGTGTAAAAGAACAATCATCTCCACATATTCTATATATGACACATTCCTATTTTTTAGTGTGCATCAGGAAGTTCTTAAATATTAAAATTCTTCAATAAAAAATCCTCTAAGACAATAGGTGTTTCACTATCTCTTAGAGGATTTTTTTTAATTTAAATGGTATCTGGTAATATTTTTCCAATTTTTCGGAAAACCCATTTTATTCAATAATTCAACTTCACTTATATGCTCTACTTCTCTGTTTACTCGGTCAATCTCTTTTATAAGCTTTCTTTTAAATTCCAGAAAATCTTTTCCAGGTAATAGATATCTAAAAGCAATCACCACAGCAAACAAATCTTGTTTTCCTTTTTCGTACTGATTACCGCTCTGTGGTAATGAAAGTTTTTTGATACTTTTGATTTTAAGGACTGCGGAAACACTCGGAACATTTTTGATAAGTTTCCAACCGTAAGTACATTTGCCAAAACCCATAATGGAATTTCACCCTATGTCTTGCGGTAATAGTTGATATATGTATAATCTGTGGTCGTTGTTGCCCGTTTCAAGGTCGCTATCAACTTTACGATTGTTGCATGATTTCTTTTTGTATTATTATAATTATTAGCATTCAGGTACTGCTTCTGCTCTGCTCCATACATTTCAGTAAAATAGTGTGACATCAAAGAACGCATCTATCACTCAATCTGCAGTAAATATTTAAAGAACAACTCTCTAATCTCTGCATCAAACTTATACAGACTGACTATTTCTTCAAAACTTGTTTCTGCTTTATATTTTTTTGTGTTTGATATTCTAAAAAGATGTTTATATCCTCCCATAAGAGGAAAATATCCTATTTGGCGTAACATCTCTTCCGCATATTCTCTGTCTTTTATTTTTATTCCCTTTTCATCACTGATCCAGGAAACCTAGTTACTAAAAGAAGAGAATTTTTTCGGTGTCTGCATCTCATTTCTCCTTAAAACAAAAGAGGGAGAGACCCGCAGGCTCTCCCCCGCCTGTAGGCTTCGCAAGTTTCTACAGAACGATCACTGAGCTTAGTATACGTCATTTTAAATGTCCTGTCAATATGCCAAAACATTCTCTGTCATATCAGCTCAAAATTATTCTATGCTATTTTTCTCCAAATTATCATTCTTTTTTATCAGCTTTTAAAATTTATTTGATTTAAAAATACATGAAAAAGCGACAGTCTGATTTACCTTTTGTATTTCAGGAAACTGCCGCTTCTTTTTCTTCCTTATTCTGTTTTTCTTCCTCCAACTCCCGGAGGACTTCAGCGCCGTACTTATCAATCATCCGTACCAGAGAATCAATGCACCGCTCAAATTCAATATTCTGTTGCATAAGCTCCTCCCGTTATTGTTTGTTCTGAGCTTATTTTACAGAACCTGCCTGAAAACCACATTGAATCAGGACTATCCGTCCAACGGGTGGTCCTGATTCAACTATTCGTCAAATAAATATACGCATCTTCCAAAGTGATATCATTATCCGGGACACAATTCTCATTTGGCTTTCCTTTGCTTAATACTTTCATATGAATTCCATTTTCTACATACTGCTTAGATGATATAGAATAATTGGCTTCTAACAAACGGGCTTCTTCTGCATTTTGTACCGTACAATTCCAAACACAGCCCTTTGCATTTTCCAGCAACCCACTCACGCTTCCAGAATATAAAAAACTTCCATTTTTCATAATGGCAAGCTGTGTACAGGTTGCTGCTAAATCTTCTACTACATGAGTGGAAAACAGCACAGTTCTATCCTTTGAAAAATCAACCAAAAGATTGCGGATCCTGATTCTTTCTTCCGGATCTAACCCAGTTGTTGGTTCATCAATAATCAAAAAATCCGGATTATTAAGAAGTGCCTGTATGAGTCCGACACGTCTCTTCATACCACCAGATAATTGCCGCATTTTTTTATTCTGATGCTCTGTAAGAGAAGTATTTTCCAGATAATAGGTAATTCTTTGTTCGAGGTCATTTCTGGATACTCCTGACAGTCCCCCCATATATACAAGACATTCTTTCACCGTAAGATTCGGATATAAGTCGATTTCCTGTGGAAGATAACCAATCTTTTTCTGTATTTTTTCATAATTTCCCTCGTTATACAGAATTCCATCAAGCGAAACCATTCCTTCCGTTTGTTTTAAAACAGTTGTAAGAACCCTCATCAAAGTGGTTTTTCCGGCACCATTCTCACCCAAAAGTCCGTAAATTCCCTTAGGTATTTCAAGAGATGCCTTATTTACTGCAACTACACCATTTTTAAATCTAACTGTTAAATCATTTATTCTAATACTCATAATCTATCCTCTTTTCTTTAAAGCCATTGGTAATACTGCAAATAAAAACAGCCCCGCTATAAAAGACACAAGCGTTCCATAAATCCAACTCTCGGACATTAATTGAGTAGGTTCACAAAAGCTGAAAGAAAACAATCCCAGATTTCCGAAAAATGAACTTCCCGCTTTTGATATAAGTCCAATGACAATTCCAAATAAACATCCAATACCTGCCCACATATTTCGAAGCAATGTACACAAAATCACAGAGCATATACTCCAAAGCCAGATAGTTCCGAACATTGCAATGAAATATAAAAGAAATATCTGAATACCCGAAATGCCTTCGTTTACACTGCCCGGTTTTTGCCAGAAAAATAAAACATATCCAACACAGGAAAGTATTAATAAATATAATATTTGAACGCACACTCTCTGTGATATTACTTTTAACTGCTTTTTGTGATCATACAAATGAAATACATCGGCACGCTTACTTTTTACTTCCATCAAATATGTGTCACTACAAAAAATAATTGTTAAAAATGCTATTGGCGACTGAATCGCTGAACCGATTTCTTCATAGTATATAATCGGATGAATAGCACACAATATCAGTATAAATGCACATGAATAAAAAATCTTATATAACGACAAGCAGTTTTTTAGTTCCGTTTTCAATGAACCCTCCTCCTTTTCCAGATTTTAACAGAAATACCTACTAATATAACTGATGAAATTACAAGAATAATCTGATTTATGTTTGACATTTTGGCTGCATGTGTTTCAAAAAATCTGCCAGGGAATCGCACCATAATAGAGAGCGGTCTCATATAATAAATATCATTCTTCATGGTCAGCATATTTGAATATATAATGTGTAAAAACAAGATTGGTGCTGCCGGAAGCGGATTTTTAAATATTACTGCTGTAATTGTATAGACACAACATATCATCAAAAGATTCGGAACAATATAGATCAGAGAATTCACGCAAAAATCAATTGGTGTTACCGGAAAGCCCGATTCTAAAGACGTTTTCAAACACAGCATAAAGAATATAACATTCAAAATCACTAATACTCCCAGCATACTAATGAATCCGCTTATTACTTTCCCACATATATATTGGATTGCCGTAACAGGCTTTGTATGTAATAATTCATAGGTACTTTTTCGTGTATCCTGAATAAATAAAAATGATAGCAAGACTGTTGCAAAAAAGGCCATATGCAATCCTGCAAAATCCGTGAACTTTTTGGCAAAGTACCAGGAAAAAGAATGTTCGGATAATTTCCGCTCGATATAATGATTGATTTCTTCTGCTGTCCCCTTATGAATTTCAAGGTCCTCATAAGCATATATTGCATTATAATAGCCATATTGGGATTCCAAAAACTCAGAAGCAGTCTTTACATCCATATTCTGAATTTCTTTCATTACATGATCTGCTTCCTGCCTGCTAAATCCAAAACCATTTTGGGAGGTGTCCATTAACGTCTCTTTGATCGTATCTTCCCACTCCCTTCTTCTTTCTTTATCATCAGATGTGGGAATGTACCCATCCATGACATCAGCATCTTCCAATGCTACGTCATTTTGTGTGATCTGTTCATTCTGTTTGATATAATGAATTTGCAAATACGATGACAGACATTGATACATACTGGCAACTATAATAATCAAGCCAATCCACAAAACAGGGTTCTTTAAATAATCAAGTATACTTCTTTTTATGATTGTTTTCATTGTATCTCTTCCTTTCTTTATTTCTTTAACAACATCATACAAATCAATTCTCAATAAATTCACAATAAAAAAGACTAAAACCACTTTATTTGTGATTTCAGCCTTATAAAGTATTTTTATTCAGCTTTGAAAAGAGCTTCTACATGAGCACCGCCTTGTCTGGCATTATATATTTTCAAATTTCCTCCATGCTTTTCACAGAAAATACGAGAAATATACATACCAAGGCCAAAATGCTTTAAATCATCTTGTGGATTCTTATGATAAAATGGTTCTGTTACTTTTTCCTCAGTATCCACAAATCCTATTCCATCATCTTCAACAGAAATTATAAGAAAACCATCCTTTTTCTTTATCTGCAAAGCAATACTTTTTTGTGCATATCGAACCGCATTTTCCAGTAAGTTGTCTGTCACTTCCATGACAAGTTCCTCATCCACTTTCACAATGTTTTGTTCCTGCACTCTTTCTACCTTACATAATTTACTTTCCTTCTTGGACAGCATGGCAGCTTCTGCCTCAATCTTTTTTGCCAGTTCCGATAATTCTATCTCTGAGCATTGCAGTTCCCTCTGTTCTAAATGGGACATTTTTCTCATGTTTTCCGTGAAATGCTCTATACGGTCAATCTGATACATGCCTGTTTGTAAGATATCAATAACATCCTCTGTTTTTATACTCTCAGCAGAAACAAACTCTAAGAGCATTTCCTGATACCCACGCAATATGGAAAGTGGAGAACGTATATCATGTGCAATTGCATTCCGCAAAGCCTTCTCGTCATCAATCATTCGCCACATCTTTCTGTTGTTATCTGCTAAATCACTTCGCATCATTTCAAATTCTTTACACAAAGTTCCCATCTCATCTTTATTTTCATAGGACACATGAAAATCCAGTTCATTATCTGCAATCATTTGTGAGGCATCTTTTAGTTCCTGTAGAGGTGTCTTTAACTTATTTTTATAAAAAAAGAATACCGCAACAACACTCCCAACAATCGAAAAAATCAGTACCGAATATGTTTCCATAAAGTCACACATTTCCGAAAGATGATAGTCCAAACGATTCATCTGCGATTGATTAGGTCTTGATATCTCAATCTCGTATTTCTTTCCATATTGCTGAAACACGTCCGTATAATCTGCATAACCAATATATTTTTCCCATATTTTATTCTGCATATTTCTTGCAAAATGAACTGTAAATCCAGATAACAGAAATGCTGCCGTTAAGTTGATCACAAAATAAAGCAGAATTGTTTTTTTCAGTGACAAGTTTCTTATTTTTTCCATCGGTATCCAATCCCCCATACAGTTTCTATGTATTCTTTTTCTGAATAATCCGCTATTTTTTTCCTTATACGCCGTACTAATTCCGTTATCGTTCTACTGTCCCCTTCCGCATCATATCCACAGACTTGTGCATATATACGTTCTTTATCAAACACCTGCCCTGGATGCATGGATAAGAATTCAATAATCTGATATTCAATTTTTGTGAACTCCATCCTGTGTCCAGCTATAGCTACTATTTTTTCAGAATAATCAATCAGCATTTCATCCATGAAACGGTATTCCGTTTTTTGTTGATGCCTTTCTTCTCTCTTTATGTTTGTGACAATCCTTGCTTCCAACTCCCGAAGACTAAATGGTTTCGTAATATAATCATCCCCACCTGAAAGCAACCCATTAATTTTATCATCTTCGTCAACTCTTGCTGTTAGAAATAAAATTGGACATAACACTTTACTGCGTATCAGACGACATACTTCAATCCCATCCATGCGTGGCATATTGATATCCAATAAAATAATATCCGGTTTCATTTTTATTTTATTTAATGCTTCCATTCCATCTGTAGCCGTAATGATTTCATATTGTTTCATATTAAAATAACTACAAAGCATTTTCACCAATTCTTTATCATCATCGACAACTAAAATCTTGTATTTCATCCAAACCACCTCCAGTATCCATATTATACGATAAAAAACAATGAAATCACAACAAGAGTACATGAAGAACGTAAGCACAATATGACTGGATGAATCATTTTAATCCAATACTGAATAAATACAACACCGTTAAAAAGAAACTCAAAGCTAAAGTTACAGAACGGAAAGAACTGAATGTGCAAAAGGATAAAACCAGTATTTTGAATCCCATCCAGCATATAAAATTAAATCAGCAGCTTACCACTATTACCGAAGAAATCGAAGAACTGAAATCAAAGAAAGAGCAGCTAATCTTCCAGGCAGAATGCTCTACAGATAAAGATATGACGAATCTATCCAAGAAATACGGCCAGATGAAGAACAATCTTGATATCCTGAATTCTCAGGACATCTCGCTCAAAAAACAGCTTGAAAAAGATGCCGACGCTTTCCGGGAAGAAAAATTTCGTCCTGAACCTGAACAGTATACAGAATTGCTGGACACCAGAATCCAGATACGTCCTGATTTTCGGGATAAGCTGATCGAACAGCTCAAAGGTACTTTCGGTAAATATTATGACTATCACCGACGTGATATTGCAGCCAATGAGGTGGATTATCTCAATGCGGAAGATCCTGATGTTTTCTCTCATCGTGCATGGGAACTTGAATATCAGAGAAAACAAGAAATGCGGCGAAATCAGCCTGCTCGAACTAAGAAAAAGTCATATGATATGGAATTGTAACCGTCTTTGAATAGATAATATGTTCTTACAAATCTCTTGTTCAAAAATGAGTTTTTCCCAAAAAAGCGTATGGATTTAAAACTTCCATACGCCTTTTTATATTCTACTCTTCAAATTGTCTAAAAGTTGACTAAAAATATATCACCGTTCATACGATGCAATAATTTCTTTGCTATCTGCTGTTTTATAATCAATTGTTCCCAAATTACCAATCAAGTCAAATGTCATATCTGCATTAACCTGCAATTCATCTTCAAGTTTGGCTGCAGACGGCTCATCTTTTAGAAAAACTGTTAATCCATAAGGCTCTGTTTCAGACTGTATCTCTATACTGTCATATGAGTATCCCGCCGGATACTCTTGACCACTTACAATATTTATAACATTTGAAGAATCTCCTACATAATCTGTCTTATACTGCGATAAATCAGGAATTTCGTACAGTTTTTCTTTTTTTCCGCACGCCGAAATCAACATTATTGACATGGCGACTAACATAATTGCAAGTACTTTTTTCTTCATAGAAACACCTCCCGAAAGCTTTATTCAACACTTTTCGATTTGAGTAAAAGGCCAAGGGACTTTAATGTCCCTTATGCTTTTCTCTTTTCTTTCGCTGTTTCAGTTCAAACATTCGCTGCTCTTCTGCCTCTTTTTTCTTGCGTCTTTTCTCTTTGCGTTTATAATCAAGCCATATGGCACGATTAACTTAATTCTATAACTTCTAAGTTACATTCCTCAAAAATCTTCTTGCTTCCTAAGATTCTATCTTCTGTTCAAATCATACCATATGATTAATGCATTTTCTATATACTTTCTTGATACCCAGCAAAAACCAGAAAAAAGCTCCCGAAGGAGCTTTCCACGTTTTAAATGTATGCTAATTCGCTTAACACAATCTCTTCTGCATCATTCCTTATTTCCCATAAAGAATGTTGTAAATTAGTAATATCCACAACGATAACAGGTAATTTAATTATTCGTACTTTTTCCCGATAATGTAAATCGAAACTACCATACCACCTAATATCATAATTAAGA
Organism: Mediterraneibacter sp. NSJ-151; assembly: GCF_022487435.1. Taxonomy (NCBI): domain Bacteria; kingdom Bacillati; phylum Bacillota; class Clostridia; order Lachnospirales; family Lachnospiraceae; genus Mediterraneibacter; species Mediterraneibacter sp. NSJ-151. Next base: position 86,389 of record NZ_JAKVPP010000008.1, on the reverse strand, counting down.
AAATTTTACTTAAAATATCCCATAAAGCTATATTGAGACAATTGATTATTATAATACCTGCAAGAGGATATAGAACAACCGTTGCAAGTGTCCAAATTTTTAAAGTTGTACAGATGTACATCCAATTTCCGTTGTTAAAGGATAAACCAACTAGATGTATTCTAAAAATTCCTTGTGAAACATAATTTATCTTGTTTGCATCATAATATGTTGGTAATATGTCTTTGGCAAAGAAACAAAACCATGCACCAAATAAAAGCATTAACCCTGTAACCAGCAATATATCATCTTTCATCTCAGCTATTGAATTCCCAGATACGACTAACATAATAATTTCTGTAATAGATATTAAAAAGCATAGCAAATATGCTAATATCCAGTTTTTTCTATGCTGATGAATAGAATTCCTAACAGCCATATCGAGAGAGCCTACTACCAATTCCTCGACTTCTTTTGTATCAATATTTTTCTGTGTATCTATTTTTTCTCCACGTAACAATTCTGTAACGGTAACATCTAATATATCAGCTATTGGTATGAGTAATACGACATTAGGCATACTAAGACCACGTTCCCATTTGCTGACCGTTTTATCTGATACATATAATTTTTCAGCCAAATCCTTTTGAGTTAAATTCTTTTTCTTTCTTAATTCGGTTACAAATAAACCGAATTTTTCATTACTAATTTGATACATACATCCACCTCCTGCACACATATTATAATGGGAGTACGCATAAATCAATCGACTAGCAGTAGAATTGCAGAATATTAGCACAAATATATCAAATAATCTCCCCATTATAATTATTTCTGTGAAGTTATATTCGGATATTTTTTAAGCCATACTATGGAATAATTAAATCTGTGTAACTTATAACCATGGCAGAAAAAAACAACCTTCCGGAACTTAGAAATGGTCACCTGATATGGAATTGTAATTTGATTCTTCTTTGAACCCTTACAAATGCAGAAGCTGAACAAATAGGAGTTTTCTTCCTACCTGTTCAGCTCTTTATTTACCTGTAAATCAATTCTTTTAACACAATCTTTTCTTCCATATTACGAATACCATTGGCCCACTTGCGGAACTGCACCGCTCGCTCATTATTAACCTTGAATCCAACCGCAATAATCATTTGAAGATTATAATGCTTTGTATCACGAGTTACCTGACGGGAACCTTCGGTTTGAACTATTCGGAAATTCCGAATAGTTGCAGACTCTTCTAATTCACTATCTGCATAAATCTTTTTAATATGTTCATTTATCGTTGGCAAACCAACATCATACAATGTGGTCATCATTTTCTATGTCAGCCATATATTCTCATCCTCATAGCGCATCTCAATGCTGCCCTGCTGATCACCCACAGAGGCAACATAGGTTAAGTATTCTGCTGCACTGGAACGGATAGTAATTTCGTCTTTTTTCTTTTTCAAATAGGAGGCCTCCTCTTTGTTATTTCTCATTTCAACAATTCAATTGAAAAGTGCCTTTGTAAGCATCTGCGCAAAGTCATCTGAATTAACATCCCAATTCAACTAATACAAATTCCCAATAATCAGAACTCTTAGTTAAATATGCAAAATCCGTCACAAATTCATTACCCAACTTAAATTTGGAAATCACACAATTCATATGCAAATAATGATTTAGCAAAAAGGCATTGGTATGAATATAGTATTTTCCTCAAGAAATTCCTGTATCTGATTTTCTGTATTACCGTTCTTCTCTATAACATCAAAATATTGTTCAAGCAATTTTTCTTCTAACTTCATCAAACTCCCATCTCCTTACTGCCGGATAACTTTATCAGCCAAATTTGTAGAATCAACATATATTCTCCCCATTGTTTGAGCCGCCTTAATTTTGTTATCAAGCATTTCTCTCAGGGTGTACATTCCTTCTGTAATTGGAACTAAATCCCCACCGTCTACCAAAATAGTCCTAAGTGCCTTTCCTGTTGTCAGAGCTTGTACGGAATCAGGCGAAAAACCATTTACAGAAATAAATACTCCTCTTCCATACATCTTCCCTTCTACTTTTGCTGCAAACTGATACAAGCTATCAGATGCACTCCATTTATCATGCCACTTAGCTTCTATTATGTAATGCTCTCCATCATACTTTATTGAGCCATCAATCTGTTCTCCTACAATTTTAAATGGTTCTGTAACTTCTATACCCTCATTTAAAAATAATTTTTTTAGGAATTCCTCAAACAAATATCCTCTTCTCTGTGCATTTATTTCTTTTCCGTTCTGATCTTTTCCACTAAATAAATTTAGGAATATCTCTTTTAATTCATTTATACTAATGCTGATATCTTTCCGCTTTCTTTCCTGTTCTTCTTGTCTTTGTCTTTCCTGCCTTATTTTGTAATCCCGAATTTCTTGAAGTTGTTTTAAATGGCTGATATTTCTTTTTGCTTCGCTCTCACTCAGTTTGTTCAATTTCTGAAAATAATAAGGATTGAAATAATTCCATTCCGTTAGTTCCTTTAACATACACCTAAATTGTCCTATTCCCGAATCACTTCTTTTTTCTAAATTAGTAAAAATTTTATCTACAATTTCAGCCCTATGCAATTCTTTATATTCACTTTCCGGCATCAATTCCCTTGAGGTACAACCAACTTTTTTCATAAAATCGACTATATCTTTTTTCGGCCAAAAAATAGACAAAATGCATCCTTTCATGCAATCCATTATATCTTTAGGAAATGTAGTACCCATTGAAATCTATCGCCTCCCTACTTGTTCTTCTTTTTTATTCAACTCCTCATACCCCATGATGCAAAACAACTTTTGCTAAAAAATATTCCTTCGTCAAAATGTATATCTCCTGTTCCAAAAAACCTATCCCCTGGGGTAAATTTCCGATTATATCATCACTCTACGGAAACAGAAACACACATCTATTTTATTTCCAAAATGGCGAAATTCTTTGATTTATTGGGCTTTTCTCGATAGAAGGCAGACTGTCTCCACATGCACTGTTTCGCAAAATTGATCTACAGCAACCGCTTTCACAACTTCATATCCCCTTGCCTGGAACATCGCAAGATCTCTTGCCAAGCTTGTCACCTTACAAGAAATATACACAATTGTATCTACTCCATAATCCAAAATCTTCGGAAGTGCCTTTGGGTGAATACCATCTCTTGGTGGATCTAATACAATTACATCTGGTTTTTCTTCTATATCATCAAGTACTTTGAATACATCACCCGCAATAAAGCGACAATTTTCCAAACCATTCCGTGCTGCATTCTCTTTTGCTGCCTCTACTGCTTCTTCGATAATTTCCACTCCGATCACTTCTTTTGCAACTGGTGCAAGTACCTGAGAAATCGTACCTGTTCCACTAAACAAGTCAAATACAGTCATATCGTGGATATCTCCGATATAATCTCTCACGATGGTATATAATACTTCTGCACCTCGAGAGTTAGGCTGGAAAAATGAAAATGGTGTGATTTTAAATTCCAATCCAAGCAGGTTTTCATAGAAAAAGTCTTGTCCATAGAGAACTTTCGTCTCATCACTTTGTACTACATCTGACAGCGAATCATTTAATATATGGAGAATTCCTACGATTTTACCTTCTAACTGTAATGCCAGCAATTGTTCTACTAATGGTGTAAGATCATAATCCTCCTGTGTTGTAGTTACGAGATTGATTAAAATTTCTCCTGTTGTATCCCCACGGCGAAGCAATAAATGACGCAAATATCCAATATGTTGCATTTTCTTATAATAGCTTGCACCTAAATTCTGGAAATATTCTAACACGCACATTAAAATCTTATTCATGTCCTGATGTACCAATTTGCAGTCTGATGCTGTTAATACATCATAAGTACTTCCTTTTTTATGAAGTCCCAGTGACAATGGTCCGTCCTTATATTCATCTCCAAATGAGAATTCCATCTTATTACGATAACCAAATTCTTTGGGGCTTGCCTTTACGCCTTCAAATGTAAATGTTTTTCCAGGTGCCATGGCCGATTCCAAAATTTCTCTGACCTGTTCCCCTTTCATCTGCATCTGATCTTCATAAGACATTGTCTGATACATGCATCCACCGCATGCCGGGAAAATGCTACAGACCGGAGTTCTTGTTTCTTTTTCTGATTTTTCTAAGACCTCCAGTAGCCTTCCTTCCGCATTACCGCTTTTAAATTTATTGACAATGAATTTCACTTTCTGTCCCGGAATTCCATTTTTTACAATTACATATCTGTCCTCTTCCGGCACGTATACTTTTCCTTTATTTGGAAATTCAACTTTTTCTATAATTCCTTCAAATATCTGTCCTTTTTTCATAACACTCTCTTTCTGGCAAAAAGAGACAGGGTGCGGTACCTTACCACCACATCCTGTCCTTATGTTTAGCCGTTACTGTTTACATCTGATTTGATGTCTGATAACTTCAAATTCTTTCAAACTAATTAGATCTGATCCTCGTCACTGAAATAATCATCAAAATCATCATCGAAATCTTCGTCAAAATCTTCGAGATAATCCGGTGTAAAGAATCTGTATACTGCATAGGCAATACCTGCTACTGCTGCAACCGCACCGATAATTGCCAATGTCCAAAGGATTGCTTTACATGGTTTTTCTTCTTCCTTTTTGTTTAAAAGTTCTTTCAGTTTTGTCTCAGCAATTAACTCTTCTACTCTGTTCATATCTTACACGCCCTTTCCCTTTTCTTGGTAGAGTTCTTTTCTGATATTATAACACTATCATTTTCAGATTACTACTAAATTCATTGAAAAATTCACAGAAAAACAAATAACTTTATTCTTCCTTTTTTAATTTTGCAAATGTAGCAAACATCTTCTTTACTCCGGCAGTATCAAATTCTACTGTCACTTCATAATCTCGTCCGCCTTCTACAATATCTTTTACAGTTCCTACACCAAATTTAATGTGTCTCACTCTGTCTCCGATTGTATAATCAAGACCTTTTTCTTTTGTCACCGCAAATTGCTTTGCCCCCGTCATAAGAGGTGAAGCATATGTAGTAAATGGTTTTTGTGCAAATGCTTGTTTTGCCTGCTTAAATGCTGTTTGAACAGCAGAATCTTTTTCTTCTTTGACAGAAAACAGCTTCTCTTCTTTTTCGAGCAAATCTTCTGGTATTTCTTTTACAAATCTGGATACACGATTATAATGTGTCTCTCCTCGTACCATACGCATTCTTGCGCAGCTCAGCACAAGCTCTTGTTCTGCACGTGTGATTCCTACATAACACAAACGTCTTTCTTCTTCCAGATCTTCCGGATTATCAATACACATATAACTTGGAAATAATCCGTCTTCCATACCTGCCAGGTATACATTCGGAAATTCCAATCCTTTCGCACTATGCAATGTCATCAAAACAACATAATCCTGTTCTTCATCTAAATTATCAATATCTGCCACTAATGCTACTTCTTCTAAGAAGCCGCTTAATGAAACTTCTTTTTGCTCTGCTGCACAGACTTCCTCATAAGTTGCCACTTTATTAAGCAATTCATCAATATTTTCAATTCTGGCCTGTGCATCTTCCTTATCCTCTGCCTCAAGACTTTCTACATATGCTGTCATCTCAATAATCTCTTTTAACAGATCCGTTAAACTGATTTTTCCAAGTCTGCCTTTGAAATATTCAATCAACGCAACAAATGAATCTAGTTTTGCAGCACTTCTTCCAATCCCCGGAATCAGATCCAGACCTTGCAGTGCTTCATAAAATCCAATTCCTCTCATCTGGGCAGAATCCTGCACACGATTCACTGTTGTAAGACCAATCCCACGTTTCGGGACATTAATAATTCTTCGAACAGCCAAATCATCTCTCGCATTATCTATTGTCTTTAAATATGAAAGTAAATCCTTAATCTCGCGTCTTGCATAGAAATTCACCCCACCGATAATTTTATATGGAATATTGTTTGCCACAAATTTTTCCTCAAAAATACGAGACTGTGCATTTGTTCTATACAAGATTGCGTAATCATTATAATGATTTCCTTTTGCGCATCCACTTTTAATCTGATTTACAATAAATTCAGCTTCATCATATGCTGTATCAAACTCATGCAATTGGATTTTTTCCCCATCTCCTTTTTCCGTCCAAAGAGATTTATCTTTTCGTCCGTGATTATTACGGATCACTGCATTCGCAGCATTTAGAATATTGCCTGTTGAACGATAATTCTGTTCCAGCTTTATTACTTTTGCATCCTTGAATTTCTCTTCAAAACTTAATATATTCTGTATATTAGCTCCTCTAAATTTATAAATGGACTGGTCATCATCTCCTACTACACATAAGTTCTGATATTTCGCTGCTAAAAGACTGACAAATTTAAACTGTACTGTATTTGTATCCTGATATTCGTCCACCATAATATATCTGAATCGATTCTGATAATACTCCAAAACCTCTGCATCCTTCTGAAAAAGCTGCACTGTCTTCATCAGCAGGTCATCAAAATCTAATGCGTTATTCGCCTGCAGTTGTTTTTCATATTCCCAGTATACTTTTGCAATCATCTGTTTTGAAAAATCTCCTACTGCATTCACCTCGTATTCTGCCGGTGTTACCATCTCATCCTTTGCTGATGAAATTGCTCCAAGAAATGTTCTCTCTTTAAATTTCTTTGTATCTATATTCAATTGCTTACATATATCACGCATCAATGTCTTCTGGTCATCACTGTCATATATTGTAAAATTCGTATCATAGCCGATGCGATCGATATATCTTCTTAAAATCCTTACACAAGTGGAATGAAATGTACTAACCCATATACTTTCTGAACCAAATCCAACAAGATTGTCTACTCGTTCACGCATCTCTCCTGCAGCTTTATTTGTAAATGTAATTGCCAGTATGTTCCAAGGATTTACACCCTTTTCTTCTATTAAATATGCAATTCTGTGAGTCAGCACTCTGGTCTTACCAGAACCGGCTCCTGCCAGAATTAAAAGTGGTCCTTCGGTATGATAAACAGCCTCTCTTTGCTGCTCATTCAACGTATCATATATGCTCATAAAACTCTCCCATCTTATCTTCATTTAACCCAAACTCTTGCTTTTATTATCGAACATGCGTTCTTTATTGTCAACTAGAATTTCTACTTCTTTCGCACATCTCTCGGGGAACATCCGTATATCTCATGAAACATTCGGTTAAACAATTTGTAATTCGTAAATCCATTCTCTTCTGCAATCTCCAAAATTCCTTTTTGTGTATTGCAGATATCCTGGTAAATATGCATCAATCGCACCTGATTGACATATCTCAAAAAATTTACACCCATATTTTGTTTAAAAAACCGACTAAAGTATTCTCTGCTCAAATAAAAATGTGACGCAATCTCTTCCAATGAAATCTGCTCTTTATAATGTAATTCTATATACTCTGTAATTTCTCCCAGACGTTCCAATATCGTATTGTGCTTTGAAGTTTGTACATGTTCTTCTCTTGTTGCAAAATGATTCAGCAGCTCAAAGAATACTTCCATCGCAATAGCCTGACTTTTCAACCGATATCCGACAGGATGCATCACGTACATCGGCGGCAAGCCTTTTAACATCTCACATATTTTTAAATATGCCTCCAACTGTTCTTTTTTTAATTTTTCCCTAGTACAGAAAAAACGATATTTTTCTATATCTGAAACATAGTTTTTCATACTGTTTCTTGAAAAATGAATTATCACCATCATTGACGCATTTGCTGCCTTAACTTCATGCATCTGGTTAGAATCCAGCACTACAAAATCACCCGCAACAACCAGATAGTCTTTTCCATCTATCATGATTGACCCATTTCCATTTAATACGTATATAAGTTCTATTGCAGAATGCCAATGTACCGGATTATATTTTCCTTTTCCTGTATAATAATGAATCTGTACTCCCGTTCGTTCCAACTTGAATAATGGTTCATATATCATCCTTTATTGCTCCCTTTAAATTCCAGTTCTCTGTATATCTTTCAAACAGTATTATTATATTAACATATGACACATACATTTTCACGCTTAAAGTTCTTAAAATTCATACGAAATTCATTTTCAAAAATGCTTGCCATCTAGTTTTTAATACTATATAATAACTATATTGAGGTGATAAAATGACAATAGATTCCAATGATATCTTAAACAGTATTTTAAATAGTATTTCACGCATTGATTATATCCACTCTACTGAGATTCCGAATATGAATCTGTACATGGATCAGGTTACTACTTTAATGGAAGAAGGTCTTTCTTCTACCAAGCGTTATGATGACGACAAGATTTTAACAAAGACAATGATCAACAATTACACAAAGAATAATCTTCTGCCTCCACCGGATAAGAAGAAATATTCCAAAGAACATGTCTTAGTATTGATCTTTATCTACTATTTTAAAAATATTCTTTCTATTAAAGATATTGAAACTTTATTAAAACCTATTACAGAAAAGTATTTTCATACTGACGAGAATTTATCTATGACAGACATTTATGAAGAAATCTGCTCTGTCCAGAAGTCACGAATCGATTCTCTGCAGGAAGAGTTAAAAACAGCTTTTGCTCGTTCTGAAGGTTCTTTTTCTAAAGTTCACGATGAAGACAAAGAGCAGCTACAGCTATTTTCTCTACTGTGCGATCTCAGTTTTGATGTATATGTCAAAAAGCAAATCATCGAAAAATTGCTGGATGAAGTACATCCACAAGAATAAAAAAAACGAGAACTGCTATGCACTGAACAGTTCTCGTTTTTCTTTTTGTCTTTAGTTTTCTTTTTTACTTTCAAGTCGTCTGAACACCATATCATATCCGTCATTTCCATAATTCAATGACCGGTTCACTCGACTGATCGTAGCTGTAGAAGCACCTGTCTTTTCCGCAATCTCAAGATATGTCTTTTTCTCTCTCAACATCTTCGCAACCTCGAATCTTTGTGAAAGAGACAACAACTCATTAATTGTGCAAATGTCTTCAAAAAATGTGTAGCATTCCTCTTTATCCTGCAAGCTCAAAATTGCATCAAACAAATAGTCTACTGCCTCTGTTCTTATTTTTTTACTCATATGCCGTACTCCTTTGTTACTCAAAGACTATCTAATATTTTAACACATTAAATTCATAAAATCCACTGTTTTATCATAATAAAGTTCTAAAGATGCAAATATTTTAAATATTTTCTTTGAAATACAATTCCGCATTTCGACAATTAACCATACTTTTTTCACAATTTTTTCAAAATAACACCTATTTTAACATTGTTCTTGCTTTCATAAAATGTTATAATGTTCATGTTGTAAAAATTTATAAAAAATAAGGAGTATACATATGAAGTGTCCATTATGTGGAAAAGATGTTATATTACAGCAGAAACAAGTTGGAACCAATGAGAATGGTGAGCCAATTATGAATCAGTATGCGATTTGCAAAGACTGTAAAAAACAGTGGAATTTAGATAAACAACGTGCAAAGAAAATGGCAGCTAAGAAAGCGGTTGAAGATGCAAAACAAGCTGAACCTACTCGCTCAGACGAAGAGAAAAAAGCTGTTAAAAAGTCTCGCCCTGTTAACGGAGAGGACGCACCTAGGAAGCGCCGTCCTGTCAACGAAGACGGAACTCCTAAGAAACGCCGTCCTGTCAACGAAGACGGAACTCCTAAGAAACGCCGTCCTGTCAACGAAGACGGAACTCCTAAGAAACGCCGCACAGCTGATGGAGAAGCCACTCCTAAGAAGCGCCGTCCTGTCAATGAAGACGGAACTCCTAAGAAACGTCGCACGGCTGATGGAGAAGCTGCTCCTAAAAAGCGCCGTCCTATTGAAGAAGAGGCAGCTCTCTCTTCTGCTTCTGAAACTACAGAAGAGCAAAAATATAGTAATATTCCACCTCAGCATGTTCGTGCAAAACGAGAACATGCAATGCGCAAAGGTTACGAGGATATGCTTTCAACCGATCCATCCTACAAATCAAACAAGATTTCTAACACGGATGATCTTTCCGATTTGAAGCAGCGTACAATGAATGCATATGATGATATGAATGATGATGATGACTGGGATGATGAATACGAACCAAAAGCCAGATTCCGCGTCTTACGTGTTCTTTTAGGAATTCTCTCTATCGGAGGTTTTGGTTTCTGTGTTTATTCTGCACTAATGGCAGGTCTGGATGGTATTCTATCCGGTGATACAGCTTCTGCCGGTATGACTTATGCCATTCTTGCAGCATGTATGTTTGTATCTGCACTGTTATTATTAATTATGCAGAAGTCGAATTCTGTTTTTGCTTTCATTCTACCAATGATTTTATATCTTGGTGGCGGTGTATATGCATTTATGAAACGCCAAGGAGAAGCCAACCTTTTGTATTGTGCAATTGCAGGGCTTGTTCTTGCAGTAATTTTCTTGATTCTTACAATTGCATCCAGAGGAGATTCTGATGATTATGACCCGTCAGATGACTATGATGATCCATTTGAAGATGATTTTGATAATTAATATCTAATACAAAAAATCCCATTAGCTATGTAGTTTTACAATTCCATAGTTAAATGGGATTTTTGTATCTTTTATATATCTTTTTCCCTATTTTTCAATTTTTTTTGGTATTTTCTCTCAAATTATATGGTATTTTCTGTCTTTTCATAGTATAATATATTTATCTTATGAAAAAGCAATATGGGAGGATACTCAATGAAACAAAATAATATGCTTGCTATGATTTTAGCTGGTGGACGCGGCAGTCGTCTTCATGATCTGACAAACAAAGTCGCTAAGCCGGCAGTATCTTATGGGGGAAAATACCGAATCATTGACTTTCCACTTAGTAACTGTGCGAACAGTGGAATCGATACTGTAGGAGTGCTTACCCAATATGAATCAATTCTTTTGAATAGTTATGTTGCTGCTGGAAGACGTTGGGGTCTGGATGCAAAAAACAGTGGTGTTTATGTACTTCCACCACGTGAGAAAGCAGATACTGATCTGGATGTTTATCGTGGAACTGCAGATGCCATTTCACAGAACATTGATTTTATTAACAATTATAATCCGGAATATGTTCTTATCCTTTCCGGCGACCACATTTATAAGATGAATTATGCAAAGATGTTGGATTATCATATCAAATCCAATGCTGATGCTACAATTGCCGTTATTGAAGTTCCAATGAAAGAAGCCAGCCGTTTTGGTATTATGAACGCTAACGAAGACGGACGTATTGTTGAATTCGAAGAGAAACCAGAACATCCAAAGAGCAACCTTGCTTCTATGGGAATTTATATTTTCAACTGGAAACTGCTTCGTAAGATGTTGCAGGCTGATATGAAGGATGCTAATTCGAGCCATGACTTCGGTAAAGATATCATTCCGCAGATGCTTGCAGATGAAAAACGTCTCTTTGCATATAAATTTAAAGGCTACTGGAAAGATGTAGGTACAATTGATTCTTTATGGGAAGCTAACATGGACTTGCTTGATCCTAAGAATGAATTAGACCTCAATGATCCTTCATGGAAAATTTATACAGAGGATTCTACTACTCTTCCTCATATTTTAGGACCAAATGCTAACATTAACAAAGCATTTATTACTCAGGGATGCGATGTCGATGGTGAGATTACAAACTCTGTATTATTTACGAGTGCAAAAGTAGCAACCGGTGCAAAAGTTATTGACAGTGTACTGATGCCTGGTGTTGTTGTTGAAGAAGGTGCCGTTGTAACCCGTGCCCTTGTCGCAGACGGTGTCCGCATTGGTAAAGATGCCGTTGTTGGAAGCGCAGACAGCGAAAATATTGAACTTGTAGCAAAACGCGTAAAGGGGGCAGAATAATATGTGTGACGCATTAGGAATCATTAATTTCTCCAGAAGTCAGATTCATGTGGAGGGACTTCAGGATTACCGTTCAATCGGAGCATTTTCTTTCTTAGGAAGATATAGAATGATTGATTTTCCACTTTCAAATATGACAAACAGTGGAATGGATCAAATCAAAGTTTTTCTTAACAAACAACCACGTTCTTTAGTAGAACACCTTGGTACAGGTCGTCATTATAATATCAATTCAAAACGTGGACATCTTCATATACTATTTTCTGAAGGTGAACGAAAGAATTCATTGTATGACACTGATATTGCAACATATTTAGATAACTTAGCTTACATAGAAGAAAATCCTTTTGACTACGTGATCATTGCTCCTAGCCACATGATATTTAAGCAGGATTTTGATGAGCTTATGAATAAACATGTTGAATCCGGAGCAGATATCACATTGCTTTATCATACAGTAGATAATGCAAATGAGAGCTTTTTCAATTGTGATATTTTAAATTTGAATAAACAAAAAGGTGTCCTTTCTATTGAAAAGAATCGTGCGACCGCAAAGAACCGCAATATTTTCATGGATACTTATGTTATGAGAAAAGATTTGTTCATCGATTTACTTAAGAAAGGGGCATCACATTCTGCATTGTATACACTTCCTCAGGTAGTTAATCATGCTTGCCAGGACTTTGATATACGTGGAATTTCACATCGTGGATACTTTGCCGCTGTTACTGACTTAAAGAGTTATTTCGATGCAAATCTCTCTTTACTGGATGCAAAAACAAGAAATCTTCTTTTCGAAGAGGATTGGCCAATTTATACAAGAACTAGTGATTCTTGTCCAACAAAATATTTAGAAACAGCCAGTGCCCGCTCTTCTATCATCTCAAACGGATGTACTATTGAAGGAGATATTGAAAACAGCATTATCGGACGTGGATGTAATATTAAGAAAGGGGCTGTATTAAAGAACTGTGTTGTACTTCCAAATGTAACAATCGGTGAAGATATACATGCAGAAAATCTGATCATTGATAAGTACGCTAAACTGATTCATGCAAAAGAAGTAATTTGCACACCGGAACAGCCTGGATATATTAAGAGAAGCGATTGTATCTAACCATTATATTACATTTTTCTAAGACAAAAAGAGAAGCGATTAATTCCGCTTCTCTTTTTGTTCGTATTGATAGAAAAATTCACTGAGTCCATTTAATGTTTTAACAAGAACTCCTATCTCTTCTTCATTTAATTGTCTCATTACTGCATCTGTCATCTGCTCATGATATTCTGCATGATGATGATATGCTTTTCTTCCTTTTTCAGTCAGATAAATATTTACAACACGACGATCTTTCTCTCCTCGTTTTCGTTCAGTATATCCTTTATTTACAAGCCCGTTCATAGAAGTCGTCAAGGAACCAACTGTTACTTTTAACTTTGCCGCAATAGAGGACATATTTCCTCCGTCAAGTCCAACCGCCTCAATGATGTGCATATCATTATTGGTGATATCTTTATATTCTTCTGTAATAATTGCCTCTTCTTCCAGCTGCAATATCTCATTAAATAAATGTACAAGAACATCGTTTATTATCTTTCGGTTATCCACAGCGTTCTCTCCTGTCTTTTCTATTGTTTAAGACATATTCCTTTCAAACACTTCACTTTTGTTTTAATATGTCTTATCTTCTCCAATCCAATATAGTATAACACGTTGACAAGATTGAAACCACTATTTTTTAGATATTGCGAAATCGTTTATATCGGTGTTGAACCAATTCTTGTTTTGACAATGCTTTATATTTTTTCAGAAAACAATTTATTTTCTCATCCATGTTATCTTTAAGCTGCATCATATTTTCTCTGGTGAGTGGTTCTTCTTCTCGGATAACCTGTTCAATAATTCCGAGAGCTTTTAAATCCTGTGCTGTCATCTTCATCACATCCGCCGCTTCTTTTGCTCGTTTACTGTCCTTCCACAAAATAGAAGCGAAGCCTTCCGGTGACAAAATAGAATAAATTGCATGCTCCATCATCCAAACTTCATCTGCGACTGCAAATGCAAGAGCTCCACCACTTCCGCCTTCACCGATTACAACAGATAATACCGGAACTTTCAATCCTGACAATTCATATAAGTTTCTGGCAATTGCTTCTCCTTGTCCATTTTCTTCCGCTTCAAGTCCACAGAACGCACCCGGTGTATCAACAAAACAAATTACCGGACGGTTAAATTTTTCAGCCTGTTTCATTAAACGAAGAGATTTTCTATATCCTTCCGGAGACACCATTCCAAAACGGTGTGCAATATTTTCTTTTGTGCCATGCCCTTTTTCCTGAACTAATATCGTTACCGGCTCTCCATGGAATTTTGCAACTCCTCCTATTACCGCCGGATCATCTCGATACAATCTGTCTCCATGCATTTCCACAAAATCTGAAAAAAGTAGTTGAATATAATCTTTTCCTGTCGGTCTGTTTTTATCTCTTGCAAGCTGCACATGATCCCATGCACTCATTTTATCCTGACATTCTAAGTCTTTTTCCGCTGCCATTTGCATCTGTTCTTTATTTTTTACAAAATCAGTATTTTGTTCTGTTTTTGTTATATGCATATCTAAGATTTTTGATAAAGTAGAGCGCATTTCTTTTCTCTCTACGATTGCATCAATAAATCCATGCTCTAATAAAAACTCTGAACGTTGAAATCCTTCCGGCAGCTTTTGCCCAATTGTCTGCTCAATCACGCGCGGCCCGGCAAAACCAATCAAAGCACCTGGTTCTGCTAAAATAATATCTCCAAGCATTGCAAAGCTTGCTGTCACTCCACCCGTCGTAGGATCTGTCAGGACACTGATGTATAAAAGACCTTCATCGCTATGACGTTTTAATGCAGCTGAGGTCTTTGCCATCTGCATCAAAGATACAATCCCCTCTTGCATTCTGGCGCCTCCTGAACATGCAAAAATAATAATCGGAAGTTTTTCTTCTGTCGCTTTCTCAACCGCGCGTGTGATCTTTTCTCCCACAACTTCTCCCATACTCGCCATCATAAAACGACCGTCACATACAGCAACTACTGTAGGTATTCCGTTAATATTTAATTTACCTGTAACAACAGCCTCATCCAGGCCTGTTTTTTCTTTTAATTTATCCAGCTTTTCTTCATAGCCTTTAAACTGTAACGGATTTCTTGTCTGCAATCCTTTATCCCATTCCTCAAAACTATCCGGATCTGCAATCATTTGAATTCTACGATATGCATGCATACGGAAATAGTTCTGGCAATGTGGACAAATATAATTATTTTGCTTAACCTCTTCTACAAATACTGCGGTTTTACAAGCATTACATTTTTTCATCAAACCATCCGGTACTTCTGGTTTTCGTGCTGAAAATCTGGTTTTCTTCTCATTTACTGCATCATTTTTCACAGCAGTTCTTTTAAACATATGCTTAAATTTCATTGATATTTACTCCTGCAATTACATGCGTATTTAAAAATTCAATGTCAAAATTACCTGCCTGATAATCTGGATTTTGTAGTATCTCAAACTGATAATCGACATTTGTATCAATTCCCTCTATAATAACTTCGCCAAGAGCACTCTGCATTTTCGCAATGGCATCTTCTCTCGTTTTACCGCAGACAATTAACTTTGCCAGCATGGAATCATAATATGGTGAAATATGATAGCCACTGTAAATATCCGTATCTACACGGATTCCCTGACCTCCCGGTAAATGTAGCTCTGTAATCTGTCCCGGAGAAGGCCGAAAATGTTTCATTGGATTTTCTGCATTGATTCTGCATTCAATTGCATGTCCCTGGATTTTAACATCTTTCTGTGTGATTGAAAGTGGTTCTCCTGACGCGATTTTTATCTGTTCTTTGATGAGATCCAAGCCTGTCACACACTCTGTTACCGGATGTTCCACTTGTATACGAGTATTCATTTCCATAAAATAAAATTTTTCATTTTTCTCTAATAAGAATTCAATCGTTCCGGCATTTTCATAATGAGCCGCTTTCGCTGCTTTCACTGCTGCTTCTCCCATTTTCTGTCTTAATTCTTCAGAAACCGCTGCCGAAGGAGATTCTTCTATCATCTTCTGATGATTTCTTTGGATAGAACAATCACGCTCTCCAAGATGAATTACATTTCCTTTTGAATCAGCCAGAATCTGAAATTCAATGTGTCGCGGATGTTCTACAAAATGCTCTATATACATGGTTTCATCTGCAAATGCCATCTTTGCTTCCTTTTGTGCTGTCTGAAATGCTTTTGTAAATTCATTTTCTGAATATGCAACACGCATTCCTTTTCCGCCGCCGCCAAGAGCTGCTTTGATAATAACCGGATAACCGATTCTTTCTGCCTCTTTTAATCCTGTTTCCACATCCAGCACAGACTCATCTGTTCCCGGAATGACAGGCACACCTGCACTTGTCATTGTGTTTCTGGCTTCCTGCTTATTTCCAAGACATTGGATTACGGAAGAATTTGGTCCTACAAAGGTGATTCCACATTGTTCACACAACTGAGCAAATTTTGCATTTTCAGACAAAAATCCAAATCCAGGATGAATTGCATCTGCACCTGTCACCATCGCCGCACTGATAATACTTTCCATATTTAAATAACTCTCTGCTGAAGCACTCGGCCCTATACAGACTGCTTCATCTGCCAGCTGTGTATGGAGACTTTCCTGATCCGCCTCTGAATAAACAGCTACAGACTCTATCCCCATTTCTCTGCATGCACGAATAATACGCACCGCGATTTCTCCTCTGTTGGCAATCAATAATTTCTGAATCATACTTCAACACCTTATCCAATCATAAATGTCAATTCTGCTTTTACTGCAACTTTTCCATCAACAGTCGCAATTGCTTCTCCAATACCTACCGGTCCTTTTTGTTTAATAATTTTTGTTTCCAGACGAAGCTTGTCTCCCGGAACGACCTTTCTTTTAAAACGGCATTTATCAATTCCTCCAAAGAACGCAATCTTCCCTTTATTTTCTTCCTGCGAAAGAATTGCAACTGCTCCGGTCTGCGCCAGTGCTTCTACGATCAAAACACCTGGCATTACCGGCTGCTGTGGAAAATGTCCTTTAAAAAAATCTTCACGAAATGTTACGCATTTATATCCGACAGCATATTCCCCCGGTACATAATCTTCAATATAATCCACTAATAAAAATGGATGTCGATGAGGAATGATTTCCTCAATCTGTTTTACATCTAAATGATTCATCTACATTTCCTCCATCTGCCATTTATCAAGACCTCTACTCAACGCAAAATAACGGCTGTCCATATTCTACCGCATCTCCATTTTCCACATAAATTTCGACTATTTTTCCATCAAAATCGCTTTCAATATCATTCATCAGCTTCATTGCCTCAACAATCGCAACGACCTGTCCTTTTTTTACCGTATCCCCAACACTTACAAATGCAGGTGCATCTTCGGCAGGGGCTGCATAGAATGTTCCAACCAGTGGAGATTTAATGATTTTTCCTTCTGGTTCTACTTTCTTCTCTTGCTGTCCTGTTGTTACTGTGTCTTCCTTTAAAATAATCGGTTCTGCATTTTTTTCTGTTGTATTTGTCCCTAATACAACTTTTTTCCCTGCCTTCATTGAAATCTTTGTGTCTCCATTTTCATAATGAAAAGAAGACAATTCTGAAGCAGAGACATGATCTATTAATTCTATAATCTGTTCAAAATCCATGTTTATCCCCTTACATATCACTCTGTATACACTATATGAAATGAATTTTTATGCTTCATATTTTTTAATCAATATACTTCCATTATGCCCGCCAAATCCAAGTGAATTACTCATTGCATATGTAATTTCCTGTTCTGCCGGTGCTCCAACCATATAATTCAAATCAAGTTCCTCATCCACTTCTTGAGTTCCGACTGTCTGGTGGATAAATCCGTCTAAAATAGATTTTACACAGACAATAAATTCTACTGCTCCTGCTGCTCCGAGCAAATGTCCAATCATAGACTTTGTAGAATTGATTTTTAAATTTGATGCTGCATCACCAAAAGCTACTTTCACTGCACGTGTTTCAAACAAATCATTATGGTGTGTACTTGTACCATGTGCATTGACGTATTCAATCTGTTCCGGCTTTACATCTGCCTCTTTCATTGCATCCACCATAGCCCTTGCTGCACCGCTTCCATCTTCTGCCGGTGATGTAATGTGGAAAGCATCTGCTGTGGCACCGTATCCTACAACTTCTGCAAGAATTTGTGCACCTCTTGAAACTGCATGCTCTAATTCCTCCAGAACTACAATTCCTGCACCTTCGCCCATAACAAATCCGTCCCTGTCTTTATCAAATGGAATTGATGCTCTCATTGGATCATTGCTTTCTGACAATGCCGTCAGGCTGGTAAATCCAGCTACCCCAATTGGACAAATGGAACTTTCTGTTCCTCCTGCCAACATCACATCCGCATCGCCATACTGGATTGCACGAAATGCATCACCAATACAGTGTGTACCTGTCGCACATGCTGTTGCTACATTTGTACATTTTCCACGTGCACCTACAGCGATAGATACATTTCCTGCTGCCATATTTGTAATCATTTTAGGAACGATTAACGGGTCCACTCTCGATGGTCCTTTTGTCAGGATTTTCTCCACCCCGGCTTCTGCTGCCTGCAGGCTTCCCACTCCGGAGCCAACGATTACGCCGACACGAAACGGATCTTCTTTTTCCATATCAAGACCTGCATCTTTTACAGCTTCCATTGCTGCTACAACTGCATATTGCGAGAACAATTCCATTCTCTTTGCTGTTCTAAATCCAAGGATATCTTTTCCCGAAAAATCTTTTACTTCCGCAGCTATTTTTACTTTGTAATCTGTTGTATCAAATCGTGTGATTTCACTGATTCCAACATGTCCTGCTTTGATGCCACTCCAAAAAGATTCTACATCATTTCCAATTGGTGTAATCGCACCAAGCCCTGTTACTACTACTCTTCTTTTCATAATGCCTCCATCTATTGTTCGTACTCTTCTACATTGCCATTCCGCCATCTACACACAGCACTTGCCCTGTAATATATCCGGCTTCCTCAGATGCCAGAAATGCTACTGCTTTTGCTACGTCTTCCGGTCGTCCAAATGTTCCCATTGGAATCTGTGTCTTCGTTAATTCTTTTACTTTTTCAGAAAGTACCGCTGTCATATCTGTCTGAATAAATCCCGGCGCAATTGCATTGACTGTAATATGTCTGGATGCAAGCTCTTTTGCCGCAGATTTTGTCATGCCGATAATTCCTGCTTTTGATGCCGCGTAATTTACCTGTCCTGCATTTCCGTGTAAAGCAACTACCGATGCAAGATTGATGATTCTTCCTGATTTCTGCTTTAACATTGGACGTGCCACATGATGAATACAGTGGAACGTTCCTTTCAGATTGATATCGACTACCTCAGAAAAATCAGCCTCGCTCATACGCATCAGCAGACCGTCTTTTGTAATTCCGGCATTATTTACAAGAATGTCAATCCTTCCATAAGTTGATACAATATCCTCTATAAATGTCTTGCATGCCTCGAAATCAGCCACATTACACTGATAAATCACTCCATCTCCACCCTCATTTTGGATTGTTCTCAACGCTTCCTCTGCTTTTTCTTTTGAACCATTGTAATTTATAACAACAAAAATGCCCTGTCTTGCAAGTTCTAAGGCAATTGCTTTTCCTATTCCTCTAGATGCTCCTGTTACAATTGCAATTTTCTTTTCTGACATAGTCTGTAACCTCTCTATTTTCTACTACATTCTTGTACAACTTTCTCGATATCCGCTACCGTCTGTACATTGTATACTTTTGCATTACGATTAATTTTTCTCATAAACCCTGCAAGTGTTTTTCCTGGTCCGATTTCTATAAAAGTATCCACACCTTCTGCTATCATCGCTTCTACACTTTGCTGCCATTTTACAGGTGATGAAATCTGTTTTGCCAGAAGACTTCTGATTTTCTGCTGTTCCTTTACAAATTCTGCTGTTACATTTGTAACGTACGGGATTTGTAATTCAGAAATTGTCACTTTTTCTAATACATCTGCAAGTTTCTCACCCGCTTCTTCAAGCATTGCTGAATGAAATGGTCCGCTTACATTTAACGGAACTACCCTTTTTGCCCCTGCTTCCTGCAATTTTTTGCTGGCTTCTTCTACGGATTCTTTTTTTCCTGTGATTACAATTTGTCCCGGACAGTTATAATTCGCTACACTAACATCCGAAATTGCGTCGACTACTTCATCAATTTCTTCCGCTGTCATACCAAGAACCGCTGCCATTGCTCCTTGCCCCGCCGGAACTGCCTGCTCCATAAGGATTCCTCGTTTTCTTACAGTCGTAATCGCATCTTTCACGCTGATTGCCCCAGCTGTTGCAATAGCACAATACTCTCCAAGACTTAACCCTGCCGAAATATCCGGTTCAATTCCTTTATTTCGTAATACATCTGCCATCGCCAGACAAGTAGTTACTAATGCAGGCTGCGAATACTCTGTCAGATCCAGCTTATCATTTTCCTCAAAGCAAAGTGCTTTTATATCCAGGTCAAGCCATTCGCATGCACTGTCAAATATTTCTTTTACGTTATCAAATGTTTCATAGAAATCTTTACCCATGCCCACTTTTTGTGCTCCCTGGCCTGGAAAAATAAATGCAAGTTTATTCATGGATTTTCGTTCCTTTCAATAAATATTCTGCCTCATTGTTTAACTTTTGGATAAGCTGTGCACAGGTCATTTTTTCTTTTACCATACCGGCACTCTGACCTGCCATTACGCTTCCTGTCGTAACGTCTCCTTCAACAACAGCTTTTCTAAGACCACCCAGTGTCATTAATTCCAGTTCTTCAAAAGATGCTCCTGCTGCTTCTTTCTTTAAGTATTCTCTTGTCATCTGATTGCGAAGTGCACGCACCGGATGACCTGTTGTTCTTCCTGTAACCTTAGTATCGATGTCTTTTGCTTTCAGAATACGCTCTTTATAATTTTCATGAACCTGTGACTCTTCTGTAACAACAAAATAAGTTCCTACCTGAACAGCTTTCGCACCTAGCATAAATGCTGCCGCTACACCGCGACCGTCTGCTATTCCACCTGCTGCAATAACTGGAATGGAAACTGCATCCGCTACCTGTGGAACAAGCACCATCGTTGTAGATTCTCCGATATGACCTCCGGCTTCACAGCCTTCACAAACAACAGCATCTGCTCCACATCGTTCCATACGGACTGCCTGCGCTACGGAAGCAACCACCGGAATCACCTTCACACCAGCTGCTTTCCACATCTCCATATATTTTTCCGGATTTCCTGCACCTGTTGTAACAACCTGTACGCCTTCTTCAACGATTACTTTTGCAACTTCATCGGCATTTGGATTGAGCAACATAATATTTACTCCAAATGGTTTATCTGTCAGTTTCTTTGCCTCTCTTACCTGCTCGCGTACCCAGTCTGCCGGTGCACTAGATGCACCGATAATGCCAAGTCCGCCTGCCTCAGATACTGCTGCGGCAAGGTGATATTCTGCCACCCATGCCATTCCGCCTTGAATGATTGGATATTCAATTCCAAGTAATTCGGTAACTTCCGTTTTCATATAATTAATTGCCTCCCGTATGTCTGCGCTCTTACTTTGCATCAATCAAATTTTCTATGCCTGCAATTTTTCTACTTCTTTTTCGATATCTCCAAGTGTCTTAATATTTTCTAATTCTTCTGTCTCGATTTTTACGTCGAACTCTTCTTCGATTGCCATTACCATTTCAAACAGATCAAGTGAATCTGCTTCCAAATCCTCTTTAAATCTTGTCTCTGCTGTCAATGAATCTACATCTACTCCTAATGAATCTGCTACGATTTCTTTAATTCTTTCCATCATGATTTTAATCTCCTTTTTATTTCCATTTTGTTTTAAATTTGATAGTCTTATTTATCTACTACCACTGGATCAGGCTTGCTCCATATGACAGTCCTGCTCCAAATCCTGCAAGAACAAGATAGGTTCCTCTTTTTAGTCTTCCGCTTCGATTCAACTCATCCAATAGAATCGGGATACTGGCCGATGACGTGTTTCCATATTCTTCCATATTTGTTGGGAAATATTTTATGTCCACTTTCATTCGTTTTGAAACAGATTGCACAATCCGCTTATTGGCCTGATGTAAGATAAATTGGGAAATATCCTCTACGTTTTTCTCTTCTTGTTTTAGCAGTTCTCCAATTGCCTCCGGTACTTTCGATACCGCAAATTTGAATACTTCACGTCCATCCATCTGGATAAATGTTTCTTCTGCACAAGGCTGACTTTCATATTGTTTTTGATTGCGGCAGTCAACCTTTAAAACTTCTCCATCACATCCTATAGACTGTGTATACTGTGCGTATCTTCCTTCTTCTGATGCCTCTAACACAACTGCACCGGCTCCATCACCAAACAAGATACATGTACCTCTGTCTTTCCAATTCACCAGATTTGATAAGCTCTCTGTACCAATTACCAAGATTTTAGAATAAATTCCCTGTTTGATGTAAGCTTGCGCGGTATTCAGTGCAAATAAGAATCCTGTACATGCTGCATTCAGATCAAAACACGTAGCGCGTTTTGCCTCTATCATTGCCTGTACTTCACATGATGTACTCGGCATAATCCTTCCGGGCGAAATCGTTGCAACTAAGATCAAGTCAATCTCTTGTGCTGAGACATTGGCATCTTCCAGTGCCCTCTTTGCTGCTTCTGCTGCCATATATGCAGTTGTTTCATTTTTTCCTGCTATGTGGCGTCTCGCCACACCAGTACGTTCCTGTATCCACTCATCACTGGTATCAACCAATTGAGTTAAGGCTTGGTTATCCCACACTTCTTTTGGAATATAGGAACCTGTTCCGCTTATTCTTCCTACCATAGTCCTCTTCCTGTTGCCGGTCATAATTATCTGATTAGCTCATTTATTAACAGCAACTTCTTTCCGCCATTTATTTTTGTTTTAAAATATTTTGACTATCAAATTATATCATTATAAAAGTATTTGTCAATATGTTTTTGTGATATTTATGAAATTTAATAATCGCTATCCGTGTGTCTAGCACAAGCACTCTTAGCTCGATTCCGCTTCGCTTCATCTCGCTATCCGTGCGTCGCACGATAAATATAAAAAAGAACCCTCGCTCACAAGTAAACTTGTGTCGAGGGTTCTTTTTTATATTTACCTTGCTTGTGCTAAACGCTTACATTCCAGCCTGAGCTGCAACTTCTGCTGCGAAGTCGTCAACTTTTTTCTCAATACCTTCACCTGTCTCGAAACGAACGAATTTCTTAACTGTTACGTTAGCATTGTTCTCTTTAGCTACTTTTTCTACATATTTAGCAACTGTCAGATCACTATCCTGAACGTATACCTGGTCAAGCAGGCAGATTTCTTTCATTTCTTTGTTAAGACGTCCAATGATCATCTTCTCAATGATGTTAGCTGGTTTCTCTGGATTCTCTTTCTGAGCCTGAGCAAGAAGGATTTCTTTCTCGTGATTCATGAAGTCTTCAGATACCTCTGCACGTGATACATATGTTGGAGACATAGCTGCAACCTGCATTGCTACGTTTCTTAAGCAAGCTTTGATGTCATCGTTAATAACATCTGTATCAGCTTCAACTAAAACACCAATACGTCCGCCACCGTGGATATAAGATACTACACATCCGTCTGTTACAACTTTCTCAAATCTTCTGATGTTCAGATTTTCTCCGATTACAGCGATTTTCTCAACAAGAGCTTCTTTTACTGTCTTTGTTGTATCAGCTTCCCAAGCCTCAGCCATGAATGCATCCATATCTGCTGCATCTGAATCTGCTACCTGATTAGCTACTGCCTCAACAAATGCCTGGAAATCAGCATTCTTAGCAACGAAGTCTGTCTCAGAGTTAACTTCTACGATAGAAGCTACTTTATCATCTTTTACTACAGCTTTAACAATACCTTCTGCTGCAATTCTTCCTGCTTTTTTCTCAGCTTTAGCCTGTCCGTTCTTTCTCAGGTATTCTACTGCTGCATCCATATCACCATTTGTCTCACCAAGAGCTTTTTTGCAGTCCATCATTCCTGCTCCTGTCATCTCTCTTAATTCTTTTACCATGCTTGCTGTAATTGCCATGATCTTATCCTCCATTTTTATACTTTTTAAGGAATACTAATTCTTTAGTTTCCATTATTACATATGTTTGTCCATATAGTAAACCCACTTTTGCAAATTTTTTCTATATGAAACAATTCGGGAATGAAAAAATGCTTCAGCCTGATTAATCAGGCTGAAGCATTCGAGTCATCTTACTCTTCTACAGCCTCTTCAGCTACTGCTTCCTCAGCATCTTCATAATATGCTTCTTCTGCTGCTCCCTGGTTTGCTTCGATAACTGCATCAGCCATCTTAGAAACGATCAGTTTTACAGCTCTGATTGCATCATCATTACCTGGAATAACGTAATCCAGTTCTTCTGGATCACAGTTTGTATCAGCGATACCGATCAATGGAATTCCCAATGTGTGTGCTTCCTGTACGCAGATTCTTTCTTTCTTAGGATCTACGATAAAGATAGCGTCTGGGATTCTCTTCATCTCTTTGATTCCGCCAAGGTTTTTCTCAAGTTTAGCCCACTCTTTTTTCAGCTCAATAACTTCTTTCTTTGGCAGTACATCGAATGTTCCGTCTTCTGACATTGTCTCGATGTCTTTGAGTCTCTTAATACGGCTCTGGATTGTCTTGAAGTTTGTAAGCATACCTCCAAGCCATCTCTCATTTACATAGTACATTCCACAACGCTCTGCTTCTGTTTTGATAGCATCCTGAGCCTGTTTCTTTGTTCCTACGAAAAGTACTGTACCACCATTAGCTGCGATATCAGCAATTGCCTGATATGCATCGTCAACCATTCCTACTGATTTCTGCAGGTCGATGATATAGATACCATTTCTCTCTGTGTAGATGTATGGAGCCATCTTAGGGTTCCATCTTCTTGTCTGATGTCCAAAATGAACACCTGCTTCTAAAAGCTGTTTCATTGAAATAACGCTCATGTTACTTTCCTCCATTTGGTTTTAGTCTTCCGCATGTTTATCTTTATTCCCCAAGACCATCTCACATTTCGTGAAATTAGGCACCAGAAAGGGCAATCCACATGCGTGTTTTTTCGCAACGATAATAGTTTAGCATAAACACTTATGAATTGCAAGGCTTTTTTCACTTACTACTATTAGGAGATTTTTCAAGAAAAGAAATCCCTTAAAACACTCTGTGTTTCAAGGGATTTCTTCTTACTTTTAATCTTTTATCATTCGTAATTTATATAAGTAATTATCTTTAGTAACGAACGTAAATCATACCGCCCTGAACAGGTCCTACAATAACGCCAACGCCTTCTGTTGCTGCATGAATCATCTGTCCACCACCGATATAAATACCACAATGGTTTGCATTAACGCAAACATCTCCCGGCTGTGGATCACTTACCTGTGTCCATCCAAGGAATGTATATGTAGTTCCAAGTCTTGTATAACTTCCTGTCAGACAGTAGCTTACGAATCCTGAACAGTCAAATGCTCCCGGTGAGCAAGCTCCCCATACATATGCTGCTCCAAGCTGGCTGTATGCACGGCTTACAACTGAACCTCCATCAACTGATGGTGCTGCCGGTGTTGGTGCCGGTGCTGGTGTAGGTACCGGTGTTGGCGTAGGTGTTGGTGCCGGTGTGACATTTGTTGTACCACCTGTATTTGTCGTACCACCCGTATTTGTTGTTCCGCTATTATTTGTAGTATTGCTTGCAACGGTTGTGTTTGATGCTGCGTTATTCTGTGCTGCTTTTTCTGCAGCTTTCTGCTCAGCTGCTGCTTTTTCTGCGGCTGCTTTCTCCAATGCAACTCTCGCTGCTTCCTGAATCATGCTGTCCAGATTGCTAATTTCCGCACTCTTGCTTTCAATTGTTGTATTCAGCTCATCAGACTGTGCCTGATATTCACCTTCCAGGTTCTGAAGTTTTGCCTGATCTTCTTCCAGACCACTCTTCAAGTCCGTTACCTGCTGTACTGTATTCTGGTATTCCTGCAACTGTGCTCTGTCATATGAATGCACTTTCTGTACATATTCAGCCTGAGTCAGAACTTCCGCGATACTTCCTGATGAGAGGATGCGTTCCATTGCTGAACCATCACCTTCTTCATACATGTATTTAATACGGAGTTTCAAATCTTCATACTGCTGCTGTTCTTTCTGCTGAGCCGCTTCCAGATCAACTTCTGCCTGCGAAATCTGCTGACCTTTCTCAATCAACTGTGTCTCAAGATCATTCATCTTTGTCATCAATGAATTTAACTGCTCCTGCAAAGAACTTACTTCATTCTGCTTTTCAGCTTTCTCTGCTTCCAACGAAGACTGTTCTTCACTCTTTGGTGCTGCAAATACCGGAGTAGCCACCATTGAACAAGATAAAACAACTGCCAGTATTAAGCCTTGTACCTTCTTAAACTTCATCTTACCACCTATTCCTTATTTTATACTTTTATTCCCCTTCAAAATTATAATCCACTGTTCTCCGAACTGTTTCCGTCAAACATTTCAATTCTGGGAATTTTTTCATTTTCTTTATCATACTTTAATAAGTATAATACATCAGTGTCGATTATGCAATAGTTTTTAACAATTCCGTAACATTTGTTTTAATTATTATTTTTCACTCTGCATTTTCTGCTGAACTACTTCCATTGCTTTGTCCAACTGATTATCAGCAGTCGGATCATTTTCGTCTGCCTGATATTCAACTTCTACATCCGGAGTTACGCCTTTCTTATTAATGCTGCGTCCATTCGGTGTAAAATACTCTGCAATTGTAATTTTCATAGCTGTTCCATCGCCAAGATCAAGAATCTGTTGTACAACTCCTTTTCCGTATGTTGTAACTCCGACAATGTCCCCAATTCCATAATCTTGTATTGCTCCTGAAAAGATTTCTGATGCACTTGCACTATATTGATTTACAAGCACTGCTAATGGTTTTGTAAACTCGTGACTTCCGTCAGATTTATACTCTTCAACATTTCCTGCTTTGTCTTTCACAGATACGATTGTGCCTTTTGGAAGAAGCAATTTTAACATATCTGTTACGGTATCCAGATTTCCTCCTGGATTACTTCTCAGATCAATAATCAAGCCTTTCATTCCCTGACCGTCCAGATCATTCAAGGCAGTCTCAAACTGCGAAAGTGTTACTTCGTCAAATTCACTGACTGCAATATAACCAACCTGATTCTCTTTCATTTCATACACAACTGTCGGAGTTTCAAGTTGTTTTCTTGTTGCCTTAAGTTCCAGTTGTTGTCCGCCACGCACAACATGAAGTGTTACATCTGTACCTTCTTCTCCTCGGATCCAGCTCACCACCTCATCGAGGGACTGATCGGATATTGTATGGTCATCTACTTGGTAAATCACATCTCCTTCTTTTAATCCGGCCTCTTCTGCAGGTGAATCTTTATATACTTTAGAAATCACAACTTCATTACTGGTTGTATTCTGCAACAAAGCTGCTCCGATACCCGTATACGTTCCACTTACACTTTCCTGTAAAGCATCTGTTTCTTCTTCATTGTAATACACTGTATATTTATCACCCAAGGCATTTACATATCCTGCATAAATCCCCTGTTCCAAAGCATCCTGGTCAATCTCATCTTCATACAAATAATATTTATCAATAATTGCCTGTATTATCTGCAGTTTATTTTCTACCTGTTTTTTCTCTGATGAGGAAAATATATGTATACCTGATACAATTGCCGTACAAAAAATTCCGACTCCCACAGCCAAACATAACGTAACTGCCGCTCCGCAAAGAACGCCTTTCCAGAATTTTTTCTTTTCTCGCTTTTGTTCTTGTTCAATCTTTTCTTCTAGTTCTGTTTTTTCCTCTAATGGATTCATTATTCATATACCTCATTACAGATAATTCTGTGGATTTACTGCTGAACCATTCAATTCCACCTGGAAATGCAAATGAGCTCCAAATGAATTACCTGTGTTTCCTACATATCCAATCTGTTGTCCTGCTGATACTGTCTGTCCCGCTGATACGCATAATGCAGAGTGATGCATATATTTTGTAACAAGACCATTTCCATGATTGATAACAACCCAGTTTCCTGCACTATTGCTCCATCCTGCAATCACTACAGTTCCCGATGCTGCTGCATATGTCGGTGTTCCCTCGCCTGCCGCAAGATCAAGTCCCTTGTGAAAAGCTCCATCAAAATCACGATAGCCAAAAGTACTTGATACATATGCACCTGGGCACGGATTTACAAATTGACCATTTCCCACCACTGTATTACTTGAACTTGGTGGAACATAAGTACTTCCGCCACTATTTGAATTACTATTTGTACTCTGAGCCGGTTTTTGTGCAGCAGCTGCGGCTGCTGCTGCGGCGGCTGCAGCTTCTTCCTGTTTTCTCTTTTCTTCTTCTGCCTGAGCAATCAACGCTTTCAACGTAGAAGCGTTCTCTCCAATCTGCTTTTCCAAATCTGCAAGCTCCACATTTGTATTATTCAGCATTGTCTGAACTTCTTCTTGCTTACTGATCAACTCATTCTGTAATACTTCCAACTCTGAATATTCTGTCTGTAATGCTGCTTCTTTTTCTTCAACATCTTTTACGATTGTCTGAAACTGATTTAGCATATCCCTGTCATAATTTGAAATTTGTGAAATGTATTCTGCTTTATTTAAAAAATCTCCAATATTC
The DNA here is from genome assembly GCF_022487435.1 of Mediterraneibacter sp. NSJ-151. Taxonomy (NCBI): domain Bacteria; kingdom Bacillati; phylum Bacillota; class Clostridia; order Lachnospirales; family Lachnospiraceae; genus Mediterraneibacter; species Mediterraneibacter sp. NSJ-151. The sequence goes on along the minus strand of NZ_JAKVPP010000008.1, from coordinate 57,677 downwards.
TCACTTTCAATCAAAATTTCAATTAACTGCGTATTGCCATTCTCATACATGAATTTAATGCGTTTTTTCATGCTATCATACTGATTATTTTCGTCAACCTTGGCATTTACCAGTTCCGTCTCCGCTGTCTCAATTTCTGACTGTTTAGCTGTCAGTTTTTCCTGTGCTTTTTCCATGTCTTCTACAATTCCAGACAGCTGTTCCGTGAGAGAATTCTTTTCTGCCTCTGTAGAGTTTTTTTGTGACTGTAGCTGGTCGGCTTTCTTCTGTGCCTCTTCAATGGTTGTCGCATGTACATTCACAGTCATCCCCATACTCATAGTCAGTGCCAAGGCCCCACTAATTACGCGCTTTGTTTTTCTTTTCATATTTTCACCCATATTATTAGTGTACGATACCTATGGCATCGTACACCTTCATAAACTCTATGTAACTTTTATCAAACTTTCAAATGCTTACGCACTGTGAAATAACTTCCGATAAATCCAATTCCTACTCCTAAAAGTAATCCGATTGGCAATAAGTAACGATATACTGTTGTTACCGGAAGGAATTCGATAATATTATTTAAAATTGCAAACTTTGCTAAAATATATGAAACTGCTTTTCCATACAGTACGTATAATATTCCTAATGGAATAACAGCTCCGATAATTCCCATGATAAGACCTTCAATTACAAATGGAGAACGAACTACGAAGTCCTTTGCTCCGATATATTTCATAATTGCAATCTCTTCTTTACGAACTGTAATACCCATTGAAACTGTATTGCTGATCAGGAAAATAGAAACTCCAAATAAAATCAGGATAATCGCAATAGATATATATGCCACCAACACATTCACACTGGAAAGTGTATTTGCAACAACATCTGACTTATTTACCTTACGAACTCCATCCAGACCTTTTGCAAAGTCAACCAGCTCTTTCTGTGTTGCTGCAAGTGACTTACTTTTTGCAATTAAATCTTGTCCTTTATCATCTACCGTTTTCATATATACTTCGTAGTTATCTGAACCTGCAAGCGGGTTATCATTTTTAAATCCATCTGCCAGATCCTTATTATCTGCAAAGTATTCATCTTTAAACTTATCCCATGCATCATCTGCCGACACATATTTCACTTCAAGAACATCATCCTTGCTCTCAAGCTGTTTACCAATATTACTAATCTGATCCTCTGTTGCATCTTCGTTAAAGAAAACTGTGATTGCTACACCTTCCTCAGCTGTTTTAATAATATACTGAAAATTCAGCAAAATTGATGCAAATAATCCAAAAAGGAAGATACATGCCGACATTGTTGCGATAGCGGCAATTGAAAACATCTTGTTTCTTCCGATATTCTTCACACCTTGTTTTCCAACATATCCTAATGTACTAATCCTCATTTATATACCCACCTTTTTGTTCATCACTTACGATTACACCTTGTTTCATTGTGATAACTCGCTCGTTCATCTCGTTTACGATTTCCTGGTTATGTGTAACAACAAGTACTGTTGTTCCACGCTCGTTAGCCTCTTTCAGCAAACTCATAATCTCCCATGAGTTTGTCGGATCCAGGTTACCAGTTGGCTCGTCCGCTAACAAAATTGCAGGTTCATTTACAATTGCTCTTGCAATCGCAACTCTCTGCTGTTCTCCACCTGACAGTTCTTTTGGATAGGATTTGTATTTCTGTGCAAGACCTACCAGTGATAATGCAGCCGGTACTTTTCTCTTAATCACTCGTGTCGGTGTCTCAGTAACTCGCAATGCAAAGGCAATATTCTCGTAGATATTACGATCCTTTAACAAACGGAAATCCTGAAAGACAACTCCAAGTCCTCTTCTGTATTTTGCAATGTTACGATGTTTCATACGATTCAGATTCTGTCCGTTAACAATAATTGTACCGTTAGTTGGATCAAGTTCTTTCATGATCAGACGAATCAGTGTTGATTTTCCTGAACCGCTGTCTCCTACAATGAAAACGAACTCGCCACGTTCGATCTTAACAGATACACCATTAAGAGCTGCATTTCCCTTCGTGTACTCTTTCGTTACATTCTTTAATTCAATCATATGCTCCTCCTAATTATTTCTACTCCTTTGTATTCCCCAATACATTTAATACTCTAATGTTTCCATATATTTCATATACTTCACTACCATCAGCGCAATCTTAAATGTGATTGCATCTTCAAAGACACGCAAATCCAGACCGGTACTTTTCTGAAGCTTGTCCAGACGATATACCAATGTATTTCTATGGATATACAATTGTCGAGATGTCTCTGACACATTCAGGCTGTTCTCAAAGAACTTATTGATCGTAGCCAATGTTTCTTCGTCAAATTCATCCGGTGATTTCCCCTCAAAAATTTCTTTGATAAACATCTTGCAAAGTGGAAGTGGTAACTGATAGATCAAACGGCCGATTCCAAGTGTACTGTATGCAACAATATCTTTCTCATCAAAGAATATCTTACCGACATCCAATGCCATCTTAGCCTCTTTGTAAGACTTAGATACTTCTTTGATGTCATTCACAACAGTACCATATGCAATATGGATATGTTCATCTCCCGTATCCTCTTTCAGAATACTCAACATATCTTTTGCCATCTTATCCATCTCTTTACTTCCATCTTTTTCAGACAGTTCTTTCACAACAATAATATTCTTTTCATCTACAGCTGTGATGAAGTCTCTAGATTTTCCTCCTAAAAGGCTTCTGACATTATCCAATGCTGCACTGTCTTTTTCTCTCGATGTTTCAATAATAAAGATAACACGTTTTGCATCTGTGTCAATATGTAATTTTTTGGCGCGGTTATAAATATCCACCAATAACAGGTTATCCAAGAGCAGATTTTTTATAAAGTTATCCTTGTCAAAACGCTCTTTGTAAGCGATTAATAAATTCTGAATTTGGAATGCGGCAATCTTTCCAACCATGTATACATCTTCATTCTCTCCATCTGCAAGAAGAATGTATTCTAACTGCTGCTCATCAAATATCTTAAAAAATTGGCATCCTTGAATTTCCTGGCTATCTGCAGGTGATTCCCCGAACGACAGTACCACATCTTCATAGTTATGCCCGTTGTCTGATGTAGTAGCCAAAACTTTGCCCTCCACATCAAACACACAAAAATCAATTCTGGAAATTCCTTTTAATCCTTCAATTGTATTTAGAAGTATTTGATTTGTTATCATCTTTTTTTCCTCCACTGGCTCATTCAAATTCATGTGCAGTTTTCACAAACTTTTTTCTAGTCATTCGCACTCTGTAAGTCTATATATTTTATATACTAATGCAAAACTGCAAAAAAATAAAGACAAAATCCTTATTTTTTATGCATTTCCTCATATTTATTTACAATTTTTTAATTTTTTCAACCTATACAGAGTTCACAAATCAGCCTTTCTGTGTTTTTCCTACTTGATAGCGAAATAATCTTTTCAGAATGAAATATTTGAATTTCCCACTTGCCTTTTCCTCTTTTTTTTGTTGGTTCAACAAGAAAGTGCATCCAAACCATACTCTTGCGTTTAAAAGTGCTTTACTCTCTGCAATAAATTTTTCCTGCCATGGATAAGATAATCCCGATAATATGCAGTCCGGCTCTACACCATTAATCATATTAATCACTGCTTCTTTACTTCCACTTTGAGCCGAGATTACTGCTTCTCCAACAAATTGTATTCCTTTTCGGTAAGTTTCGATTCGTTCTTTTAATAATTTGCTCGCTTTTTCATCTTCTGTAAGCAAAAAAACTTTCTTTTTATTTTTCACTAAATACCTAAAAAACAATCTGACGAATGTGTTATTCTCCAAATCCTGTATTGCATTCTGATCCGTCACCTCTGCGCTTTCTAAAATTTCACGCTCTGACGGAAGTAATAAATCGACAGACTGTAATGCTTGTTTCCATTCAGCATCATCTTGTCCTTTTAACAATACTTCCATTGGAATAAGTTCAATTGTACTGACACTTTCCCCTCCCATATACCGCATCACTTGCCTCATTGCCTTTTTTGCAGTCAGCAGGTTCAGTTCAATGTCAAAAACATTTATCTTTTCTTCCATTTTCCCACCTATTTTTTCAAGTCAAACGCATGTGATTCCTCACAAAGCGATTATCTCAGTCGTACAATTGTACCAAAAACACTTTCCAATTTCAACTATTTTTATCAATTTTATCTCTTCAACGCAATATATTCATAGTTTTTTCATTTGATTTTCTTCAAATTTTCACATTTTCTTTTTACTTTTTATTTTCGTTCTTTTGCTTTTCTTCCCTTCTTCGCTTCGTGATCAAGCCACCAATTCTGCCTGTTTCTTTGGATGACAATGATTTCCATCCTGATTCCATTACTTTGTCTAGAAGGCCTAATTCTTCAGCAATTTCGTATTTCAGTTTTTCATCTTCTTCTAAGCATTTTAGATCTATCGTTTCTTTTTTCATCATGGATACCCCTTTCTTTTTTTCAGAGTATACCCATAAATGCAAAAAGACATTCTACATGAATGCCTTTTCTCATGATTCTATATTCTTTCTAGAAAGCAGACGGCTCATCTGGAATAATCACAGCTGCAATAAAATACGCTAATACACCTGTTCCGAAACTGCATGCAGCCAGAAGCACCATTCCTAATCGAACCAATGTTGGGTCGATATTAAAGTATTCTCCTACACCTCCACATACACCACATAACATTCTGCTTTCTTTTGAACGATATAATTTTTTCATAATATTTTCTCCTCTTCATATTATATTCTTTTCAAGTCGAACGTCCGTGAGACTTGGCACGCGATTCCGGTCAGCAAAGCTGACATATTCCTATCAGAATCACTTGCTACTTTTGAAATTCCACCTGAACCTGACCGATTCCACATTCTATATATAATTCTTTTTTTGCTCCATCACGAGAAATCTCTGTACCTGAACCAATCCCACCACATGACCTGCCTCCTACAGTAATTTCTCCCAGAGAGCTTTCCACTTGGTAGTTATATTCGTCCTCTCTTCCTTTTGCCTGATAAATGATACTTCCGACTCCACATTCAACTTCTGTTGATTCTGCTTCGCCTGCAATCTGCATTTCTCCTGCTCCACAATAAAATTCTGCACTATTTGAGACAAATTGTTCTATCTTTGCCTGACCGGCCCCCATTTCTACTTGTAATTCTTCAACTTGTATCTGACTGATATATAAGCTTCCGGCTCCCACCGAAATATCTGCTTCTTGTAATGAACGAGATGGAACTTTGATTCTTATCGTTGCCTTTGTATTATCTGACAATAATTTCTTAATTCTTTTTGAATCTTCCAATTCTATCTCTAATGAAGACTCGTCTGCTGTATAAGAGATTTTATTCAAAACATTGTCCGGAATATCAACCGTTTCTACTGTCAAATATCTGCCATCATACTCTTCGAGCTGTACATTCACCTGCGATACATCTACGTCCAGCTCTTTTATTCCATAAAATGTCTGCTGTTCTTCTCCTTTTATTTCCAAGTCATTTTCCGATTCAAAGGTTATATAATCAAAATCCCTGTCTTTTACAATGCTTCTAAAAAATGAACCACCTAATATCACACCGACAATACAACAAATCACTCCGATTGCAGCAAGGCTGCCACAAATCGCCCAGAATATCTTCCATTGCTTTTTCATACATTACCCACCGCCTTTCCTCGATAAAATGGCCATCTGCAAATATTAACAAAAATTCGAAATATTGCTGGATACATAACCATACACAATCTTACAGTTGCAACCGTTGCCACCAGACCAAGTGCCAACATAATCAATCCGACACCAACCATTATCATCGCCGATGGGAATCCAACTGCTGCCACGATTCCAAGTACAGCTACTGCGATTCCGGCTATTCCAATCCCCACTGATGCGACCACCAGACCTGCAAAGACTGCAAATGCCGCTATCACAAGTCCCAATACAGCAGCTACAATTCCTATTCCAACCGGAATCACAACCGGTGCACCAACCAGGACAATTGCAATGATCAAGATGATTTTTAATGTCTTGCTCGTCCATGGTTTCTGCCCTTGTCCCATGTTATTATAAGAACTATGATAATCCTGCTCTCCAAAAGCTTCATTATATGAATAGGTATCCCCTTCTTTTGTCCGTGGGCTTCTTGCGGCAGGTGTTGCTTTTTCCTCAAATCGTTCATCCTGAAATCCAGATTCTGTAAATTCACCATTCTGTTCACTTCCTGGTTCCAGATTCAGACATATAGTTGAGGCAACCTTCTGCGGAGTACCTAGTTCCTCTATTACCTGCTGCTCATTCTCAGCTCCTGCATCATCAAAATAATCTTCATAATATTGCAGTGCTTCTACTCTTTCTTCTTCTGATATTCCTATAAGCAGTTGGCTTAATTCTTCCATAAATTGTTTGCGGTTCATACTCCCACACCCCCTTCAAATATATCCTGTATCTTGCTAGAATAGTTCTTCCATTCAATTTTATATAAATTAAGCTGTGCCATCCCTTTTTCCGTTACTTTATAATAACGTCGGTTTCTTCCGTCATAACTCTTATCGTATACTTCCAGACATTCATCTTTCTGCAGTCTCCTGAGCACCGGATATAAAGTAGATTCCGATACATCAATTGCTTTACGTACATCTTGTGTAATCTTATAACCATAAGTACCCTCAGTTTCTCTTGACACAACAGCAAGAACAATCGCGTCCAATAAGGCAGCACCTGTGTTAAATACCATTCCATCACCTCATTTATGTATCATATTATTCTATTTGTAATATTATTTCTTTTCCAATATTATATGTTATATAATATTGTTTGTCAACTAGGTTTGTTAATAAGAAAACTCTTCCTATTCAAGAATGCCTCTGCATTCTTGCTGCGAGATGCGCGTCATGCAATGCATGACATACTTCTTCTGCGCATCTCTGCAATCCTGCCGGAGGCTATATCAGATGGGGGATTGACTCCCACCACTGATACTGATTTGTTACTCGCCACCTACAGAGGTGGGAGTCATCTCACATCTGATATATAAAAAGAGAGCAACCTCCACCAAGAATATTCTTAACAGAAATTGCTCTCTTCTATATACAGGATGTCCCTGTCACTTCATTTTATTTTGTCAAAAGCATCATAATCTCATTGCTTCTCTGTACAAATGCTGTCATCTCTTCCGGATTTAATGGCTTATGAGCCAGCATTGCCAGGTCATAGAGCTGTTTACAAATAATTGATACATTTTTGCTTCTCTTATGCTCTACAACAAATTTAACCAATGGATGATTTGCATTTAAAATCAGTGTTGCCTGTGTTCCAAACATACTTGGATCCATGCCACTCATTCCATACATCTTCATCATCTCTGCCATACGTCTGGATTCTTCTGACAGTACAGCCATCGATGCCACATTATCATCTTTGAGTTTTTCTACTTTAACATCCAGCTTATCATTTCCAAGCTCTTTACGGAAAATCTCTACGATACTGTCCGATGTCTTCTGGAACTCTTCTTTCTCGTCTTCAGATACTTCATCCTTCAAAGACTCATGTACATCGGCATCAATTCTCATAAATTTCACATCTTCATGTTTCTGCTCCAGATAAGTAATGAATGCAGAATCAATATTATGTGTCAGCAGAATCGCATCCTGTCCCTGTTCTTTAAACATGTTGATATACTGGCTCTGCTGTTGTTCGTCTGTTACATAATAAACAGTAGTTTTTTCTTTTTCAGCCTGTTCAGAATTCTCTGCTGCGTCAGTTCCTTCTGTTGTCTCAGTCTTTGTTTCTTCAGTTTCAGCATCTTCTTTTTTATTTGCCTTGATGCAATCTTCCAAAGTCAGATATTTGTGTTCCAAGTCTTTGTAAAGAATGGAATCTTTTACTTTACTACCGAATTTTTCATCTTTTAAGCATCCAAACTTGATAAATGGGCTGATATCATCCCAATACTTCTCATAATTTTCTCTGTCAGTCTTGAACATTCCGTTCAGCTTATCTGCAACCTTCTTAGAAATGTAATCTGCGACTTTATTTACAAATCCGTCATTCTGCAGTGCACTACGCGATACGTTCAATGGTAAATCAGGACAATCAATCACACCCTTCAATACCATTAAAAATTCAGGAATCACTTCTTTAATATTGTCTGCGATAAAGACCTGATTGTTATACAATTTGATCTTTCCTTCAATTGAGTCATACTCTGTATTAATCTTAGGGAAATACAAAATTCCTTTTAAGTTAAATGGATAATCCATATTCAAATGAATCCAGAATAATGGTTCTTTGTAATCCATAAATACTTTTCTATAGAAATCAATGTAATCTTCTTTTGTACATTCGCTTGGATTCTTTGTCCACAATGGGTGAATATCACTGATTGAAACAGGACGTTTTACAATTTTTGCTTTCTGTTTTGCTTCGCCCTCTTCCCCTTCTTTCGGCTCTTCTGTGATATGCTCAACTACTTCATCTGTATCCAGAACATCCGCCTCATCGATTGTCTCGTACTCCGGTTCTGCATTCGCTTTGCTTAAGAAAATTTCTACCGGCATAAATGAACAATATTTCTCCAACACTTCTCTTACACGATATTCATTTGCAAATTCAAGACAATCTTCATTCAAAAACAGTGTGATCTCTGTTCCGACTTCCTGTTTATTTCCATCCTGCATCTCGTACTCTGTACCGCCTTCGCTTACCCAGTGTACGGCAGTTGCATCATTCTGATAAGAAAGTGTATCGATATGTACCTCATCTGCAACCATGAATGCTGAATAGAATCCCAGACCAAAATGTCCGATCATCTCATCTTCTGTTGTTTTATCCTTATATTTCTCAAGGAATTGTGTAGCACCGGAAAATGCAATCTGTGTAATATATTTTTCAACTTCCTCAGCTGTCATACCAAGACCATTATCAATAAATTTTAATGTTTTCTCTTCTGGATTTACAATCACTTGAATTTTTGCTTTATAATTATCTGGAAGTTCATATTCTCCCATCATATCAAGCTTTTTCAATTTTGTGATTGCATCGCATCCGTTCGACACAAGCTCACGCACAAAGATATCGTGATCTGAATATACCCATTTCTTTATAATCGGGAAAATATTTTCGCTGTCAATTGATAAACTACCTTTCTTCATTGTCATAGTAAACACTCCTCTTTTATAAATCATTTTACTGTTAATCTGAAGTTAATTGGATGATACCATCTGCAATTCTTCTGTAAGCAGTATCATTTTTACCATCTAAAGAGTATTCTAATACGAGAATGACCAAAAGTCAACAACTTTTTAGCACTCGATTCAAACGAGTGCTAACATTTTCTATATTCAATTAATTCACACTATATTAACGGAACATATCCAGATTCGGTTTCTGGGAATCATCTGATTTATCAGACGGTTGTTCCGGTTTAAGACCTGTATCCATTTTCTGGATCATTGTGAACATCACAGCTGCCACAAATGTACATATAACAACGGTAACGCCAAGTATCTCCGGACTTTTTGCAAAACCATTAAATATTCCCGTGTTCGTTCCTATTACTGCCGTCAAATTGGCAATCATATGTGTAAACACCGGTGCTTTAAATGAACCATATTTATCATAAACATACGCTAAAACCAATCCCAACACAAGTGCATTTACCATCTGTATTGCATTGCTGTGCATAAACGAGAACAAAATGGCGGAAAACATTGCTGCCCTCAAAAATGGGGTTTTTGTCCGCATTCTTTTATAAATAATCCCACGGAATAACAATTCCTCCATAACTGGCACCAGAATACTCAATCCGACAATCTGAAGCCAAAATTTCGAATTATAAAATATTGCCGACGTATTTTGAAAACTACTATTTCCTGACACTAATTGCACCATATAAGATAAACAACTCACGCCAATATTATATGCAACTGCAAACACTAACAAAAATATATATTTAGACCAGGTTGCTTTCTCTGGCATCTGTGCATTTTCTTCTTTTTCTCGTTTACGATCTTTAAAATAGAATACAGAGCAGGCAAAAATGGAACAGATTGCTTTTACACACTGTATCTCAAGTGCATATTTTAATTCTAACTTCATGGCAAGTAATGAACACTGTTGCATTGCCATTGTCATAGCATCTGCACTCCCTGTATCAATTCCACTTAACACCTTCGCAAATTCATCTACATTTCCTATTACCAGCACACACGCTGTCCCGATACTAACACAAATTCCTACAATCCAGTAAACAAGCAGTGGGCCAAATACGTACCAAAACGGATTTTTTATCGGCTTATTATTCATTTCTCAAAGCCTCTCCTTTCTCTTGTATCCACCCTCTCAAACTCTCTTCATCTCCAAATAGTGAACCTTGCACCATCTCTGGTTTTCCGCCGCCTCTTCCTCGAAACTGCGAATTCAGTTCTTTTACCAATAATCTCATATCCAATGTTTTGCTTCCAATCACATATCGATATGACAACATTCCTTCTTCTGATGTTTCCGGCTGTCTGTTAAACACAGCACAAATATCATGTTGTTTTTCTAATACCTGATTCATTAAAAATCGTGGTCCTTCCCCATCCAGACCTTCTTCGAATAAACAGACTATCTTCTGAGTCGGATCTACTTCTTTCACTTTGTACTCCAACAACATTTTTTTCTGTCTGTCCAACTCTTGTTTTAATGCGTTATTTTCTTCTTTTAAACGTTCCACTGCCTCGGCCGTTTCATTCTCTTTTGCACAAAGACTTGCAGATATCTGCCTTGTTGCTGATAATTTTTTCCTATAATCGCAAAGTGCCCGAAAACCACAGAGCATCGTAATTCTCACGCCGCCTTTATAACGCTGTGCATTTGTCAGTTTAATCTGTCCGATCTCTCCTGTTGTTTTTACATGTGGTGCACAACATGCACATACATCATATCCTGGTATCGTCACAATCCTAATCTGACCTTCAATTTCAATTTTACTTCGATAAGCAATATTTTCTAATTCTTCTTTTGATGGATATGTAACCTGTACTTCCAGATTTTTTACAACTGCTTCATTCGCTTTCCACTCAATTTCCGCCAGTTCCTCTTTTGAAATTTCCCCATCAAAATCCATCGTACAGGAATCATCTCCCAAATGAAATCCTACATTGTTATATCCAAATCTTGCATGCACAAGCCCGGATATAATATGTTCTCCTGTATGTTGCTGCATCTTTTCAAAACGTTCCTGCCAGTCAATTTTTCCTTCCACAACATCTCCCGCTTCAAACGGATGCGAAGTATAATGCCACACATCGCCTTGCTTTTCCTGAACATCATGCACTTCATATTCATTCAAAGTTCCATGGTCAGCATATTGTCCTCCGCCTTCCGGGAAAAATGCCGTGCGATCCAAACGGATTTTATAATTTTCTCCATCCTTGCAACACTCTTGTACAATTGCCTGAAACATCTGCATATGACTGTCTTTGTAAAATAATTTTTCCGTCATTCTTTTCTCCATTTCACAACAGCCCTTCCCATATATAGGAAAGGGCTGTTATTTGTTGTTTATAGAATTCGTTTATACAAACATTTTCTTCTTATTGTTTACATTCTTTCCGGTGCTTCAAAGCCTAATAAATCAATACATGTCTCCAGCACATCTTTTGTAAGCTTTAACAATGCGATATAGCCGGCTTTCTTCTGAGCATCTTCTTCTGCCAAAATCTTTGTCTCATGATAAAATTTATTAAATGCGTTTGCCACATCATAAATATATGCACAAATTTTATGTGGTGCGATTTCTGCATAAACATTGTTAATCATTTCATTGAATTTTGCAATCTCAAGCATCAAAGCTTTTTCAGACTCATTTGTTGCTTCCTGAAGTTTCAAATCCTCAATGATACCGCCATCCTGCTGATATTTACCAAGAATTGATTTAATACGTACAATCGTATACAAAATGTACGGACCAGTATTTCCCTCAAATGAAGTAAATCTATCCACATCAAACACATAGTCTTTAGAGGCCTGATTTGAGAGATCGCCATACTTGATTGCAGCAAGTCCTACTGTTTTTGCTGTATTTCTTGCCTCTTCTTCCTCAACAGTACGATTATCCATAATCTTCTTATACATCTCTTCATCAATCTCACGGATCAGATTCTCCAGACGCATAACTCCGCCTTCTCTTGTCTTAAATGGTTTTCCGTCTTTTCCATTCATTGTACCGAATCCAAGGAATTTCAGCCCCGTTTCCGGACGCACAATACCACATTTTTTAGCACAACGGAATACCTGGACAAAATGTAATTCCTGACGCTTATCTACGACATAAATCACTTCATCCGGTTTGTATAATTCTTCACGCTCTACCAATGTTGCGAGATCTGTTGTATCATAAAGAGCTGCTCCGTCTGATTTTAAGATCATACATGGTGGAATTTCTTTTTTATCTCCTTCTTCCTGAACATCAACGACCAATGCACCTTCATCTACATGTGCAAACCCTTTTTCTTTGAGCATCTCTACCATACCCGGAATATATTTCTGTGCGTCTGCCTCACCTTTCCAAAGGTCAAATTCAACATTCAGATTCTTATAATTCTTTTTCAAATCTGTAACTGATACGTTCATGATATGTTTCCAGATCGCACGATATCCTTTGTGTCCGTTCTGAAGCAGATAAGTAGCCTGTAATGCCTTCTCACGATACTCTTCGTGTTCTTTTGCATAACCGCTTGCAGTTGGATAAATTTCCTCCAGCTCTCCGATGGTAAATGGTGCCTCTTTTGGATATTCTCCCTCAAAGCTCTCATCGAAATATGGAAGATCCGGCTGACGTTTCTCCAACTCTGTAATGATCAGACCCATCTGGTATCCCCAATCTCCAAGATGAATATCGCCTGTTACATCATTTCCTTTAAAGCGCATAATACGTTTTACACTCTCTCCGATGATTGCTGAACGCAAATGTCCTACGTGCAATGGTTTTGCTACGTTTGGTCCGCCGTAATCAATTAAGATTGTCTTCGGATTAGCTTCTTTTTCCACACCAAGTGTGTCATCTCCTGCCATCTCATTTAAAAATGCTGTCACGAAAGATGATTTTAATTTCAGGTTGATGAATCCAGGATTCACTGCATCTACCTGAGCAAAACATTCACTGTCCTGTAAATTTGCAACGATATCATTCGCAATCATAATTGGTGCTTTCTTATATGTCTTAGCAGCTGCCATTGCTCCGTTGCACTGATACTCACACAGATCCGGACGATTTGATACTGTTACTTTTGCAAACTTCGCATCATATCCCGCTGCTGTAAATGCCTGTTCCATTTCTTTTGTAATTAATTCAGATAAGGTATTCACTATATTTTCACTCCGTTCCATTTTATACTACTTCCATTTAGCTATTCTATCATTTATAATGAGTTCTATCAAGAAATTTATCAAATCATTTTGGAGGAAATTATGCTAAAAATCGGATCACACGTAGGAATGAAAGGAAAAGAAATGTTGCTTGGCTCAGCAAAAGAAGCTGTTTCCTACGGCGCCAATACATTTATGTTCTATACAGGAGCCCCACAAAACACTCGCAGAAAAGATATAAGTGAGTTAAATATTGACGCAGCATGGGAGTACATGGCGTCCCACAATATAGAAGAAATCATTGTTCATGCACCTTATATTATCAATCTGGGGAATGCCGTCAAGCCAGAAACTTTTGAACTTGCAACAGAATTTCTTGCGAAAGAAATTGAACGCACCATTGCCTGCCGAAGTCACACCTTGATTCTGCATCCCGGTTCTCATGTTGGTGAAGGTGTTGATATCGGAACTGCCCAGATTATAAAAGGCTTAAATGAAGTACTCACACACGACACTGACTGCTATATTGCACTGGAAACAATGGCCGGAAAAGGCTCTGAGATAGGACGTTCTTTCGAAGAACTTGCTCGTATCTATGACGGTGTTATATGTAATGAAAAACTTCGCGTTTGTTTTGATACCTGCCATATTAGCGATGCCGGTTATGATATTATCCATCACTTTGATGATGTCATCGATAAATTTGATCAAATATTGGGGAAGGAACAGATTGCTGTTTTTCACATCAACGACAGCAAAAATATACCTGGAGCTGCAAAGGATCGTCACGCTAATATTGGTTTTGGAGAGATTGGTTTTGATGCGCTGAATTATATTGTGCATCATAAAGATTTTGAAAATATCCCTAAAATCTTAGAAACTCCATATGTTCCAGATTTAGAAAATGCGAAAAAATCTTATCCGCCATACAAATACGAAATTGAAATGTTAAGAAACAATACTTTTAATCCGAATCTGCTTGATTTGATTCGAGAAATTTAAAGCAAAAAAAGAAAAGATGCCGTAAAATTATACGGCATCTTTTTACTCGCGTCTGGGCGGATTCGAACCGCCGCTCCTGCCTCCGGAGGGCAGCGCTCTATCCCCTGAGCTACAAACGCAAATTCTTATTCTTAGATTATTCCAAGAACACAAGCATTACTTTAACATACTTTTTTCTAAAAGTAAAGAGGATTTGGATACTGCCTGTCCGGAAGACAGGCAGTATCGTTGCTGTTCACAGGTACTGTGAACGGTAACGCAGTATCCTCCTTGGCTTTAATCCATTTAACTCACTTTCTGTAAACAATTTTAATGAAAATATTTATATTTCACTCAAACACTTTCCCATCATCAATGTATGTGTGTTCTTTTCATAATAGTATGCATGATCACTCAAAACTTCCTCTTCTTGAACCTGAGTTTCATTGACTTCATTAATCATTTCATTTAAATCTTTTAAATCAGGGCTTTTCGATTTTGGAATCAAAATCACTTCATGGATACTGCTTGGCAGCAGATAGAAATCTTCACCGATAATTCGCGATGCCATTTCCAGAATATTTGGATAAGCAAGTACTGCAGCTCCAAATTGGTGAATTGAATTTGTCAGAATATACATAAATTCTTTATTCTCAGGCGGGAATTTTGCTTTCAACAAATCTTTTTCTTCCCCCTTTGATATGTCGCAAAGCTTTTCTATCACATGTTGCATACACATCAGTCTTGCAGGGATCAAACATTTTACATTAAGCTTTGCATCCTTATATAATTGTTCCACATTTACATTCCAGTTTTCGATATGTTCATTTCGAATCTGAATGGTTGCACTCCCCTTCTCATCTACATCAACTAAAATGTAAAAAACAATACTCAGATCCAGCAATGGAATATGTGGAACCTCTTTTAACATCTGCTGATTCTTTTCTGTATTCACCAGCTTAAATGCAATTTTCTTCTTTACATTCTCATACAACGATAATTGTGATACATCGTAGTCTTCTTCTACTTTTACTTTTTCATAAAATTCCAGAATCTCATTTACAATTCTATCAATTGACATTCCTTTTTGATATTGTTCAAAAAATTCTTCCAAATAGATTGCCGGTGCGATATTATATTCGTCACTTTCCAGTATCATCCCTGTTTTTTCCATTCCATTATTTTTTACAACAGAATACTTCGACGCCTTCATTCCTCCTTCCAATTTTAAATTCAGTTTTTCTTCCACCATACATACAAACTTTTTGTATTCCATATATGCTCCTTTCTTTTTCGGTGGTTCATCTTTAAATTCAACTGAGAAATCCGCACGATTCGTGCATGAAATATTAGCGATTTGCTAATTGATTTGAAATATATTATGTAGGAAGATTATATCGAATCGCTCACTAAAAAGCAACTGTTTTTTTCAAAAAGAAACAAATTTCTCGCAATCATTTTCGTAAAAACTTCAAAGCTGTTCATATAACACAAAAGATCCCTTAGTTTTTTGCCGTACGTACATCAGAAAAGAAGCGCTGTAGAATCTCTATCTACAACGCTTCCCACAAAAGCAGACCCTCTGTCTGCCTACTTTATTCTTTGTATCGATTATACTCGTGACAAGTATTCTCCTGTACGTGTATCAATCTTCAAAACGTCTCCCTGTTCTACGAACAATGGAACCATAACAGTAGCTCCTGTTTCAACGATTGCTGGTTTTGTAGCACCCTGTGCTGTATCACCCTTAAATCCTGGCTCTGTCTCTGTAATTGCAAGCTCTACAAACAATGGTGGCTCTACTGAGAATACATTGCCATTGTGTGAACATACTTTTACAGTCTCGTTCTCTTTTACAAACTTCAATGCATCCCCTACAACATCTGAGTTCAGTGCAATCTGATCGTATGTCTCAACATCCATAAAGTTGTAAAGATCTCCATCCTGATATAAGTACTGCATATCTTTTCTGTCGATATGAGCTTTTGGGAATTTTTCAGTTGGTCTGAAAGTTTTTTCAACTACTCCACCACTGATGATATTTTTTAATTTTGTTCTAACAAATGCTGCACCTTTTCCAGGTTTTACATGCTGGAACTCCAAAATCTGATAAATATTTCCATCGATTTCGACTGTTACACCATTCTTAAAATCTCCTGCTGAAATCATTTGTAATCCTCCTTAAAATTGCGCACAAATACGCCTAACTTTTAAACTAAGTATAATTCTATAATAATTTTATAGTTTTTTCAACCTTTTTTTATATTAAGAGCTCTTCTTTTGCTCTTTCTTGTAAAAAAACAACACAATTCTCTCTAAATATCGCTTCAAAACAATCTGGATTTCCTCTTTTGGATGAATTGGTTTTACAAGAATATTACGGATACCGGCACGTTTCGCTCCCCACACATCTGTAAAAAGCTGATCTCCGACAAAGAGCGTATTTTCTTTGTCTGTCCCCATCTTCTCCATTGCTTTTACATAATTTTTTGTTGATGGTTTATGTGCGTTATAAATATAATTTGTCTGAATATCCTGATTAAACATCTTCACTCTCGGTTCTTGATTGTTTGACAGCAGACATGACTGAAAGCCTATCTTCTCAAGCCTTGCAAATAATTTTTTTGCTCTTTCATCAGCCGGTGCCCCATGTGGGACTAATGTATTGTCAATATCAAAAATTACTCCTCGATATCCTTCTTTATATAATTTTTCAAATGAAATCACATATGTTGAAGCCATATATTCGTCCGGGAAAAATTTATTAAACATCTTTATCTATCTCCACTTATTTTGTACGCTATGCTTTGTGTATTATAGCAAGTTTCTAACCACCTTGCAACACGAACAGCTTGTTCTATCGTTATTTTTGCTTGTCTTTTTGTAATGCCGCTCCCACATCTTCTTTAAATGCCTGCCACGCATCTTCATGTTCTACAAAATATTTCGGACATATTTTTCCTGTAACATCATAATGTCGGATCACATTTTCCTGTGTAAGTCCATATTTTTCACATAAAAAAGCTGTCAACTGTACTACTGATTTATATGTCTCGTCATTAAATTTCCCGGTTTCATCCGGATGACAGCATTCTATTGATACCGTGTCATGATTTCTCTCATTTGAGGCATATGCAATCTCCCAAGTCGGCACACATTGTACAATTTCTCCCTCAAGCCCCACTACAAAATGACTGCTGACGGATGTTTCATGACTATCTTTTAATCCATTGAAATAATCCCGATTCTGCTGTGCCGTGCTCCCGGGGTTTGCTGTATAATGAATTACAATTCCGGTGATTGGATCTGACTCAATCCCCGGTCTGGAATATTCATTAATATCTAAAAGCTGTACATCAATATCTGGTTGAGATGCATCCACATCCAAATGACCCTGTCGTTCCCTCCCATATCTTCTTTGCATGATTCCTATTCCAAGAATCACTATAAGTAAAATCACCCCGATGATCACCAGTTTTTTCGTTCGGTTTCTTCTAGATTTTCTATGATATTTTTTAATTGAATGATTTGATTTTCTTTTTTTCTTCTGCATGTACTTATCATAACACATTTTATGAGTTTTTCCTACAAATGAAAAAGGTCAGTATGATTTTAAAAACATTTCATACTGACCAATATTTAAACTTTATTATACTACTGTTCTACACTATAGTTTGGTGCTTCTTTTGTAATATGAATATCATGTGGATGACTTTCTTTTAATGAAGCAGCTGAAATCTTCACAAACTGTCCATTTTCTTTCAGTTCTTCAATTGTAGCAGTTCCGCAATATCCCATACCAGAACGAAGTCCGCCCATGAGCTGGAATACAGTATCTTCTACTAATCCTTTATATGCCACACGGCCTTCTACACCTTCTGGAACTAATTTCTTTGCATTCTCCTGGAAATAACGGTCTTTGCTTCCATTCTCCATAGCAGAAATAGAACCCATGCCACGATATACTTTATATTTTCTTCCCTGATATAATTCAAATGTTCCTGGGCTTTCATCACATCCGGCAAAGATGCTTCCCATCATACATACATTTGCTCCGGCTGCAATTGCTTTTGTCATATCTCCTGAGAACTTGATACCTCCGTCAGCAATAATCGGAACTCCGTATTCTTTTGCCACTTCGTAACAATCCATAACAGCAGTAATCTGTGGAACACCGATTCCCGCAACAACACGTGTTGTACAAATAGATCCAGGTCCGATACCAACTTTAACAGCATCTACACCAGCTTCGATTAATGCTCTTGTTGCTGCTCCTGTTGCAACATTACCTGCGATAACCTGAAGATCTGGATATTTTTCTTTAACCATACGAACTGTCTTGATTACGTTTGCAGAATGTCCGTGTGCTGAATCCATAACGACCACATCTACTTTTGCTTTCACAAGAGCCTCTACTCTCTCCAGGCAATTTGCTGTGATACCGATTGCCGCACCGCAAAGCAGTCTTCCCTGAGAATCTTTTGCTGATAATGGGTATTTAATCTGTTTTTCAATATCTTTAATTGTAACAAGTCCTTTCAGATTGCCCTCTGCATCTACAATTGGAAGTTTCTCTTTTCTTGCTTTTGCAAGGATTTTCTTTGCTTCCTCCAATGTAATTCCTTCTGGTGCTGTAACAAGACCTTCTGATGTCATAGACTCTTTAATCTTTTTAGAGAAGTCTTCTTCGAATTTTAAATCACGATTTGTAATAATACCTACAAGCTTTCTTCCTTCTGTAATTGGAACACCTGAAATACGGTATTTTGCCATCAGATCATTCGCATCTGCCAATGTATGTTCCGGTGAAAGATAAAATGGATCTGTAATAACTCCGTTCTCTGATCTCTTTACCTTATCAACCTCTTCTGCCTGCTGCTCAATGCTCATGTTCTTATGAATGATACCGATTCCTCCCTGACGAGCCATTGCAATTGCCATGCGATGTTCTGTAACAGTATCCATACCTGCACTCATCATTGGAATATTCAGTTTAATTTTTTTTGTTAAATGTGTTGATAAATCTACTTGATTTGGAATCACTTCCGAGTATGCCGGAACCAGCAGCACATCATCAAATGTAATTCCTTCTCCAATAATTTTACCCATGATTATCTTCCTCTCTTTCTCCAAACGTAAATATTGTCGTAAATATTTATCTGATATACTACAAAAATTAAGTATACTTGTCAAGAGTAATCTCGCACCAAAATTTGAATTATTTGTTCTTTATTTTATACCCATTATTTTTGCTAATATTCTTTTATAACCCTATCTATTAAACCTGTCAAAATCACTTCCTGATATACCGAAAAAGAGCCCGGTACGTTGTACCGGGCTCTTCTCTATTTTCAATAGAATGTTTATTACATCATACCCATTCCGCCTGCTCCACCAGCTGGCATTGCAGGAGTATCTTCTTTAATTGTTGAAACAACAGACTCTGTTGTTAATAATGTAGATGCTACACTTGTTGCATTCTGTAATGCACTTCTTGTAACTTTAGCTGGATCCAGAATTCCTTCTTTTACCATATCTACATACTCTTCTTTATATGCATCAAATCCAACTCCTGGCTCTGATTCTCTAACTTTATTAATTATAACAGATCCTTCCAGTCCTGCATTATGTGCAATGTGGAACAATGGTGCTTCCAGTGCTTTCAGAATAATCTGAGCACCTGTTTTCTCATCGCCTTCCAATTCATCGGCAAGTTTTGCAACTTCTTTTGAAGCGTGGATGTATGCAGAACCACCTCCTGCGATAATTCCCTCTTCAACAGCTGCTCTTGTAGCATTCAAGGCATCTTCCATACGAAGCTTTGCTTCTTTCATCTCTGTCTCTGTTGCAGCACCAACACGGATTACAGCTACTCCACCTGCCAGTTTTGCAAGTCTTTCCTGTAATTTTTCGCGATCGAAATCTGATGTTGTCTCATCGATTGCTTTCTTAATCT
This sequence comes from Mediterraneibacter sp. NSJ-151, assembly GCF_022487435.1. Taxonomy (NCBI): domain Bacteria; kingdom Bacillati; phylum Bacillota; class Clostridia; order Lachnospirales; family Lachnospiraceae; genus Mediterraneibacter; species Mediterraneibacter sp. NSJ-151. Next base: position 37,369 of record NZ_JAKVPP010000008.1, on the reverse strand, counting down.
GTTCAACTCTTCCGTTGATAGCTTCTTTATCTCCACAGCCATCTACGATAACTGTATTCTCTTTCTGAACTTTTACAGATTTTGCACGTCCAAGCTGATCCATTGTAGCCTCTTTAAGATCCATACCGAGTTCTTCTGAAATCACCTGACCACCTGTCAAAATAGCGATATCCTGAAGCATTTCTTTTCTTCTGTCACCATATCCCGGTGCTTTTACAGCTACTACATTAAATGTTCCACGCAATTTATTTACGATCAATGTTGTAAGTGCTTCTCCTTCGATATCTTCAGCAATGATCAAAAGTCTTGCTCCTGACTGAACAATCTGTTCCAAAACAGGAAGGATATCCTGAATATTAGAAATCTTCTTGTCTGTAATTAAAATATATGGATCATCCAGAACTGCTTCCATCTTCTCCATATCTGTTGCCATGTAAGCTGAAATATAGCCACGATCGAACTGCATACCTTCCACAAGGTCAAGCTCTGTCTGCATTGTTTTAGATTCTTCGATTGTAATAACTCCATCGTTAGAAACTTTTTCCATTGCATCTGCTACCATCTGTCCGACAGACTCATCTCCTGAAGATACCGCTGCAACTCTTGCAATCTGCTCTTTGCCTGTTACTTTGCTGCTCATATCTGCAATTGCTTCTACAGCTTTGTCTGTTGCTTTTTTCATACCTTTACGAAGTACGATTGGGTTAGCACCTGCTGCCAGGTTCTTCATTCCTGCATTAACCATTGCCTGTGCGAGAACTGTTGCTGTTGTTGTACCATCTCCTGCCACATCATTTGTTCTCGCAGCAACTTCTCTGATAAGCTGTGCTCCCATGTTCTCAAATCCATCTTCAAGTTCAATTTCTTTTGCAATTGTAACACCATCATTCGTAATCAGTGGTGCTCCAAAAGATTTATCCAATACTACGTTTCTTCCTTTTGGTCCGATTGTTACTCTTACTGTATCAGCAAGTTTGTTCACACCTGCTTCTAATGCTGCTCTGGCTTCTGCACCATATTTAATTTCTTTTGCCATGATATAACTCCTCCAATTCTATCTTGCAAATTCTGCTTCTCATTTTAAAAAGCGGATACTATTCTCCGCCTTTTTATTCTTCTATGTTATGCCTCAACGATTGCTAAGATATCGCTCTGTTTTACAACGATATATTTCTCGCCTTCCAGCTCTACGTCTGTTCCTGCATATTTAGAGTAAATAACTTTATCTCCGACTTTCACCTGCATTGTTACTTCTTTTCCATCTATATTACCGCCAGGTCCGACTGCAATTACTTCTGCTTCCTGTGGTTTTTCTTTTGCCTGTCCAGGTAATACAATACCAGACTTTGTTGTTTCCTCTGCTTCTAACTGCTTCAATACAATTTTATCACCTAATGGTACTAATTTCATTGTAATTCCTCCTTAAAAAGCTATTTATTAGCACTCATTTCTCTCGAGTGCTAACCCATGAATATAAAATAACACTCTGCTAACTATTTGTCAACAGAGTTTATAAATTTTTTATCTATATTTATTTATTCTTTCTGTCTAAAACATAAAACCCGTTTTCAATCCGAAATACCAGTATATTACCGTTTTCTGACTGATAACGTTCTTTTACTACTCCACTGCAGGATAACAGTTCTGTTCTAGTTGAAATATAACACTGATATTTTGCATCAAGTGAAATTGCTTTAAGATCGTTCTCTCTCAATTTCAAATAAATATAATCTTCTTCCATATCGTAGCGGAACACCTGACAACGATGTGTTGCATCATCAAATACTCCATCCGCCGAAATTGTTTTTATCATTTGCAGCGCAACTGCATTTCCTTCGTACATTTCCGGTCCTCCTTTATATTATTCTACACCTTTAAAAATTATGAATGAATCTTTTTTCTGAAAACGAAAGGGCATCAGAATACTGATACCCTTTCTGGTTGAACTTTCAAATTACATTCTTTCTTTTTTAATCTTCTCTAATTCTGTGAATACATAATCATTCAACACTTTGATATAAGTACCTTTCATTCCTGAAGAACGCGATTCAATAACTCCTGCACTTTCAAATTTGCGCAATGCATTTACGATTACTGATCTTGTAATTCCGACGCGATCTGCAATCTTACTTGCCACAAGGATTCCTTCTGTTCCATTCAATTCATCAAAAATGTGAACAATTGCCTCAAGCTCTGAGAAAGATAATGTACTGATCGCAGACTGAACAATATGCTCTTTTCTTGTCTCTTCTGCACTTTCCTCATTAACAGAACGAAGCATCTCAAGTCCGACTACCGCTGTTCCGTACTCACTCAAAATAATGTCGTCAATCTCATATCCTTCATTTTGCTTGTAGATAAATAACGTTCCAAGACGCTCTCCTGCAATGTCGATTGGTGTGATAATTGCCTGATAGCCTTTCACAACATCCCCTGAAAATCCAAGAGTCTCAAGATTGACATTCTCTTTTGTAGATAAAATGCTAAGCAAACGTTCATTCAGCATCTTATCGATATGAGCGCCCACACGTTCTTCCAATAATTCTTTGATTTCTTTTACATTGACTGATTTACTTGTACCTAAAACTTTTCCTTTTTTACTTACAACCAGTACATTCGAATCAAGAATTTCTGTCATGACAGCGCAAATATCATTGAATACAACCTTGCTCGAATTATTGTTATGCAATAATTTATTGATTTTTCTTGTTTTATCTAATAACTGTACACTCATCATTTTCCTCCATGTCCGAATTGTATGTACAACTCATATTAAATCACCATATAAGGGTATATTATCATACAATTCCTAACTTTTCAATCAAAGTGCTCATATTTTTTTCGAATATTTCAATAAACTTTTTATTATGCGTTCTCTTTTTCAATCGTCTCTACGTATCCGCATTTTTCATCGGCACAAACCAGCTTATTTCCCTTTTCAACCATGTATCCTCCACATTTCGGACACTTCTTTTTCGATGGTTTCTGCCAAGACATAAATTCACATTCCGGATTATTCTCACATCCGTAGTAACGTCTTCCTTTTTTCGTTTTTCTGATTACAACTTCCTTGCCGCAAACAGGACACGGAACTCCAATCTTCTCAAGATATGGTTTTGTATTTCTACATTCCGGGAATCCGGGACATGCGAGGAACTTTCCATGTGGTCCATATTTTACAACCATATTACGTCCACACTCTTCGCATATCACATCTGTAACTTCATCTTCAATCTTAACACTCTCCAGTTCCTTTTCTGCAATTTGAACTGCTTCATCCAAATCCGGATAGAAATTACGGATTACTTCTTTCCATGCGACCTTTCCTTCTTCTACCATATCCAGAAGCCCTTCCATATTTGCTGTAAAGCTCACATCCACAATACTTGGAAAGGACTGCTTCATGATATTATTTACAACCTCTCCGATTTCTGTCATATACAGATTTCTGCCCTCTTTTGTAACATATCGTCTTGCAATGATCGTTGAAATTGTCGGTGCATACGTACTTGGTCGTCCAATTCCCTGCTCCTCCAATACCTTTACAAGAGATGCTTCTGTATAATGTGCCGGTGGCTGTGTGAAATGTTGTTTTGTTTCATCCTCTTTCTTTGTAAGAACAGATTCTGTACTCAATCCGTTCACAAGAACATTACTTACTTCCTTTTCTTCATCAGCCTCTGTATAAACTGTGCGGAATCCTTCAAACACACATCTTGATGTAGATACTGTAAATACATACTTTGCCGCACCGATTTTTACAGAAGTTGTTTCAAACACTGCTGGTTTCATTCTACTTGCAGTAAAACGTTTCCAAATCAACTGATATAATCTAAACTGATCTCTTGTCAAAGAGTCTTTCAATGATGCTGGTGTTCTTGTAATATCAGAAGGTCGGATCGCTTCATGCGCATCTTGAATCTTCTTCCCTGTCTTTTTCTCTGTACTGCCTTCCGTCACAAACTCGCTGCCATAAGTCTCTGAAATATAACTTCTTGCTGCTGCATCTGCTTCCTCTGAGATTCGTGTTGAATCTGTACGCAGATAGGTAATGACACCGACTGTTCCATTCCCTTTGACATCAATTCCTTCATACAATTGCTGTGCAATACGCATTGTCTTCTGTGTTGCAAAATTTAACACCTTTGATGCTTCCTGCTGCAATGTACTTGTTGTAAATGGCAGAGGTGCTTTTCTTGAACGCTCCCCTGTCTTTATATCTGTCACTTTATATTCTACATTCTCCAGCTCTTTCAAAATCTGATTCATCTCTTCCTCTGAATGAATCGTTATTTTTTTATCAACCGTTCCATAAAATTTCGCAGTCAATGGGCGTTTTTCACCTTTTACTTTTAAAATTGTATCCAATGTCCAATATTCTTCCGGAATAAATGCATTAATCTCATCTTCACGATCTGCAATAATACGCAGTGCAACAGACTGTACTCGACCTGCGCTCAAGCCTCTCTTCACTTTTGCCCAAAGCAGTGGACTGATCTTGTATCCAACCATACGGTCCAATGCACGACGTGCCTGCTGTGCATCCACAAGATCCATATCAATCTCTCTTGGAGCTTTTAATGATGCTTTGACTGCATTTTTTGTGATCTCATTAAATGTAATACGACGCATCTTCTTGTCGTCCAATTTTAACGCCGCTGCAAGATGCCAGGAAATAGCTTCTCCCTCACGGTCCGGGTCAGTTGCAAGAAACACTTTATCAGCTTTTTTTGCTTCCTTTCTCAGATTTGCAAGAATATCTCCTTTTCCTCTGATCGTAATATATTTCGGTTCATAATCATTCTCCACATCGATACCGAGCTGACTCTTTGGGAGATCCCTTACATGTCCATTTGAAGCTGCCACTGTATAATTGCTTCCTAAAAATTTCTTGATTGTTTTTACTTTTGCAGGTGACTCCACAATAACAAGATAATGTGCCATAAAAACATTTTCCTCCATTATAGGCAGAATTTCTGCCATTCATCTAGCTTTCTCATACTTTTATATAATAATTTTTTGATATTTCCCGAATTAAGCCTTGTATCTGTAATGCACTCAAAATTTGAAAAACGATAGAAACCTGTAGTCCTGTTTCCTCCATAATTTGATTCGCACTTTTAGGATAAAGACCAACTGAACTATACACCAAATTTTCCTTTGTTTCAAGCACTTTTTTCTTTTCTTGTTCTTTTTCTTTAAATTCGACACCTTCTGCTACATTTATAATCCCAAGTTCTTCCAGTAATTGTTCCGGTGATAACAATATACCTGCACCTTGCCATATAAGCCGGTTACATCCCGAACTCAAAGCACTGTTGATTGGTCCGGGCAATGCATAGACATCTCGCCCTTGCTCCAGTGCCATATCAGCAGTAATCAATGAGCCGCTTTTTTCTCTTGCTTCTATAACCAATAACACATTTGAAAGACCGCTGATAATTCTGTTCCGTTTTGGAAATTGGAATCCCAAAGGTGGCGCTCCAAGTGGAAATTCTGATAAAATTCCACCACCTTGTTCGATAATATCATGATACAGACCGATATTTTCTCTTGGATAACAAATGTCCACACCATTACCAAGGACTGCAAATGTTTGTCCGCCTCCCATCAATGCTCCTCTCTGACTAATTCCATCAATTCCTTTCGCAAGACCGCTGATGATTTGCACCCGATGTTGTGCAAGCTGCTGTGCAAATTCAAAAGCATATTTTTCTCCATATGGCGTACACTGTCTCGCTCCTACAATTCCCACACTATATTTTTCTGTTGTTGGCAAACTTCCTTTATAAAATATCGCATATGGTCTGTCTGGTATCGACTGCAATTGTCGTGGATATTTTTCTTCAAACCGTAAAACAACAGAAACTCCTTTTTTCTCCAACTCTTCTTGCACATAATCCGGATTCAACTCCTTTTGCGCCTGTTTTATCACATTTTTTTCCTTTTCCGACAAAAAATTTAGTGTGTTTAATTCTGTTTCTTCTATATAATAAGCACGCTTGGCAGAATTCATATGCTCTCTCAATTTATGTTTTTTATTATCTGACAAATTCTGAATAGAAGCCAGCCAATATTCATATTTTTTCTCATTTTGTATCATTTCTATTTCCCCCAATATTTTTTATCCATAGCCCGATATCCTATGGCCTCCTGCAAATGTCTCAACTCAATATTTTCTGACTCATCTAAATCTGCAATTGTACGTCCTACCTTCAATATTTTATAATATGTTCGTGCAGTTAAACCGAGCCTTGAAAATGCCTGTCGCATCATTTGTTCTTCTTTTTTTCCAAGTCTGCAATATTTCTCTAGCTGTTTCCCTTCCAATTCTGCATTCGTTAAAATTCCTGTTGATTGGTATCGTATTTGCTGTATTTTTCTTGCTTTTGAAACACGTTTTCGTATCTCTTCAGATTTTTCTTCTCTTCTTTTTTCTTTCAAAACCTGATATTCCACTCTCGGTGCCTCCACACATATATCCATCCGGTCAAGGAATGGCTGACTTAATTTTCCGATATATTGCTGTATTTCTCTTTCTGTACACCGACATTTGTTCAAATCGGGATAGCATCCGCAAGGACAGGGATTTAATGCTCCAACCAGCATAAAATTAGCCGGAAACTGATATGTTCCCTGTGCTCTTGCAATCCGAATCTGATGCTCTTCTAACGGTTGTCTCAGCACTTCCAGTACCTCTCTTGAAAACTCCGGTAATTCATCTAAAAATAGAACGCCGCTATGTGCCAGACTGATTTCACCCGGTCTTGGAATTCTTCCGCCTCCAACCAAAGATGTTTTTGTTGCTGTATGATGTACGCTTCGAAATGGTCTTGTACAAATAAGAGGGTCTGTTTCTTCCAACATTCCCATCACACTATATATTTTTGTAATTTCTATACTCTCTTCTCTTGTCATTTCCGGAAATATTGTTGGAATTCTCTTTGCAATCATAGATTTTGCACTGCCCGGAGGTCCGATCAACAATAAATTATGATTTCCTGCCACGGCAATTTCCGTTGCTCTTTTCACAGCAGCCTGTCCATAAACATCACTATAATCTAATGGTGGTTCAAGATTTTCACCTCTATCTTTTGACGAATATAGCGTTGCATTAATTTTCGCTTCCCCTGTTAAAAACAAGACCGTTTCTTCCAGATTTTCCACTCCGATTACTTTCATTCCTTCAACTAATGCACCTTCTAAGGCATTTGCTTTTGGTAAAACACAAGTTTTGATTCCTCTTTTTTTCGCTTCTAGTACAACCGGAAGAACACCTGTGACAGATTTCACATTTCCATCCAGACTTAATTCTCCCAGCATCATGATGTTTTCCACCGATGCTTGCTCAAGCTGTCCCAATGCTGTTAAAATTGCTACCGCAATCGGCAGGTCGAACGCTGCACCTCGCTTTTTAATCGTTGCCGGAGCAAGGTTTATAATTGTTTTTTTTGCCGGAAATTCCATTCCTGAATTGTGAATTGCCGTTCGTACTCTGTCTGTCGCTTCCTTTACTTCTGACGACAAATAGCCCACCATATGAAACATTGGGAGCCCATTACTTACATCTGCTTCTACATTTACGAGCTCTACTTTAAGCCCAAATACAGCTGCAGACAGTACTGTACTAAATCCCATGTACGCACTTCCCTTCTTTATTTACTTTACTAAATTGGAGTCTTCGACCGAAAATGGTCTTTTTGACGTTCGCTGACAAAGAATTCTTCAGCGGATATTTATAACATGCATGTTTAAAAAAGAAAGAATAAATGCTATGTTACATTACAAGCTTTATTCTTTCTTTGTATCTTAACTTGAATCTGACGGATTGTCAATTCTAATTTTGAAAAATCTCCTGATATTTTTTTGTTGTATAACTCTCTACTGCCTGCTCTAATTGTTCGTATTTCTCCAACATCTCTTTCCCGGCCTTTGATACATTGGCAGCTCCACCAAACTTTCCTCCGGGTTGTCTCTCTACAAGTGTTTGTCCGGACTCTTTTTCTGCATCTCGGATCATTGACCAGGCTTTACTATATGAAATTCCTGTTTTTTCTGATGCTTCTCTTACTGAACCCAGACTTTCGATTTCTCTAAGAAGTGTTACCATTCCTGGTCCAAAGAAAGGTTTGCGATTTGTAAGTCTTACCTTTACCGTTGCCCTCATACGAGTTTCCCCATATTGTCTGACAATCTCATCACTGTTTTTTACACTGTCTGCACGTACTAAAATTCCTTCATCTTCGACAACTTCATAGACAGGTTCTACGGAAAGGCTCTGAATTGCTCCACGCAATCCATTTTCTCCTTGGTATCCAAGAATTGACGTAACCAATGAAGCAGATATAAGTATTGGATGACCGGCATGATAATTCACCGAAGGAATTACCAGTTTAGCCGGATTCTTCATCAATTGTTCCACAGTATCCTTTGTAAATAATGCAATTTCTACCGGGCATACAAATATTCTTTCACATCTTGTCTCCAGATATGAAAGTCCCTTTTTCACACCGGAAAACATCTCTCCTTCATTGTCACCCGTATCATTTAAAAAACTAACACCGAACCCTCTCAATTCTTTTTTCAGATTTTCTTTTTCTTCTTTACAGACAACCACTATATCTTTGATTCCTGCGCGCTGAAATGTCACCACAATCTGTACCGCAACATTCAAATCATCTATCTCTTCCATCGGATTTTGTTTTTTTCCATGACCGCCATATCCAGATGCAACAATCACTGCACCAACACTATTCATCGTCTTTCCTCCTAATTACTGCTTTTTTATCGCTACTTCACAGTCACCTGTAAAATGTAATCCAGTTTGTCTTATTTTTATTATACACAAGAGTCGATATTTGGAAAAGCACCAATTTCTTCATTTCATCATAAACTATATTAAATTGTTTCTGTCTGAAATATATACAGAAACAGAATATGTTCTGTGAGGTATGCTTTTGAAATCTTTCCCTGCCCCGCTCACTTCTTCGGAAGAAAAGTATTATTTTCAAAAATACACTGAGGGAGACCTGCAGGCAAAACATATTTTAATTGAACACAACCTTCGGCTCGTTGCACATGTCATAAAAAAATATCAATCTTCGGATGACGATATAGAAGATTTAATTTCAATCGGTACAATCGGATTGATCAAATCTGTTATGACATTCAATAGCGAAAAAGGGAACCGACTTGCAGCATATGCTTCAAAATGTATTGATAATGAAATTCTGATGTATCTGCGTTCAAAAAAGAAAACAAATAAAGAGGTTTCTCTTTACGAGCCGCTCGGGATTGATAAAGAAGGAAATGAAATTCAATTATATGATATCATTGAAACGAATGAGGACGATGCTTCTGATCGCATTGTCCTAAAACAAAATATACAAAAATTATATGAGGAGTTAGAATCTCTTCTAACTCCTCGTGAACGTCTTGTATTAAAAATGCGCTATGGACTTTACAACGGAGAAGAATATACTCAGCGTGAAGTCGCACGACAACTTGGTATTTCAAGATCTTATGTTTCAAGAATTGAAAAAAGCGCCATACAAAAATTACGTTCTTCTTTCTTTACTTCGCAAACTGTAAAATAATATTTTTAATAATTGCAGCTGCTTTATCCATACCTTCTGCTGTAATGTGTTCAAAAGCACCATGGAAACCATATCCGCCTGTTCCAAGATTTGGACATGGAAGACCTACAAAGCTGAGACGTGCACCATCTGTACCACCTCGGATTGGTGCAATATCAGCTTTTACTTCAGCCATCTCACATGCTTTTTTAGCATACTCAATCAATTCCATACATGGTTCTATTTTTTCACGCATATTACGATAAGAATCTTTCAGCTTCAGTTCTACTGTTCCTTCTCCATATTTTTTATTTACAGTTTCTGTAATATTTCGAAGCAATTCCTTACGATTTTCATAACTCTCTGAATCAAAATCACGGATAAGATAACTCATTTTAGTTTCTTCTACAGTACCAGTCATTTCCATCAGATGGAAAAAGCCTTCATAGCCTTCGGTGTATTCAGGTGCTTCATCGACTGGCAGCATTCCCTGAATTTCCATTGCAATCTTTTGTGAATTCTTCATGATTCCTTTTGCTTCTCCAGGATGCACATTTACCCCATGCACATAAAAATCAGCTGATGCCGCATTGAAATTTTCAAACTGAATCTCTCCTTCCGGACCGCCATCTACTGTATAAGCAAATGGTGCCCCAAACACTTCCAGATTCATATGTTTTGCACCGCTTCCGACTTCTTCATCTGTTGTAAAGCTGATGGACACTTTCCCGTGCGGGATGTTCTCTTTTATCAGTTCTTCTGCAACAGTCATGATTTCAGCGATGCCTGCCTTATCATCCGCACCTAAAAGGGTCGTTCCATCTGTCGTGATCAATGTTCTTCCTGCTAAAGTCTTTAAGGATGGAAATTCAGCAACAGACAATACTTTCCCAGATGTTCCTAAAGATACGTCATTTCCATCATAATTTTCAATAATCTGTGGATTTACATTTTCGCCACTATAATCCGGAGCTGTGTCCATATGTGCAATAAATCCAATCGCAGTGCGATCCTCGTATCCAGGAGTTGCCGGAATATGTCCATATACATATCCAAACTCATCCATATAGGCATCTTCAATTCCTATTTCTTTCATTTCTTCTACTAATTGCTTAGCCAGATCAAACTGACGTGACGTTGTCGGTGATGTCGTACTTTCCTCATCACTTGTTGTCCAGATTCTGGCATACTTTAATAATCTCTCATATGCTTTCATGTTGTCTCTCCTTATTCTAAAAAAAGGAATCCTGCAAGCAGAATTCCTTTTTATTATAACATTTAGTTTGCCTGATGAGTATATCCGAAGAAGAAATATCCAAGTGGGCAATAGTATGTGCCTTCAATTCCATCAGCAAGCATGTATTTCTGTGTATAGAAGTAAAGTGGATCTACTACATAATCCTGACCAACAAGAATATCTTCTGCCTGATGTAACAGTTTCATACGCTCTGTAGCGTCTGAAGTAGCTTTAGCCTGTTTGATGATGTTATCATACTCTGGGTTAGCGTACTGAGCATCATTGTTTCCGCCACCTGTCATCCACATATCAAGGAATGAAATTGGATCGTTGTAGTCAGAAATCCATCCGTTACGTGCAATAGAGTAATCTCCATCTTTACGTGTCTGAAGGAATGCAGCCCACTCCTGGTTGTTCAGAGTAACAGTTACACCAAGTTCCTGCTCCCACATATTCTGAAGTGCTTCAGCAACAGCTTTATGAGCATCACTTGTGTTGTACAGATATTCTACAACTGGGAATCCTTCTCCGTTAGGATATCCTGCTTCTGCAAGAAGCTGTCTTGCTTTCTCACAGTTAGCTTCGTAATCTTCATCTGTTGGAGCATAGTAATCTCCACCTTCTGCACGGAAGTCTCCGCCATCAGCGTCAGAGATACCAGATGGTACATAACCGCCAGCTTCAACCTGTCCAGACTGAGTTACTTTATTAACAATGTAAGTACGATCAACAGCAAGTGTGAATGCTTCACGAACTTTAGGATTGTCAAATGGAGCTTTCTGTGTCTGGAAGCATACATAATATGTTCCAAGGTAGTTTAAGATTTTCATATCGCCAGAAGCAATCAATCCTGGAAGCTCTGCCTGTGGAGCGTCCTGGATGAAATCAAGTTCTCCTGATTTGAAACCAGAAAGCATAGCGTTTGCATCATCCATCAATTTGAATGTAATTGTATCTGGTCCAAGATTTTCATAATCATAGTAGTTCTCGTTTTTAGCCATAACGATCTGTGAGTTATGTGTCCACTCTGTCAGTTTGTAAGGACCATTTGAGATATATGTTGATGGATCAAATGTCCACTGATCACCTTTTTCTTCAATGATATCCTGACGTACTGGCATTGTAGCTGGGAATGCACAGATTTCTTCGAAATATGGAACATCTGTAGTAATAGTAACTTCAAATGTCTTATCATCAACTGCTTTTGCAGCAAGTTCAGAAGCATCTTTCTCTCCTGCAATGATTTCATTTGCATTTACAACGCTGTCAAGCATGTAGCTGTAGTCAGCTGCTGTAGCTGGGTCAACAAGACGTTTCCAAGCGTATTCAAAATCTCCTGCTGTAACATCTTTTCCGTCTGACCATTTGATACCGTCACGAAGGTGGAATGTATAAGTAACTGTTCCGTCTTCATTCTCAACTTTATCATAGCTCTCTGCCTGACCATAAGTAAGTTCTGCGTTATCTACTGTTCCGTCAGATCCATCAGCCTCTTCTCCAGTATCCTGCCATTTCATTAAACCTTCGAACAAGTGGTTTGCCATAACACCACCATCAACAGTGGAGTTTAAAGCCGGATCCATAGTCATTGGTTCAGATGCGAAGTTTACTGTTACATTGAATCCATCACTACTAGATGTAGCTGCTTTGTCATCTTTTGCTGTTTCTTTACTTGAACCACAACCTACAACCATAGAACAAGTAAGTGCCGCAGCTAAAATAACAGATAAAATTTTCTTTTTCATAGTTCTCTCCTTCTTTTTTTTATTGATAAACAGGTTTTCCTGTGTTATCCATGTCCAAGAGAAGTTTTACTTCTCAAGCAGGTGGCATGCCACCCAATGGCCTTTTTCATATTCCTTGAATTCCGGTACACATTCCTTACATTTATCCATTGCATATGGACATCTTGTATGGAAACGGCATCCGCTTGGCGGATTCATCGGAGAAGGGATATCTCCCTCAAGAACGATACGATTTCTTCGTCTGCTCACTTCCGGATCCGGAACAGGCACTGCGGAGAGCAATGTCTGAGAATATGGATGCAGTGGATGACGGTTCAGCTCAAAACTTTCTGCCAACTCTACCATAGTTCCAAGATACATAACACCGATACGATGTGAAATATGGCGAACAACTGATAAATCATGCGCGATAAACAGATAAGTAAGTCCCATCTCCTGCTGCATATCTTCCAACATATTAACAACCTGTGACTGAATTGACACATCCAATGCTGAAATCGGCTCGTCACATACGATAAATTCTGGGTTTACTGCCAATGCACGTGCAATACCGACACGCTGCTGCTGTCCACCAGAGAACTCATGTGGATAACGGTTCGCATGCTCTGTATTTAATCCTACACGTCCGAGTAATTCTTTAATACGATCTGTACGGTCTTTTTTAGATGCACAGAGTTTATGGATATCCAAAGCCTCTCCTACAATCTCTCCTACCGTCATACGTGGGTCAAGGCTGGCTGAAGGATCCTGGAAAATAATCTGCATCTTGCGTCTGTATGGAAGCATTTTTGCCTGTTTTGCTCTTGGTACTTTGACCGGATGCATAATTCCATTCTCATCTCTCTTCCACGGGTTCTGTCTCTCAAAAATTGTTTCTCCATCGTAAACAATCTTTCCTGCAGTAGGCTCGTGAAGCTGGAGAATTGTACGTCCCAATGTTGTTTTTCCACATCCTGACTCTCCTACTAATCCAAGTGTCTCACCGCGGTTAATAAAGATTGAAATATCTTCTACTGCCTGAACCCCAGGCCCTTTTAATCCCTTAACCGGGAAATATTTTTTCAGGTGTTCAACCTGAACGAGCACATCATTTTTCTCACTCATGGCTGTCTACCTCCGTTTTTTCATTATTCTCATCATTATTGATCCATGCATGGTCTTTCTTTGCCTCATTTAAGCAATCCTGTACACGAAGCCAGCATGCTGCACGATGTTCGTCTCCCATCTGTACATATGGTGGCATCTTCTGCAGACAAATTTTCTTTGCATGTTCGCATCGTGGTGCAAATGGACATCCTTCCGGTGGATTCAACATATCGACCGGTGTTCCCTCGATAGGAATCAGACGCTCATATTTTTCTGCATCTACACGAGGCATAGAACGAAGCAGTCCCATTGTGTATGGATGTCCCGGATTATAGAAAATGTCATCTACCGGTCCCTGCTCTACCATCTTACCTGCATACATAACGGATACTTTATCACAAATTTCTGCTACAACACCTAAGTTATGTGTGATAAAAATAATACCCATCTGATTCTTCTCCTGGAGCTTCTTCATCAACTCCAGAATCTGTGCCTGGATCGTTACGTCCAAAGCTGTTGTAGGCTCATCAGCGATCAGAAGTTTTGGATGACAAATAAGTCCCATCGCGATCATTACTCTCTGCCGCATACCTCCTGATAACTCATGTGGATACTGTTTCATACGTTTTTCAACATTATTGATACCAACCTGCTCCAGCATCTCCATTGCACGCTTTTCAGCATCTGCTTTACTTACACTCTTGTCGTGTGCTTTCAACGCCTCTACAAGCTGATTTCCGATTGTATATACCGGATTGAGACAAGTCATAGGATTCTGGAAAATCATAGCAACTTCTTTTCCTCTGAATTCCACCATCTCTTTTGGTGTTTTAGAAAGCATATCCTGTCCTTCGAAAGTAATAGATCCTCCTACTACTTTTCCCGGATTCTGAAGTAATCCGATAACGGAATATGCTTCCACACTCTTACCAGAACCCGACTCACCAACGATACCCATAACTTCATTATAATTTACATCATAGGAAATACCGTTTACTGCTTTTACTTCTCCTGCCGGAGTAAAGAAAGAGACTTGGAGATCTCTGACTTCTAACAGTTTATGTTCTTTATTTTCCTGCTTCATTTTTCTCCTCCCTTTCTTTCTTATTTCTTCAATTTTGGATCCAATGCATCACGAAGACCATCACCAAACAAGTTTAGTGCCAGAATCATTACACTTAAGATGACCGCCGGAATGAACAGTCTGTATGGATATGTGCTAAGTCCGCTCAACGCCTCTGAACACATAGAACCAAGACTTGTCAGTGGTGCAGATACACCAACACCGACGAATGAAAGGAATGACTCCAGGAAGATTGCAGATGGAATCTGCAAGAATGTTGTTGTGATAATCTGTCCAATACAGTTTGGAAGCAGATGTTTTGTAATAATACGTGTACCTTTTTCTCCAAGTGCACGGGCTGCTGTTACATATTCCTGCTGTTTTAACTGAAGAATCTGTCCACGGATAATACGGCTCATTGTTACCCAGTACAATAGACCAAACGCGATAAACATAGAAATCAGGTTAGGTCCTAAAATTGTAACTAAATTCTGAAGTGGTCCGTTTCCTGAGTTCTGGAAGCTCTCTAACGCCGGTTTCAACGTTGCTGAGAGTAACAGAATGATCAGCATCTCTGGAATAGAATATATAATCTCTACGATACGCTGCATTACAGTATCCACAACGCCTCCGCAATATCCTGAGATAGAACCATACAATGCACCAATGATCAATACAATAAGTGCTGCGCAGACACCAACGATAATAGAAACTCTTGTTCCCACCATAACTCGGACCATAATATCACGACCCTGATCGTCTGTACCAAATACATGTGGGAATACCTTCTCGCCATCTGCTTTTTTCTGCAACTCTTGTGTAGAATATCCAAATACTTTGTGTTTGATTCCAAGTGCTTTTGCAGCATCGTCTTCTGTGATTTTCTCATCATTTGCACTCTTCTGTTTTACGCTTGCTTTTGCACGGATTTTTGCTTCCTCTACACGGCTTAAAGTTTTCCCCTCTTTTTCAGCCTTTGCTCTGGCCGCCTCAATAGCTTCATCCGGAGTCATATTCGCCTCTTCATTATGCTCTTCCATGTATGCATCAATCTTTTCCTGATCTTCTAATGTATAATGCCATGGATGTAATGCCTCTGCTCCACGAGTCTGCTGTTTGTATGTGTAAGGAACCAGATTCGGTCCTACAAATGCAAAAATAACTAATATGATAATAATTGCAAATGCTACCATTGCAACTTTGTTCTTACGTAATCTACGCCACGCATCTGCCCAATAAGAAACGCTCTTACGAACTTTAATGAATTCCTCTTTCTCCTGAGCACTTGCATCTTCGAATGCGTCTTCCGGCAATTCGCTCCACTCTAAAATATCTTCAATATTCGGTTGAAGAGAGCCTGGTCTTTGATATCTTCTCTTTCCAGACATATTTAGTTTCCTCCCTTCGCCAAATTGATTCGTGGGTCTACCAATTTATAACACAGGTCTACCACAAGGTTCATAATAATAATAAATGTCGCCAAGAAAATTGTTGTTCCCATGATCAATGGATAATCACGGTTCTGGATAGCCTGGATAAAATAACGTCCCAGACCCGGTATTGAGAATACCTGTTCTACAACCATACCACCACATAATGTGAATGCAATCTGTGGTCCCAAGTAAGTGATAACCGGGATCAATGCATTTCTTAATGCGTGTTTGAAAATAATCTTGCTGTTTTTCAGTCCCTTGGCACGAGCTGTTTTAATGTATTCCTGATTAATAGAATCCAGCATTGCAGTTCTTGTCTGACGTGACAGATAACACATTGGATAAAAACCAAGTGCCAGACATGGTAAAACATAACTCTTTGGAGTACCATCAAACAAAGCCGGGAAGTACTTCATTCCAGGAATTCCTCCACAAAATGTGTGAAGTAACATTGTTGCTACTACGAATCCTGGCATAGAAATACCAATCGTACATACAACACGTAAGAAACTATCCACCCAAGTACCTCGCTTATATGCCGCAAGACATCCCAATGGAAGTCCTACTGCTATTGCCCACAATAAAGCGAAACTACCAATTTTTGCTGAAAGTGGAAACATTTCTTTAATAATGTCTAAAACCGCACGGTTTTTCTGCATCTTAATTGATGTTCCGAAATCTCCCTGAACAAGATTTCCTAAATATTTGCCCAACTGAACAAGCAGGGGCTGGTCAAGTCCATATTTTGCATTTAACGCCTCAATTGTTGCCGGCGAAGGTGTTTTTTCAGATAACCACGGATTTCCCGGGATTGCGTTCATCAAAAAAAACGTAACACTTGCAACTACTAATAACGTCACAATTGCCATAAAGACTCTCCGTACTGTGTACTTTGCCATTTTTTACACCTTTCCTCTCCATTTCATACGTAAAAATGCCGACTAATTCTACATCACTTTAGCGTATTAAATTGTCGACAATTGTTTTAATTATACACTTTTTTTGCAGGTTAGTCAATAAGAACTATATTACTCTTTTCTTCTAATGATATCATATTTATCAGCCTGTCCTGCAAGATCAATATATAAAACCTGTTTTGGATGTGGAGCACTCTCCTGTTCCTCTCCGGCTTCATTTACAATCTTTCCAACGGTTACCTCAATATTTCTTCCGTCCGGCTTCATAATCTCTATTGTCTCCCCTACGGAAAATTTATTACGCTGTTCAATGCGATACAGACCATCTTTTTCTTCTCCGATAATACCAAGATATGTGTATTCTTTCACATAAGTATTACTATCATAAATCTGTGAGTTTTCATCCGGTTTTCCAAAGAAGAAGCCTGTAGTAAACTGGCGGTATGTACAATTTGATATCTGATCCAGATACCACGGCATATTTTTACGATAAATCTCTGGATCCTTCTGATAGTCATCCAAAGCCTTTCTATAAGTACGTGCCACTGTTGCAACATATAAAGCTGTCTTCATTCTTCCTTCAATCTTTAAACTATCAATTCCTGCGTCAATAAGTTCTGGAATGTATTCAATCATGCAAAGATCTTTTGAATTGAAAATATATGTCCCACGCTCATTTTCATATACCGGCATATACTCTCCCGGTCTTGTTTCTTCGACAACCGCATATTTCCAGCGGCATGGATGTGTACATGCACCTTGATTCGCATCTCTTCCAGTAAAATAGTTGCTAAGCAGGCATCTTCCTGAATAAGAAATACACATTGCTCCATGTACAAATGTTTCAATCTCCAAATCTTCCGGAATATTTGCGCGCAATTCTTTTAATTCTTTCATTGATAATTCTCTTGCTGACACAACACGGCTTGCACCTTGTTTATACCAGAAATTATAAGTTGCGTAGTTTGTATTATTGGCTTGTGTACTCACATGACGCTCAATCTCAGGACATACTTCTTTTGCAATTTCAAACACACCTGGGTCTGCGATGATCAATGCGTCCGGTTTGATTTCTTTTAATTCTTCAAAATACTCTCTGACCCCCTCCAAATCATCATTGTGTGCCAGAATATTTGCTGTAACATAAACCTTCACATCATGTGCATGTGCAAATTCAATTCCTTCTTTCATATCTTCCATTGAAAAATTCTTTGCTTTTGCACGTAAACCAAATGCTTCTCCACCGATATATACTGCATCTGCTCCAAATACTACTGCTGTTTTTAATACCTCCAGACTACTTGCCGGAATCAATAACTCAGGATGTCTTGACATATTCTTTTCCTTTCAATTCTGCTATTTTTATTCTCCAACTTTTGTATCTTTTTTATTTAATTTTACACTGACAGCAACTCCATCCCCTAATGGAATAATTGATGTCAGCAACTCTTCATGATGCTTTAACTCATAGAGATATTCTCTCATTCTTGAATGGATTGTTCTGTCACGTCGCTCTACTGCAAACCTTGACTCTATAATACTTCCATCCTGCATCACATTATCCGAAACCAGCGTTCCTCCTGTTTTTAGCAAACGCATCACTTCCGGCATATAATGAATATACTGTCCTTTTGCTGCATCCATAAATATAAAATCATATGGTTCATCTAACGTCGGAAGCACCTCCATTGCGTCTCCCTCTAACAGAGTGATCTGAGATTCTTTTCCTGCTCTTTTAAAGTTATTCCTCGCAATTGGAATTCTTTTTTCATAATTTTCAATCGTTGTAATTTCACACCCGGCAGGTGCATACTCACTCATCAATAACGCAGAGAAACCTACGGCAGTTCCGACTTCCAGAATGCGCATAGGTTTTTGAATCGTCAGAAGTACTTTCAGAAAGCTCTGCATCTCTTTGCGAATAATCGGTACATAAGTACTCAATGCCTCGCTTTCAATTGCTTCTAATATTTTACTATTCTCTGTCTCCATGGAATTGATGAATGTAACGATACGTTCATCTACTATCATATCTTACACATCCACATCCATAATAATTGGGATAATCATTGGTCTTCTCTTTGTTTTCTTCCAAATAAAGTCATTCATTGTATCCCTGATTGTTAATTTGATCTTATTCCAGTCTGCATGACGATTGCTCAGGCATTTATCCAGGCTGTCACTTACCGCTCTTCTTGCTTCTTCCATCAAACCTTCTGATTCTCGTACATATACAAATCCACGAGAAACAATATCCGGTCCTGCCAGAAGACGGTTGCTTCCCTTCTCTAAAGTTAAAACAACAATAATAATTCCATCCTCAGCCAGATGCTGTCTGTCTCGGAGCACAATATTACCAACGTCTCCAACACCAAGACCATCTACCAGAATTGCTCCTGTGTGAACCTTATCTACCACTTTTGCGCTTTCATCGCAAAGCTCCAGAACATCTCCTGATTGAATAATAAATACATTCTCCTTTGGAATCCCAAGAGACATTGCAATTTCAGAGTTTGCTTTCAAATGACGATACTCTCCATGAACCGGAATCGCATATTTCGGTTTTACAAGAGAATAGATTAATTTCAATTCTTCCTGACAAGCATGCCCGGATACATGAGCATCCTGAAATATTACGTTTGCTCCCTTTGAAGATAATTCGTTGATCACACGTGAAACTGATTTTTCATTTCCCGGGATTGGATTCGAGCTAAATATAATTGTATCATTCGGCTGAATTGTGACCTTGCGATGCACATCTGCTGCCATACGAGACAAAGCAGCCATCGATTCTCCCTGACTTCCTGTTGTAATCAGCACCATCTTCTCCGGTGGATAATTCTTCATCTCATCAATCTCAATCAATGTATGCTCCGGTACATTCAGATAGCCAAGCTCTGAAGCTGTCGAAATAATATTCACCATACTTCGACCTTCTACAACTACTTTTCTTCCATATTTATATGCAGAATTGATAATCTGCTGCACACGATCCACATTCGATGCAAATGTTGCAATAATAATTCGTGTATTCTGATGCTCTGCAAAAATGTGATCAAATGTAATACCTACTGTTTTTTCAGATTGAGTAAATCCTTTGCGCTCTGCATTGGTACTATCTGACATTAATGCAAGTACGCCTTTTTTACCAATTTCTCCAAATCTCTGTAAATCGATCGCATCTCCAAATACCGGTGTGTAATCTACTTTAAAGTCTCCTGTGTGCACCACAATTCCTGCCGGTGAATAAATTGCCAAAGCGGATGCATCCTGTATACTATGGTTTGTTTTAATAAATTCAATTCTGAATTTTCCTAAATTGATAGACTGACCATGACGCACAACTTTTCTTCTTGTAGAACGAAGCAAATTGTGTTCTTTCAATTTATTTTCAATAATTCCCATTGTTAATTTAGTTGTATAAATCGGAATATTAATTTCTTTAAGCACATAAGGCAAGGCACCAATATGATCTTCATGTCCATGAGTGATCACAAATCCCTTCACCTTGCTAATGTTATCCTTTAAATATGTGATATCCGGAATAACCAGATCAATACCAAGCATGTCATCTTCCGGGAATGCGAGACCGCAATCCACAACAATAATACTGTCTTCATATTCAAAGGCTGTTATATTCATTCCAATCTGTTCCAGACCACCTAAAGGAATGATACGCAATTTTCCTGTATTTTGCTTTTTCAAAAATTTCACACCTCCATCTATTTTTTGTACTGACAAAAACCGGAGTTTTATTCTTGTTCCATGCATTGTTTACACACACCATAAAATTTCAACTCATGATCCACAATATGAAATCCTGTTTTTTCCTGAATATGCGTTTCCAATCCATCTAACAAATCATCATCAAACGGAAATACTTTCCCGCATTTCCTACATATTAAATGATGATGACTGTGTTTCATCTCACCTTCGAACAAATGCCCGATCTCATAACGCACACAACCATCATCCAGATTAATGCGGTCTATCAACTGCATCTCATATAAAAGTTGTAATGTACGATATACAGTAGCCAATCCAATCTCCGGATACTGCTGTTGTATCTGTGCATACAGCTCTTCTGCTGCCATGTGATTACCGTTGCTTTTTGCAAGCGTGGACAATACAAGCAGACGCTGCTGTGTAATCTTCAAGCCCCGTTCTTTTAACTTTGCCCGAAGTAGTTTCTCCACCTTTTCCTGTTCCATCGTCTACTCCAATTCCTGTGTAGTAAATCTATCGCAACTATCCTTTGTCGGATATTTACAATGTAATATCAACATCTTCCAACAGTTCTTCAAACACCTTCGAAACTGCTGTCAATTCATTATCATCTTCTACGATATCATACAGATTGTCCTGTTCATTTCCTGACTCTGTCTCTTTCAAAATCAGACATTCTGCATCATCGCTTTCATTATCAGCTACGAGTAAGTATGTAGCACCATTTAACTTTGTTTGCTCCAAAACGAAAAAGTCAACTGTTTCGTTTGTATCTTCAAATGTAAATGTAATCTTCTCCATAGGTCTCCCCTTTATTTTAAAATCTGCAGCGAATCCAGATATCCCTGTAATATAAATACTGCTGCAATCTTATCAATATACTTTTTCCGATTCTCTCGTCTTACTTTACTTTCAATCAATGTACGCTCCGCAGCAACCGTCGTCAGGCGTTCATCCCACATGACCACTTCAAGTCCGGTTCTTCGTTCTAACATTGCTTTAAATTCCAGTGACTTCTCTGCTCTCTCTCCCACATCATTGTTCATATGTTTTGGAAAGCCGAGCACGATCTTTTCTACTTCATATTCACGAATCAGTTCTTCGATGCGTGCACATGTGCGACGCAGCTTGTTTTCTTCTTTTCGTTCTATTGTCTCTATACCCTGAGCCGTCAGACCAAGTGCGTCACTAATTGCAACCCCAACTGTCTTCGTGCCATAATCCAATCCCATAATTCTCATAATTTAATTATTCCCATGAATTATTCTGAATATACGACTTCAATAACTCTTCTACCAGTTCATCTCTCTCCACTTTCATCACAAGACTTCTTGCTCCATTGTAACTTGTGATATAAGTTGGATCTCCGGACATAATATATCCAACAATCTGGTTTACCGGATTATATCCTTTTTCTTTCAACGCTTTGAAAACGATCTCTAAGATATCTTTTGCAGAAATCTGCGGACCTGGTTCAACCTGAAAGAATTGTGTATTACTCAAATCACTCATGTTTTTTCCACCTTTCTCTTTTTATGTCTAACATTGTATTGTTTTCATTACCGGTCATTATTTTTATAACCCATAATAAATTTACATCTCGCATCTGTCCCAGACAGCCACAAAACATCCTCCAGCAAAACAAAGTTGCCAGATTCCCTACTTATCATTCTAATATAATCCCGTTTAAAATTCAATGGATAATTTGAGAATGGTCATCTATTCGCGCCTTGACAATCTGATTCTGTAAATTTTCATCTGATTCCAATGCAACTTTTATATATTCTTTTGTGTGCCCGACTTGTACTTCTTTTCCGTTGATCTGTGCTGGTTCTTCCACAAGGATTTCTACATCTTTTCCAACCATTTCTTTCTCGTATGCTTCCTGTTTTTTTGCTCCCAGCTCAATCAATTGTGCACTTCTTTCTGCCTTTATCTGTTCCGGCACCTGATTTTCCATCACAGCTGCCCTTGTTCCTTCCCGTTTAGAATATTTAAAAATATGTGTTTCATAGAAGTTTACTTTGTCGACAAATGCTTTTGATTCTTCAAACTCTTCTTCTGTCTCTCCCGGAAATCCTACAATTACATCCGTTGTCAACGCCGGGTGGTCAAAATATTTTCGCAAAAGCTCACACTTTTCATAATACTCACCCGTTGTATAGCGGCGATTCATACGTTTCAAAGTTGCATCACACCCGCTCTGTAAAGATAAATGAAAATGTGGACACATCTTCGGAAGTCCTGCTATTGTTTTAGCAAATTCTTCTGTGATGATCCTTGGTTCCAGAGAACCCAGACGAATACGTTCAATACCCGGAATTTCATGAACTGCCAGAATCAATGTCAGTAAATCTGTTTTCTTTCTCGCTTCCTGTTCTTCAAAATCAACTCCATAAGAACTCAGATGAATTCCTGTAAGAACAACTTCCTTGTAACCATTTCCAGATAATGTTGTTACTTCCTGTACTACATCTTCCAGAGAACGACTGCGCACGCGGCCTCTTGCAAACGGAATAATACAATATGAACAGAACTGATTGCATCCATCCTGTACTTTGATGTAAGCTCTTGTATGTTCTCCGGTGCGAGATAGATTTAGGTTTTCATATTCATTTGTATGATTAATATCAATTACTTTCTCTGTTTTACATTTTGATTCATATTCATCCAAAATCTGAATCAAATCTTGTTTTTTATTATTTCCAATTACAATGTCAATGCAGGAATCTAATTCATGATGTTCATTTTCCTGTGCCTGCACATAACATCCGGCCGCAACTACAATTGCATCCGGATTCATTTTTCTCGCACGATGCAACATCTGTCTGGATTTTCTGTCTGCAATATTCGTCACTGTACATGTATTAATAATATAAATGTCTGCGCCTTCTTTAAACGGAACAATTTCATACCCCTCTTTTTCCAGCATTTCCTGCATGGCTTCTGTCTCATACGCATTCACCTTGCATCCCAAATTATGCAACGCTACTTTTTTCATTAATTTTTCTCCTTCTATCGTTCTTTTTTCTATCAGTTTCTTGACTTTTATATTCCTATCTCGTAGAATAAGCTAAGAGGGAAAACCTCGTACTTTTTCGTATATCAAGGAGGGATTATAACATGAAAACTGTACAGATTTCTTTAAACTCAATTGACAAAGTAAAGTCTTTCGTAAATGAAATCACAAAATACGATAACGACTTTGATCTTGTATCTGGACGATATGTAATCGATGCTAAATCTATTATGGGTATCTTCAGCCTGGATCTTTCAAAACCAATCGACCTGAACATTCATGCCGATGGCGAATTGGATGATATCCTTGCAGCTCTTGAGCCATACATCATCAAATAAGTAATCGACTTACATTTGTCAAGTAGTAAGGCTGTCTTTTACGACAGCCTTTTTGTTTTGATTATTTGTTACTGTTCACAGTACCTGTGACCAGCAACAATTATTTTACTTTAATCACTTCTACTGTATCAATCGCTTTCTGTACTAATTCATCAATACCTTCTGCCAGATTCAATTCTGATTTTTCAATCTTCTCCAAAATTGGTTTTGTAACCGGATGTTTCGCCACGAAAATTGTACAGCAATCTTCGAATGGCAGTATTGAAGTCTCATATGTGTTGATTTTTTCTGAAATTTCTACGATATCACGTTTATCAAAGCCAATCAGCGGACGATAAACCGGCAATGTGCAAACCGCATTTGTCACATTCAGACTCTGCATTGTCTGACTTGCAACCTGTCCAATACTCTCCCCTGTGATCATGCCAAGACAACCGTCCTGTTTTGCAAAATGTTCTGCAATCTTCATCATATAACGACGCATAATGATCGTGAGTTCTTCATGTGGACACTTCTCATAAATATACAACTGAATATCTGTGAAGTTTACAACATTCAATTTGATCGGTCCTGAATATTTTGATACAAGACGTGCAAGATCTACAACCTTTTCTTTTGCACGTTCGCTTGTATACGGTGGTGCATGAAAATATGTTGCTTCCAAGGAAACTCCTCGTTTTGCGATCATATATCCCGCAACCGGGCTGTCAATTCCGCCTGACAGAAGTAACATCGCACTTCCGTTTGTTCCAACCGGCATTCCACCCGGTCCCGGAATAATCTCTGAATAAAGATAAATCTCTTCACGGACTTCTACATTCAACATAATATCCGGATGATGTACATCTACCTTCATCTCAGGAAATGCATCTAAAATCACTTCACCTAACTGACAGTTAATCTGCATAGACTGAAGAGGATAGCTCTTTTTACTTCTTCTCGCCTCTACTTTAAAAGTCTTATTCTTATCCGGATACATCTCATCCATATAAGCAACCACTTCTTTTTTCAGTTCTTCAAAGCCTTTATCCTCCAGACGGACAACCGGACAAATTCCAACAATTCCAAATACTCTTGCAAGACTTTCTACAGTCTCTTCATAATCATACTCTCCATCACAATCCACATATACTCTTCCATAAGATTTGTGAACATAAAATTCTCCATCTACATCTTTCAATGCAAATCGAATCTGACGAACCAATGCGTCCTCAAATATATAACGATTTTTTCCTTTAATTCCAATCTCACCGTATTTGATCAAAAATGAATGAAATTTCATATCTTTCTCCTTTTTAGTGTCTTGTATATCTCCTTAACATCGGTACACAATTATATAGTGTTTCCAACGTATAGTCAATTTCTTCTTTTGTTGTAAATTCTGACATACTGAAACGCAATGTCGAATCCAGGTACTCCTGTGAAGTTCCAATTCCTCTTAATACTCCACTGATCGCAGGATGATTTGATGCACACGCAGAACCTGAAGACACGTATATACCTTTATCTTCCAAAGTATGCAGCAACACTTCACTTCTAACCCCTGCAATGCCAACGCTTATAATATGAGGTGCACTATTTTCATCAGTCAGACCATGCACCGTTGCGTGTTCTATTTTCGATATTCCTTCTATAAAATGAGCTTTCAGTTCCCTCATCAGTGAAACTTTCATGTTCAGATCTTGATATATCATCTTTGCCGCAAGTCCAAGTCCTGCAATTCCCGGAACATTTTCTGTACCGGAACGAATATTCTTCTGCTGCTCTCCTCCGAAAATAATCGGCTTAATCTTTACTTTCTCATTTATATATAAAAATCCTGTTCCTTTTGGTCCATGGATTTTATGTCCACTTGCTGAAAGCATATCAATCCCAACTCGTTTCGGATAAATATGGTACTTTCCAAATCCCTGCACTGCATCAGAATGGAAGAGAATTCTTGGATTGAAGTTTTTTACGATTTTTACAGCTTCTTCAATCGGTTGGACAGAACCCACCTCGTTATTAACATACATGATGGATACTAAAATCGTATCTTGGCACAGTGCCTCTTTTAATGCTTCTAAACGAACACGTCCATTCTCATCTACCGGTAAATATGTCACCCGAAATCCTTCCTCTTCTTCCAGATAATGCATTGTATTTAAAATAGCTGGATGTTCGATTGAAGATGTGATCAAATGATTCCCCCTGCGTCGATTTGCCCGTGCTGCTCCGATCAAAGCCAGGTTATCGCTTTCTGTACCTCCTGATGTAAAAAAGATTTCCTTCGCATTTACTTTTAATAGCTTTGCTAAAATTTCTTTTGCATCTTTCACATAATGCTCCGCCTCTACGCCTTTACGATGCATCGAAGACGGATTACCATAATCCTGACACATTACTTTATATACAATATTTCCAACTTCCGGATATGCTCTTGTTGTCGCCGAATTATCTAAATAAACTTCCATGTTACCTTTCCTTCTCTGTCTTGTTCAGATTTTTCACTGTTGCTCTGAACGTTTCTTACTATAAATTATGAATCTCACATTCTAAGTGATACATCAGAATTGATAAAATTGTCAACCCTGCCGTCTCTGTCCTCAATATTCTTTTTCCCAACGAAACCGGTATAATCTCCTGTTCCATCGCCTGTTCAATCTCCGCCTCTTCAAATCCGCCTTCCGGTCCGATAAAAACCCCAATACTTTCACCCGGCTTAATCTGATCTACAGCTGATTTCATCGTCCCCATTCCTTCTGCTTTCTCATAAGGAATCAGACGGACATCTAAGCTTTTTGCAAATTCTAATGCCTCTGCAAATGTCATAACGTCGTGAACTTCTGGAATTCTGTTTCTTCCGGACTGTTTTGCCGCTCCTTCTGCGATTGCATTCCAGCGCGCAACCTTCTTGGCAGCTTTTTTCTCATCCAGTTTTACTACTGCACGCTTTGTCACAACCGGAACCACCTCATAAACACCAAGCTCCACAGCTTTCTGTATGATCAATTCCATCTTATCAGCTTTTGGCAGTCCTTGAAACAGATAAATTCTGGACGGAAGTTCTACATCATCCTGAATCTTATCACAGATATGTAGTCTTGCCGAGTCCTGCTCATACTCGTCCACTTCACATATATATCTGTTTGAACTTCCGTCACTGATTTCAACCGATTCTCCTGGTTTAATCCTCAACACATTTTTCATATGGTTCAGATCCGAACCCTCTATTGCAATCGTATCTCCACAGATTTGCGTTGGTTCAACAAAAAAATGATGCATTTTTGTCTCTCCTTTTAATTAGTTCTTTCGTGCTGTTACAGACACCCACTCACCCTGATATGTCACTTCCAGCACTTCCAGTCCTGCTTTTTTCACAGCTTCAACAACAGTCTCTTCTTTATCATCGATGATTCCGCTTGTGATATATATACCACCCTTTTTCAGCTGATTTACAATCACCGGTGTAAGAGCGACTAACACATCTGCAAGAATATTTGCCACAACGATATCATAGCATTCATATCCAACCTTATCCTGTACCGCTTTATCATCAATAATATTTCCGATCATAACTTCATACTGATCCTTTGAAATACCATTCACTTCCATATTTTCATATGTTGCATCGATTGCACAAGGATCAAGGTCTGTTCCTACGGAATGTTTCGCTCCAAATTTAAGTGCCAGCATTCCAAGGATTCCACTTCCGCATCCAACATCAAGAATTTCTGTATCCGAAGTCACATGTTTACGGATCTGGCGAATGCATAACTGTGTTGTCTCATGCATTCCTGTTCCAAATGCTGTTCCCGGATCAATATGGATCACCATCTTATCCTCATCTTCCGGTTTTACATCTTCCCATGACGGAATGATTAAAATATCATCTACATAAAACTGATGGAAATATTGTTTCCAATTATTTACCCAATCCACATCCTCTGTCTCGGATTCTTCAATAGAACATTCTCCAAGATCCATAAATTCTGACATTTCTTCCAGTTCCTGACGGACATTTTTCAAAATACTTTCTGTATCCGCATCTTCTTCTAAATAAAAGCTTAAATATGCAATTCCGTCATCAGCCTCTGTTTCCGGCAAAATATCCACAAACATCTGCTCCTTATCTGCCGCTGTCAAAGGAATCTTATCTTCAATCTGAACTCCTTCAACCCCCAAATCTGCCAGCATACTGCTCACGATATCTTCTGCCTGTGTAGTTGTCTTTAAGCGAAAACTTTTCCACTTCATGTTCAATCTTCCTTTCTTTTTGCATCTTATAATAAATCCAAATCATCCAGTGTTCCGCGTCCTGTTACCGTCCGTTTTCTATTCGGATTACCCAACTGATAATCCAAATCTTTTAACGGATCATTCTTAGGTGTCTTATTTTCATGCTGTATATATGGTACTTTCTCATTTCGCACTTCGCCACTCTTACCGCCCGTCTTTCTACAAAGATAAATCTCACCGATCTCCATCGATTTATCCAATGCCTTACACATATCATACACGGTCAAAAGTGCAACACTGACCCCTGTCAGTGCTTCCATCTCTACGCCTGTCTTTCCTGTCACTTTCACTGTACAATAGCAGTAGATTGTACAACTTTCTTCATCCATATCAAACGTCACTCTGCAATTCGTGATTGGAAGAATATGACACATCGGAATCAGCTCAGCGGTTCTCTTAGCTCCCATAATCCCGGCTGTTGTCGCCACTCCCAGGACATCTCCTTTTCCAACTGTTCCTGCTGCAATTGCTTCATATACTTTTCTGCTGACCATGATTTTTCCTGCGGCAGTTGCCTCACGAACAGTCTCGCCTTTATCTGTCACATCCACCATCAGTGCCTTACCATTTTCATCAAAATGTGTTAACCCCGATTCCATACTATGATTTCTCCTTTTGTAAATACATCATTACCTTGCATTATAATATGGAAACACCCTTTTGTGAAACCCTTTTTTCACATTTCTATTTAAAAAACAATTATATCGTTATTCTTTCACCCTATAATAACAATATAACATAGAAGAAAGAGACCCGTCACTTAAGGTCTCTTTCCATCTTTTCATTCGATTTATGATGCTTGTTCTGTTGTATTTTCAAACTGTGAGTTATACAAATCTGCATAGAATCCATTTTTTGCAAGCAGTTCTTCGTGATTGCCCTGTTCTACAATATCTCCATCTTTCATAACCAGGATCACATCTGCATCACGTATAGTAGAAAGTCTGTGTGCGATCACAAAACTTGTTCTTCCCTTCATAAGCGTATCCATCGCTTTTTGGATTTGAATTTCTGTTC
The DNA here is from genome assembly GCF_022487435.1 of Mediterraneibacter sp. NSJ-151. Lineage (NCBI taxonomy): Bacteria > Bacillati > Bacillota > Clostridia > Lachnospirales > Lachnospiraceae > Mediterraneibacter > Mediterraneibacter sp. NSJ-151. The sequence goes on along the minus strand of NZ_JAKVPP010000008.1, from coordinate 7,935 downwards.
TTGTATCTACAGAACTTGTAGCCTCATCCAGGATTAATATTTTAGGATCTGCAAGAATTGCTCTCGCAATTGTAAGAAGCTGTTTCTGTCCCTGTGACACATTACTTGCTTCTTCGTTTAATTCCATATCGTATCCACCCGGTAATGTCTGTACAAATCGATGTACTCTTGCCGCCTTTGCAGCTTCAATCACTTCTTCATCTGTCGCATTCAGCTTTCCATATTTAATGTTATCCTTTATACTTCCATGGAACAACCATGTATCCTGAAGTACCATTCCAAACATCTGTCTTAATTCACTTCTGTTAAAATCCTTAACATTGTGTCCATCAATCAAAATTGCCCCGCTGTTCACATCATAGAAACGCATCAAAAGCTTGATCATTGTCGTTTTTCCAGCACCTGTCGGTCCAACAATCGCAATTTTCTGTCCTTCTTTTACATCAACAGAAAAATCATTGATAATAATCTTATCCTCATTGTATCCAAAATGCACATGCTCAAATGTAACATTTCCTTCTAACCCTTCTACTGATACCGGATTTGGAACTGTCTGATCTTCTTCCTCTTCTTCAAGAAATTCAAAGACACGTTCTGAAGCTGCTGCTGTGGACTGTAGCATATTTGCAACCTGTGCAAGCTGCTGGATTGGCTGAGTAAAGTTTCTTACATACTGGATAAATGACTGTATATCTCCGACCTCAATCGTCTTCTTAGCAGCTAAAATGCCTCCGAGTATAACTACCCCTACATATCCTAAATTTCCCACAAACTGCATGATCGGCATCATCATTCCGGAAAAGAACTGTGATTTCCATGCTGAATCATATAATTTATCATTCGTCTTCTCAAACTCTTCGATCACATCTTTTTCCTTATTAAAGGCTTTCACGATATTATGCCCAGAATAAACTTCCTCCACCTGACCATTTACATTTCCCAAATATTCCTGCTGTCCTTTGAAATATTTCTGTGAATGTTTCATTACAAATGAAATCATGCCAAGTGAAACAGGAAGGATTAAGAGTGCAACCAGCGTCATAAGAGGACTGATTGACAACATCATCACAAGTACACCGATGATCGTTGTTGTCGAAGTTATGATCTGTGTTGCACTCTGATTCAAACTCTGTCCCAGAGTGTCCACATCATTCGTAACCCTTGAAAGCACTTCACCATGTGTTCTCGTATCAAAGTAATTCATTGGCATACGATTGATTTTCTGTGAAATTTCTTTTCTCAATCGGTATGTTGTTTTTTGTGAAACTCCCGTCATCAAGAAGCCCTGTACCAACGAGCACAATGCACTCGTTACATACAATGCCAATGCTGTCAGCAAAATAGTTGCAATCTTTTCAAAATCCATTCCGCTTCCGCCGGAAACTTTGCTTACCAGTCCATTAAAAATCTCTGTTGTTGCTTTACCAAGTATTTTCGGTCCGATGATATTAAAGACAGTTCCTCCAATGGCAAAGATCACAACGAACAGCATCTGAATCTTAAATGCACTCATGTATTTAATTAATTTTCCCATGGTACCTTTGAAATCTTTTGCCTTTTCTCCACCCATACGTCCATGACCCATCGGCCCACGTCTTGGTCCTCGATTTTCACTCATTACTGTTCTCCTCCTTTCCCATTTTCTTCTAATCCCGCCTTTAATTCTGCTTCTGATAACTGAGAAGCTGCAATCTGCTGATATACCTCACAATTTTTCAGCAACTCCTGATGAGTACCGACTCCGGCAATCTTTCCATCGTCCAGAACAATAATCTGTTCCGCATGCAAAATTGTACTAATACGCTGTGCTACGATTAACACAGTACTGTCTGATGTTTTTTCCTTCAATGCCTTACGAAGTGCTACATCTGTCTTATAATCCAGTGCTGAAAAACTGTCATCAAAAATAAAGAGTTTTGGATGTTTTGCAATCGCACGTGCAATCGAAAGACGCTGCTTTTGTCCTCCTGATACATTTCCACCGCCCTGTGAAATTGTACTGTCATATTTTTTGGATTTTGTATCGATAAATTCTGTTGCCTGTGCAATCTTGGCTGCCTCTTCCATATCCTGTTCATTTCCGTCCGGATTGCCAAACATAATATTCGAACCAATCGTTCCTGAGAACAGAACACCTTTCTGTGGAACATATCCCAGTTTACTTCTCAGCTCCTGCTGTGTCATTTCTCGGATATCAATACCATCCAATGTAATAGAGCCTTCTGTCACATCATAGAAACGAGGAATCAAATTCACTAATGTAGATTTTCCGCTTCCGGTACTTCCGATAATGGCCGTTGTCTGTCCCGGATGTGCCGTAAAGTCAATATCTTCAAGAACATCTTCATCTGCACCAGGATATTTAAAAGCTACATGATTGAATTTCAAAACGCCTTCTGTTTTCTTTGGCAAATGTTTCGGTTGCTCTGGATCTTTGATGATCGTCTTGCTTGTCAACACTTCATCTACACGCTCTGCTGCAACAGCTGCTCTAGGTAACATGACAGAAATCATACACAGCATTAAAAATCCCATGATAATCTGCATTGTATATTGGATAAATGCCATCATATCACCGACCTGCATCTGACCGTCATTTATGCCATGCGCTCCCGTCCATACGATCAGTACAGAAATTGCATTCATAACTACCATCATGACCGGCATCATAAATGTCATAGCACGGTTTACAAAAAGATTGGTTTTTGTCAAATCTCTATTCGCTTTATCGAATCTTTCTTCTTCATGTTTTTCTGTACTAAATGCACGGATAACTGATAAACCAGTTAAGATTTCACGTGTTACAAGATTCAGTTTATCAACCAATTGCTGCATGATCTTAAATTTTGGCATTGCAACAATAAACAATACAGAAACTACCAGTACGATTAAAATCGCTGCCAATGCAATGATCCATGACATAGATACATTTGTTTGGAATACTTTATAAATGCCGCCGATTGCGATAAGCGGAGCATATAATACAATACGAAGAAGCATAACGATCAACATCTGTATCTGCTGAATATCATTGGTACTTCTTGTGATCAATGAAGCTGTTGAAAACTGATCAAATTCATTATTGGAAAATCCAACAACTTTTCTAAACACTTTGCCACGAAGGTCGCGTCCTGTTGATGCACCCACGCGTGATGCCAGCAGTCCGACCAGAACACTTGCCAACATTCCGAGTAATGCAAGTGCAAGCATCTTTCCTCCTGTTACAAACAAATAATGGAATTGTATCTGATTCATATCCATACCAAGATCTTCATATGCCGTTTTGATATAACTGATTCCGGCTTGTTCTATGATCGTATCCGGCATATCATCCATTTGGTCTTTCATCTTATCAGTCATCTGTGAAAGTTGCTCTTCCGGCAGCATTTTCAAAATATCAAATACTGTTGCATCTTTTGGAAGCATCTCGGCCGGAATGTTTGCACGCAACTGCTCTTCAATCTTAGCTGTTGTATCACTTCCTTGTTCAAATCCAGCTGTCATCATCATCGGAACAGATAAAATTTCTTCTAATTCTTCTGTTTTCTCTTCGTTATCCTGAATATTTTTCTTCAATACATATGTTGTTTGATTATAAGTATTCTCATCTTTTTCATATGCATCCAGCACTGTCTGCCTGTCATCTGCCTGTACAAACAACAATACTTTCTCCATCTCTTCTTCTGAAATTGCTTCCGGTATCTTGTCATCGACACCTGCCTGCTGAATTCCAACATTTACGATATCTGACGTATAACTTGGCAGAGATAAGTCGCAATATACCTGAACCAAAAGTACAAGCAATATAACAAATGCCATCTTCCAGTACGTTTTCAGATATTTGAATAATTTACCCATAGTACAAATCCTTTCTTCCTTCTGTTTTAATTGTTTTTCTGGTCGGTTGTACGTTCCGTATGCTGTTTTAAATTATCCAGCATTTGGAGTAAAAATCTTCTAAGCAGGATTTTTTCTTCTATGCTAAACCCCGAAACTAACATCTCTTCCATCTTATTAATTACACCCCAAACCTGTTCAAGACAATTCTCTGCCTTTTCTGTCAAATATAATCTCATAATTCGTTGATCCTGTTCGTCAGGCCGGCGCTCGATCAAGCCCTGCTTTTCCATCTTCTTAATTCCCGATGTGATCGTCGGTGGTGTCAGTTTCATCTTTTTAGCTAATTCCCTTTGTGACATACCACTATTTTGATGTAATGAGAAAAACATCGCTGCCTGCCATGGTTTTAATTCATATTGTTTTAACGACTGACTGGCACAATTCATCTCCATATGCATAATCTGATTCATAATATTGACGATTGACATTTCTTTTTCATCATTCACTTATATCATCCCTCTTTTCTTCATCAGTAATTAGTTAGATGTCTAACGGTTATTTTATGAGCATTGATTATATTTGTCAAGAAAACCTCTTGTATTTTCACAGTTTTTTAATATTTTTCTCTAATTTTCCATTTGATATCGAACAATTTCTCTCTCGGATACCACAACATCCATCATCAAGTCATGCCCTTCTGTCGGTATCTCCGACAGAAGTATTTTTTCTCTGCACAAGATTACTCTCCACGCATCTGTCTGACTAAGATATCTGTCATAAAATCCCCCACCATATCCGAGTCTGTCACCTTTTTTATTGCATGTGACACATGGTACAAATGCCAGATCAATCTTCTGCGGTGGTATCTCTTCGCAGTAACCTTTTGGCTCCATAATGCCATAAGCACCTTCTTCCAAGTCATCCAGGCTTGTAATCGCATAAACTTTCATAACACCTTTTGAAATACACTTTGGAACACCAAGCTTCCTGCCTGATTTTAATATTTCCTGTAACATCGGCGTTGTATTGATTTCATCTTTCGTTCCCACATAACAAAAGACTACCTTTGCATTCTCATATTCAGGAAGTGTTAATGCATGTTTGCTAATCTTCTCATCTGCTGACTTACAATACGCTATTGAAAGTTCTGAAATTTTCTTTTTTATTTGTTTCCGTAACTCTTGTTTTTCTCTTTTTAAATCTGTTTTCATTTCTATAATAATCCTGCAAATAATCTCATAAACAATTGGCCCAGACGCAAATAAGCACTATTCCCTGAACTATATTTTTCCGTCACTTCACAGCATTCTTTCATGGTTGCTTCTAAATCTTCTCTAATCAAAGTAACTGCGCTACAATCTGCCATAAAGCATCCATTTTCAAAATGATGATAAAGGCTTCTATAATCCAGATTTATGGTTCCACACGTAGCCATACAATCATCAGCTACACTCATTTTTGCATGGCAAAATCCAGGAGTCCATTCAAAAATACGCACTCCATCTTTTACCAGTCCGTGATAAAATGAACGTGTAACACTATAAATTAATTTCTTATCCGGAATTCCCGGTGTAATTATCCTTACATCAACCCCGCGTTTCGCAGCCAGACACATTGCATGCATCATCTCATCTGTAATAATCAGATACGGCGTCATAAACCAACAATATTTTTCTGCTTTATTTATCATGCTGATGTAAACTTCTTCGCCCACCTGCTCATCATCCATCGGACTGTCCGCATAAGGCTGGATAAATCCGCTTTGTTCTGCATGATACTCATATGGTAATAAATATTTTTCAAAATTCGTATCATTTTTATCTTTATCATTGACTGCATTCCACATTTCTAAAAATGTTATCGTCAATGACCGGACTGCGTCTCCCTCTAAACGAATCCCCGTATCCTTCCACTGTCCGTATGGATGTGTAAAATTAAAGTACTCATTTGCAAGATTATAGCCACCGGTAAATCCGATTTTTCCATCTATAACCGTAATTTTACGATGATCTCGATTATTTAGAAATACATTCAGACCCGGCATAAATGGATTGAATACACGGCACTGAATCCCTACATTCTCAAGCTTCTCTATAAAATCTGTATTTATGAATCCGATTGACCCCATGTCATCATAAAAAATGCGAACTTCTACTCCTGCTTGTACTCGTTCTTCCAAAACCTTTTGGATCATATACCACGCTTGTGCATCCTCAATCGCATGGTATTCCATAAAAATAAAACTTTCTGCTTTTGACAATTCTTCAAGCTGGGCTTCCAGTCCTTTTACCGCTTCACTGTAATATGTTACATCTGTATTCTGATATACCGGATAATTTGCATTTTTCTTTATATAGTAAGCAATATTGCCGGCTTTTGGATTTTTCTCGTTTAATCTTCCTAAAGTTTCTTGATTTTCCGGAAGTAACGGCAAAATAATATTATCAATGTCTTTGTACCGTATTCTCATTTTACGAGTTCCGCCGTTTAATCCAATCATCAAGTACAAACCAACTCCCATTATCGGAAATATAAGTATCAAAATTATCCATGGCATTTTCATAGACGAAGTTTTGTTGGATGCATAAAGTCCCAAAACCAAACCGCCTGCCAGAATCCTTGTCAGCAGATTGACAAATTCTGCGTATCTGTTCAATTTGGTGAGCATAACTATAACAAAAAGAACTTCCAGCAAAATACAAACCACAGAAAAACACAATCTCTTTACGCCGTTTTTGGTTTTCGCTCTGCCTTCTAGTGTATCCTGTTTCATTTAACTCATCTCCTTTTATTCATCTGCCTGCGGGCGTTTTATTGTACGGACATTAATCCCATTCAATTCTATATGGTCATCAACAGGAATCACAATGCATTGTCTTCCATCAATTATCCTTGTTTCAATCAAATCAGCTCTGTCCGGGTTTACTTTTATAACCACGTCAGGTGTCTCAATATTGAATTTTCTTGTCTCTGCAATATTTTCTGCAATAAGTGTTGATTTTTCGCCCGCTGCAGCCTCAAATGTCTGTTCAAATATCTCCATCTGTTCTGCTGATACGCCACTATTCTCAAAGATTTTCTTCATATCTGTTTTATCTAAGGATACTGGTTCCGGCTCATCTTTATGTTCTTCAATAATTTCATTCAGAGTCTCATGAATATTTCTTACCGTTTCATAATCACCATCTTCGCCGAGCGTATCCTCAATGATCATCTGGAATGTCTCTTTCTGTGAGTCCGCCGACATCGGCATCTTCGCTCCCAGCACCTGATTGATCAACTCCGGCTGAAGGTCCTGCGATTTCTTTGTATAATACAATACCCCATGGATATCTGTACTTCGATCTGTAAATGCAGGGAATAAAAATCCTTTATCAGGCTTATCTACAATCCAGTCACGTATACGGTCTTCAATCCTGTTATCCTCGGCATTATAACACAATCCGGCTTTTGATAATGACACTGGACAGATACTGCATATAAGATATTCAAATACCTCATCCGATGCATCATACATTTCTAATTCATCTGTTCCTTTTCCCGGAATATCATACATTGCATGGATCAAAATAATATAATAGTTTTCTTCATACTCATAGTTCTCGATTATTTTATCGTAAAACTCTTCCAAAAGCATATCATCTTCTAATTTACTGTTTTTTAATTTCAATAAAAATTCCTGCGTTCCTCCCGGCATCTCCTGTTCCAAAGGAAATTCCATATTCAACAGGTTCTTCCCCAGACTCCCTGATAATGTTTTCTTAAAAATATCAAAATACTTAAATGCTTCTTCTTCCGGCAAAGAAAGAAATGCTTCTTTCGATTCTAAACGTTTTGTCTTTTCATGGTCTACATAGCATCCGCAAATACGCGTAATCGCACAGTTTGCGGGTGTAAATTGTTTTCTAATTTCCAGTACTTCTTTTTTATTCATTTCTCTTTCCTCTCTTATACTTATTGTCGTTACATTATTATACAACGGAAAGTAACGTTTGTGAAAGTGACATTTGGAAGTGACAATTGAGGAAAAGGGGGGGGGGGGGGGGGGGGGGGGGGGGGGGGGGGGGGGGGGGGGGGGGGGGGGGGGGGGGGGGG
>NZ_JAKVPP010000007.1:0-219367 GCF_022487435.1 Mediterraneibacter sp. NSJ-151 | reverse complement strand
ATATTATACCTCTACAGGCACAAAAAATCAAGAGTTACACATGTTTTGTATAACATGCATAACCCCCGATAAAATCTGATCTTTTTATGTTTTTAAAAATCCTTCATGAAACAACCCTGGTGGCTTTCTCTCCATCCGACCATTTTTCAAAGTAAGTATCTTAGTCGCAAAATAAATTGTAATATAATAGTCTCCTTCCTGCTCTGCAGTCAAGCTGTACTGATGTTGTCTTTTTTGAAATAGCGGTACTACTTTTCTTTTCTTTTTAAGGAAACAATAATAGTAATCCATAATGGGATAGAAAAAGTATAGCACCTTACCAGTATGTCAAGAATATTCGTCTTTCCAATTACCTGAATCAAAATCAGTAAGATAATTCCAATCATGATTCCGATACTTGTTATGATAGCCGATAAATGCTTTTTCATAAATACCTCCTTGAGTTATTGGTTAACTATATTTGTATATGGACCGTACCATACACCTAGCGGATCGCAGAACATCCAAATGACTTTATATTGATTAATAAGAGATGAATTGAATTTATAAATTGTTGCGTTGACACGTCCTCCAGGACTCATACCAGCAATTACAGATAATGCTCCAAAACCAATAGCTCCTATTACTGCCTGTGGACCAATGAATCCGATACCTATTGCTATAGCACCTGCGATTACAGCAACAGCAGCGGCTTCTGGCCATGTAATAGTATGATCTACAGAACTGAAATAAATCCAATTAGCATCAGCTAATACATTTACATTTTTGTCAGGAGTACCAACACTCCAAACATGACCATCCACTAGAGTAGTATAATTATCTTCATCATATTCTAATTGTGCTATAATCTGACCTGATTCATCAAGTATATCCATCCCTCGATTTCCTTCATCCGTCAGATATAAGTTATAGATATAAGTTTTCCCATCAATCAGAATTTCTTCTGAGTGATGATTTTTATATAATAAATTAGCAGAATCATCATTAAGATTAATATTTGAGGCGTTTGCAGATATCCCTTGTATCAGCGTAATTGTAATTACTAATATGAATGCTATCATTTTCTTTGCGTGTTTCATAAATTCTTTCTCCTTCCTTTAATTCTGTTACATTCCACAAGATTTCTGGCAACACATATATCTTTCTTAAAAATAAATATTTTACACTACTTTCTTATTTTTTTTCGATGTGAAATTAATATGCCAATGGATTCTCCTCCTCTCATAACAAAGAATACTCGTTTTTATTGTAATAGTATTATATTATATATTCAGACAACTTTCAATAAACATTCATACTATTCTGACATTTTGGGCAATTCGTTTTTCCATAATATTATCTTTCGCAGCACTGCGGTTCCTGCAGATAAAAATTTATTTGGCTTTCCTTACCGCTTATATAACTAAAATTTTTCTTATGAATAAGTTGTTTTTCTGCCGGTTTATTTTTTATGATGTGGGTGTCAAAAGTCACATTTTCTGTGACTGACAACTGCACATATTTTTTGTCCTTTGCTACGAGTTTTATTTTCGTAGCAAAGCGCACTATGTGATATCAATACTTTTGACACCCACATCATACGATTTTATTTTGCTCGGCAGTAATCGGTATTGTTGCTATTACCATGGTATTTGGAATTTCCTTTGGAAAAATACAGGCAGAAGAAATAAGACTGGTCAGAGAAAATGGAACCGCTTCTTCGGGCAGAATAGAAGATGGAACAGAAGAACAATATGCAAAATTAAAACAACTGGATTATATAAAACAAGTTGGAAAAAGTATTTTTGTAGGTGAAGCTACAGACATTTCAGAGAATAATGCAAAAACGATATGCAACGTAGTATGGGCTGACTCAGAAAGCTGGAACAATTTTTTGGAGACCGGCATATACCAATGTGATTGGAAGCTACCCACAGAAAAAGGATGAAATTCTATTATCTGAGCGGGCATTGAAAAAACTTGGTATCTCTGAACCGGAACAGGGAATGGAAATAAACTTAGATGTATACAAAGGTGTGTTCGAACATTCGAAAGAAAAATTCGAATTGTGTGGCTGGTATACAGACTCTGGAAATGAATTAGTAATCGGATATATTTCACATGACAAAATTAAAGAGTTGAAACTGGAAAAGGGTCCTTATACTTTACTTTTCAGTCAGAGTGATCATTTAAACAGGAGTAAAACAGAGGAAAAATTATATCAGACATTGCCGATGAAGAGTGCAGATCAGAAGATATACGTTTCTGATACAGCACAATATACTGCTGTTTCTAAATTCGCAGGTGGATATGATATGTTGATATTAGGAACAATAGGAATTTTGTGTGGAATATATTTCCTTGTACGCAATGTCCTTTGGATATCCATGAGTGAAGATGTTCAAAATCTCGGACTGCTCCACACGATCGGAGCCACAGAAAGACAGATTACGAAAATTTACCGAAAACAAATGCGGTCACTCATGTTAAAAGGCTCAGTCTTGGGAAGTTTGATCTCTGCACTGATTTTGAGTTTATTGATACCGAAAATATTAGGTTTTTATTTTTATCAGGAAATGGGAGGGAATACAATACTTTCCTTTTTCAGACCGTGGATTCTTTTGCTTTCTGTTGTATTTGTAAATGGAATTTTGTGGATAGCATCGGAAGGCGTTATTAGAAAAATAACGAAGCTGTCTTGTATTGAGAGTGCAACTTATGATGGAAATATGGGTGACAGAAAAATAAAACATCCTGGGAAACTGGTGTTGAAACGCTCTGAAACAGGAGAAATGTTTTATATTGCATTGGGAAATATAACGCGTCATAAAGCACGATTTATCATTACAAGTATTTCCATATTTTTAGGAGTTCTGTCTTTTATTCTAATGAATGTACTTACAAATGGATGCGATTATAAGCATCTTCTTGAGAAACGTCCTGATTTTTTGCTGGCAGGAGAGTTTAGCAAATTCGGGAAAAGCCAGGGATGTGGGGAAGAATATAAAACCAGAGAAATCGATGTTGATCCTTTGCTGACGCAGGGAGATTGTGTGGAACTGCTGTATGATAACGATTATGATGAATTTTCACCAATCTCTCAAGAGTTGGAAAAAAAACTACATAAGATAGAAGGTATTGATTGGGAAAAATCTAATCTGATCGAAGGAGCTTATGTAACTACAGTTATGTCCAGAAAGAGCATCCGCCCTTATGACGAAGGGCTTTCGAATCTTACAAATGACAATATGATGGAAGAATTCAGTTGGAATACTGTGCAGATTTTAAATGACAATCAAATCTTGTCGCTTAAGAAATACGTTCAGGATAATCAACTCAATATTGATTTGAAATCTTTGGAAGAAGGAAATGGCGTGCTGATTATACATGAACATATGCTGACCCCGGAACAGCAAAAACTTGCAGATGAAGCAATTGGCGAACCGGTATACTTTAAAACTTTGCTTTCAAGAGAAGATGCGATTCGTAGAAAAGAACAAATTAATTCTGATAGTAAAGGGGAACAACAGAAAGACGAATTTCCTCAAAAGGAATCCGAAACATTTATCCTATGTGGGTATTTAGATCGGCAAAGTAATAATTTCCCGGAAATAAATCAATCCTGGCATGGAGAAGGCAGCTTATATTATTTTATCAGTGAGAAAGGCTTTCAAAAGATACCAACTGAAAAAAAGATATTAACAATGGAATTAACTGCTGATCCGGAAAAAGAACCTTATGTGAAAACACAGATTAGTGAGCTGATATCCGAGGAAAATAAGAAACGCTCTGAAATGACAGAAGTATCAATGGATGAAGGAACCGGCGAAGCAGGAGTTTTTGTTATCTGTAAATCAGACCTGATGCAACAAAAAGAAACATATATGAGAGGAAATCGAATTCTCCTAGGTGCTATAAGCATCATATTATTCATTGCGGGATTGACCAATTATTGTAACGTCGTATTTACCGGGATGTACGCTCGGAGAAAAGAATTTGATATTATGAAAAGCATCGGGATGACCGATAAGCAAATGAAATTAATGCTCTTTGGAGAAGGCAGTTATTATTTTATGTGTGTGATGGGATTGTTGTTTACTGCGGGAGTGGTAGTCTTGATTGGCGTAAAAATTTATATGGAAAATAAATTGTCATATTTTACATTTCATTGGCCGATTCAGATTACTGTGAGTGTAATGTTATCATTTGCAGTTATTAATATTTTTGTTACATGTCTTGTATGCAAGGAAAAATCTGGAAAAACAAATTGATCAAAAAGGAATGAATTATACGCTTTTTAAGGCTTGTAAGGTGGTGCAAGAAAGTCATGACCAAAGAGTGATAATCAAATCATATAGACAGGCTATGGCAACAGCAGGTTGCTTTTCATCCTGCAGATTTATCGATATGATAAAGATAACGGAGGTGACGACTATGGAAACAAAAAATATTATTTTGAAACTTCGTACTGGAAGAGGAATGTCACAAGACGAGCTGGCAGATAAAATCATGGTTACAAGGCAGGCAGTATCACGTTGGGAAAATGGAGATACCATTCCAAATACGGATACACTTAAGCTCTTATCGAAAGAATTTGATGTCTCAATCAATACGCTTTTAGGAGAACCCAGAAAGTTGATTTGTCAGTGCTGCGGGATGCCAATTGATGATGATTCCATATTGGGACGTGATAAAGATGGCACATTAAATGAGGAGTATTGTAAATGGTGCTATGCAGATGGAACGTACACATATAACGATATGGATGAATTGATTGATGTATGTGTAAAGAATATGGTAAATGAAAACTTTACCGAAGAACAGGCACGCACTTATCTGAAAGAAATGCTTCCAAAGTTAGATTATTGGAAAAGGTATGATGAACTTAGTGACAATGGGCAGTTTGAAGAGTTTAAAATGCAATTGATAAATGAAATAAATGATCTGCATATAGATGGACTTCCAAAGGTAGATAAACTAAATGCACTTGTGGGAAAATATGTGAATCTGGAATATACTCTGCCGAATGGACAAAAAGTGAAATTCCTTGATGATCAGAAAACCTATCTGGGCAATCAACTGGAGTCTGAATTTGGGGGAGAAAGGTGCTTCGGTATTCTGGCAGGTATGGATTTTCTTCTCGTATGTACATATGAGAAGAATGGTGAAAATCCGGAGCTTGTGATTTATAAAAAGAGATAATATAAACAAAAAGAATAGTCTAGACAAATAAATGACCGTTTACTATTATCAAAACGTAAATGGTCGTTTATTTATTTTAGAGAAAATATTAATTGTGGCACTGCATCTGTTTGCCAGAGATGGTTACGAGACTGTCTACGTCAGCCGGATAGCAGGAGAACTTGATATGACAAAAGGGGCATTGTACCGTCATAACAAAAGAAAGAGAGATATTTTTGACTGTATTGTACAGCGTATGGAGCAGCAGATGGAATTATCATGCATCTTGGTAGCGATTTGTGCATGTTAGTTGTCTGTATATAGACAATGAATTCAATTAGCGATAGAATAATTATGGTGGTAAATCCGTGGCACTCGGTGTGATGTTTATTGTGATGTCTCTGGGATGCCGTTATGAAGCAGAATTGCGCGAAGGAATGGAGTAACGGAATGAAATGGAAAAGAATTTGAAGTGTCTCGGTGTTTTTTCACACCTTGTCCTCGTTGCGGCTTTATTATTGCTGACCGCCTGCGGCAACGATTCACCTAAAATGGTGATTACCACGCAGAACGGTATCACAACATATGAAGGCAAATTTGAACCGGAACGATATATCGAAGCTCATATCCGGAGCGATGGGTAATAGAAAAATATAGTTTATGTGCGGCTAAAAAATTTGTGTGAAAGTGAAGAAATATAGGGGTCGAATAGATAACATGGAAAAATATAATATTAGCCTTAGGCAAATTACAGAAGATAATTTTATTGAAGCATTTAATTTGAAACTCGCAAACGGACAGGAACGTTTTGTTTCCCATCCAATTCGAAGCCTTGCACAGGCTTATGTTTACAGGAATCAATGTCAGCCGTTTGGAATTTATAAGGATGATACTATGATTGGTTATGTCATGGTGATTTATGATTATGATATTCCAGAATACGATATATGGCATATGATGATTGATGAATCTAATCAGGGACAGGGGTATGGAAGTATTGCATTGGAACTGACGATTGAGTACATTAAAACGAAACCATTTGGGACATCGGATAAAGTAACACTAACCTGTAATATGGACAATATTCACGCATTAAATTTATATAAGAATAAAGGCTTTAAAGAGACTGGAGCGATGGATGAAGATGAGATAGAGTTATCCTTGATGTTATAGCAAAAGCGCAGGATTTGTTATGGTGATTTGGGAGAAAAGAGCAATTTATTGATTATATGGAGCAGCATGAAAAAGGAGAAGATATGGAAACAGATATAATTAAAATCAGCCATCTGAATAAAAGCTTTGGCGAAGTAAAAGCAGTAAATGATTTGAGTTTTCGTGTGAAAAAAGGAGAATTGTTTGCGTTTCTTGGAGTAAACGGTGCAGGGAAAAGCACAACCATTTCCATTCTCTGTGGACTGCTGAAAAAAGACAGTGGAACTGTTCTGGTAAATGGAATAGAAACTGACAAAGCCAGTGCACAGACAAAGCGGATGCTTGGTGTTGTATTTCAGGATAGTGTGCTTGATAAACCGCTTACAGTGAAAGAAAACCTGATGAGCAGAGCTGCGTTGTACGGCATTACAGGAAATGCTTTTGATAAAAGATTACAGGAACTGGTCGAGATTTTGGATTTTGACGAGTTTTTAAACAGACCTGTAGGTAAGCTGTCGGGAGGTCAGAGAAGAAGGATTGATATTGCCCGTGCATTATTGCACAGACCGGAAATTTTGATTCTTGATGAACCTACTACAGGTCTTGATCCGCAGACAAGGCAGTTAATCTGGAATGTTATCGAGAAGCTTCAGAAAAATGAAAATATGACAGTATTTCTAACTACCCATTATATGGAGGAGGCTGCTAATGCCGGGTATGTTGTGATTCTCGACAAAGGAAGTATTGCAGCGGAAGGTACACCGTTTGAACTTAAAAATGATTATGTACAGGATATAGTGTCTGTTTATGGTGTTTCTGAAGATGAAATAAAGTCATTGAACAGAGAATATAAAAAAATACGTGACGGATATCAGTTAAAAGTAAGAAATACGAAGGAAGCAACGAGACTTATTGTAGAGCATCAGGACTTATTCACGGATTATGAAGTAGTAAAAGGCGGTATGGATGACGTATTTCTTGCAGTCACAGGAAAGAAGCTTGGAGGTGAACGCTGATGAGAACAGTATTTGCACTAATGAACAGGAACAGGAAACTGTTTTTTAAAGATAAAGGGATGTTGTTTACATCAATGATCACACCCGTCATTCTGATTGTTCTGTATGCTACGTTTCTTGCAAAGGTTTTCAGAGATTCTTTTACAGCAGCAATTCCGGATATGATTACGATTTCGGATAAGCTTATTAATGGAACCGTGGCAGCACAACTGACAGCATCACTTATGGCAGTGAGCTGTATCACTGTAACATTTTGTGTGAATCTGACTATGGTGCAGGACAAGGCAAATGGAACAAGGAAGGATTTTAATGTTTCGCCTGTCAGCAAGAGAAAAATATATTTGGGGTATTTTCTGTCAACAGTAGCTAATTCATTGATGGTCAATGCACTTGCGTTTGTATTATGCCTGGGATATTTATTTAAAATGGGATGGTATATGAATGCAGCAGACGTATTATGGGTTTTATTTGATATGATATTGCTCGTCCTGTTTGGAAGTACGCTTTCAAGTATCATTAGCTTTCCATTGACAACACAGGGACAGCTTTCGGCTGTAGGTACCATTGTCAGCGCAGGATATGGTTTTATATGTGGGGCTTATATGCCGATTTCAAATTTTGGTTCAGGTCTTCAGAAAGCAATGTCTTATCTTCCGAGTACATATGCCACTTCATTGATTAAGAATCATATGCTTCACGGAGTTTTCAGGGAGATGGAGAGAAAACATTATCCGGATGAAATGGTTGAAGCGATAAGAGACACGCTTGATTGCAATCCGGTATTTCATGGAAATGTGGTGAGCATAAATCAGATGATTGGCATTATGATGGGAAGCATAGCTGTATTTGGAATTATTTACTATGTGGTTACATTGTTGCCAGAGGGTGAAGGCGGACGATAGGCTGCTCGACTTGAATTTTAAGAATGCTAGGCGATGCAGAAAAATTTATAGTAAAGGAAGCCAGACGCTAAGATGCAGTGCAGATTGTGATATTACAGTTTTGCACTGCGTCATTTATATTATGGGAGGTCAGAAGAATGAAAGCAATCATATATACATCAAATACCGGAAGCACAGGATTCCTTTATTTACGTTACAGGGGAACTTTGATGTGAAGAAGCTTCATGGAGCGTATCGTTTCATGATGAATGTCATGGTTAAAATCGCCGGAAATGGACTGGCAAATAAAACCGACCGTACGCCCGAAGAGGATGATATAAAAATGAATATTCACAAAAATAAGATGCTATGGTATAATACAAAGTGCTGTATTAGAGCTTCTTATGAGAGAAGCTGAAATATGGAAAAGATTTAAAAGGCAAAGAACTTGACAAGGGAATATCCCAGGAAAGTACGAGATTATACTCAGCCAGATTTGTAGATCGGTTTGGAAAGAGAAGTATAGAATACCGTTACAGTGAAAAGGAGTGGCGTAGCGGAGAACCAAAGAGTAAATCAGGTTATCGAACGATACCCTTAACAGGAGAAGAGGTTACTATACTAAAAGAACAAAAAGAATAAGAGAATTTATAGGAGGAATATAGAAAGATGAAACTAGGAATCGTTGGTTTACCAAACGTAGGAAAAAGTACATTATTTAATTCATTAACAAAAGCAGGAGCAGAGTCAGCAAACTATCCATTCTGTACAATCGATCCGAATGTCGGTGTTGTTACTGTTCCGGATGAACGTCTGAATGTATTGGGAGAGATGTATAACACAAAGAAAATCGTTCCGGCGGTAATTGAATTCGTTGATATTGCAGGTCTTGTAAAAGGAGCCTCAAAAGGAGAAGGACTTGGAAACCAGTTCCTTGCTAATATCCGTGAAGTAGATGCTATCGTGCATGTAGTAAGATGTTTTGAGGACAGTAATATTGTGCATGTAGATGGAAGTATCAATCCTCTGCGTGATATTGAGACAATCAATTTAGAGTTGATTTTTTCTGATCTTGAGATTTTGGAGAGAAGAATTGCTAAGACAACAAAGGTTGCAAGAAACGATAAAGAAGCAGCGAAAGAATTAGAGCTGTTAAACAGAATAAAAGCACATCTGGAAGACAATCGTCTGGCTAAGAGCTTTGAGGCAGAGTCTGATGAAGAGCAGGAATTAATCGACAGTTATAATCTTCTGACAGCTAAACCAGTTATTTTTGCGGCAAATGTATGCGAGGATGACCTGGCAGATGATGGTGCTCAGAATGCAGGAGTGCAGGCAGTACGAGAGTATGCAGCACAGGAAGGCTTTGAAGTATTTGTTGTATGTGCTCAGATTGAGCAGGAAATCGCAGAATTGGATGATGAAGAGAAGAAGATGTTCTTAGAGGATCTTGGCTTATCGGAATCCGGACTGGAAAAACTGATCAAAGCAAGTTACAGCCTGCTTGGACTGATCAGCTATTTGACAGCCGGAGAGCCTGAGGTTCGTGCATGGACAATCAAGAAAGGAACAAAAGCTCCACAGGCAGCAGGTAAGATTCATTCTGATTTTGAAAGAGGATTTATTCGTGCAGAAATCGTAAGTTATGATGATCTGATCGCATGTGGAACACATGCTGCAGCAAGAGAAAAAGGTCTTGTACGTCTGGAAGGTAAAGATTATGTCGTACAGGATGGAGATATCATCGTATTCCGTTTTAATGTATAACTTGTAGAAAAATATTCGACTTGAATAATGGAATCAGCTGGATAGAGGAGAAAAAGAATGCATTATGATATCAGTTTCCCAAATTTGGGAATAACATTTGATCATGTTGGAAAAGTGATTTCGCTGCATGGATTTGATATCGCATATTATGGGATTATCATAGGAACAGCAATTATGCTTGGCTTCTGGATTGCGACAAGAGAAGCAAAGCGGACAGGACAGAATCCGGAGGATTATCTCGATATGGGGATTTTTGGCGTGATTGTAGGAATTGTCGGAGCTAGAATTTATTATGTTATATTTTCATGGGATATGTATAAGGACAATATATTAGATGTCTTTAATCTGAGAGAAGGCGGTCTTGCGATTTATGGCGGTGTAATCGGTGCAGTTATTGCAGTCTTAATTTGTGCAAAAGTGAAAAAAATTAGTGCTCCACTGATTTTTGATACGATTGCAATGTCATTGGTAAATGGTCAGATGCTTGGACGATGGGGAAATTTCTTTAATCGTGAAGCGTTTGGTGAATATACCGATTCACTGTTTGCTATGAGACTTCCGGTAGATGCGGTAAGAGACAGTGACATTACAGAGAAAATGTGGGCACATGTACAGACAATTCGTGGTGCTCAGTACATTCAAGTGCATCCGACATTTTTATACGAATCATTCTGGTGTGCTTGTGTATTACTTGTTTTGTTCCTGTATAGAAAGCACAAAAAATACAATGGAGAATTATTCTTGATGTATTTGTTTGGATATGGCCTTGGAAGAGTCTGGATTGAAGGACTTCGTACAGATCAATTGATATTGCACAGAATTGGAGTTCCGGTATCACAGCTTTTGGCGGCGCTTATTGTCGCAACCGCAGGAATAATTTTGATGATTCAGAAAATCAGATATACGAAAAAGAAGTAGAAGAAACATGCAGTGTGCGAAGAGTGTGCTGCGTGTTTTTTCTATTAAAAGGTCATATAAGGAAAAAGAAAGCGACTTTTCACACAAGACTTGTTATTTTATTAACGAATATGTCATAAAGATGTGATAAAATAATACATTTTTTGTTCAATGTATCGGAAAAGAAACAAAAACCAGAAGGGATTCTATAGACTTTTGAAGAATTTAGAGATATAATAAATTTACATGTGAAAGAATAACTTTTTGCAATGTACTATTTAAGGAGGAACAAGAAATGGCAAGAAAAATGAAGACCATGGATGGTAACCAGGCAGCAGCTCACGTTTCATATGCTTATACAGAAGTTGCAGCTATTTACCCTATTACACCATCATCTGTTATGCCAGAGCACGTTGACGAATGGGCTACAGAAGGTAGAGAGAATATTTTCGGACAGACTGTACAGGTAACAGAGATGCAGTCAGAGGCAGGAGCAGCAGGAGCAGTACATGGTTCCTTATCAGCCGGAGCATTGACAACAACATTTACAGCATCACAGGGATTACTTCTTATGATTCCTAACTTATATAAAGTTGCAGGAGAGCAGTTACCAGGTGTATTCAACGTATCTGCTCGTGCGTTGGCAAGCCACGCATTGAACATTTTCGGAGATCATTCAGATGTTTATGCTTGTCGTCAGACAGGTGCTGCTATGCTTTGTGAGTCAAGTGTTCAGGAAGTTATGGATTTAACACCAGTAGCACACTGTGCAGCATTGGAAGGAAAACTTCCATTCATCAACTTCTTTGATGGATTCAGAACATCTCATGAGATTCAGAAAATCGAGACATGGGATTACGAAGATCTGAAAGATATGGTTAACATGGATGCAGTTGACGAATTCCGTGCACATGCACTGAATCCAAATCACCCATGTCAGAGAGGTTCAGCTCAGAACCCAGATATCTTCTTCCAGGCAAGAGAAGCATGTAACCCATATTATGATGCTCTTCCAGGCGTTGTTCAGAAATATATGGACAAAGTTAACGAGAAGATCGGAACAGATTACAAACTGTTCAATTACTATGGAGCAGAAGATGCTGAGCACATTATCGTTGCTATGGGATCTGTTTGTGACACAATCGAAGAGACAATTGATTACTTAACAAAAGCCGGAGAAAAAGTGGGTGTTGTTAAAGTTCGTCTTTACAGACCATTCAGCGCAGAAGCTTTGATCGCAGCTATTCCGGACAGCGTTAAGAAGATTTCTGTTCTTGACAGAACAAAAGAGCCAGGATCACTTGGCGAGCCACTGTATTTAGATGTAGTTGCAGCACTTAAAGGATCTAAATTCGATGCAGTACCTGTATTCTCAGGACGTTATGGATTAGGTTCTAAAGATACAACACCTGCACAGATCGTAGCAGTATATAACAATGATGAAAAACCAAGATTTACACTTGGTATCGTTGATGATGTTACAAATCTGTCATTAGAGACAGGCAAACCACTTGTTACAACACCAGAAGGAACAATCAACTGTAAGTTCTGGGGTCTTGGAGCAGATGGTACTGTAGGTGCTAACAAGAACTCTATCAAGATTATCGGTGACAATACAGACATGTATGCACAGGCTTACTTTGATTATGATTCTAAGAAGTCTGGTGGTGTAACAATGTCTCACCTGCGTTTTGGTAAATCACCAATCAAATCAACTTATTTGATTCACCAGGCAAACTTTGTTGCATGTCATAACCCATCATATGTAAATAAATACAACATGGTTCAGGAATTAGTTGACGGTGGTACATTCCTTTTGAACTGCCCATGGGATATGGAAGGTCTTGAGGAGCATTTACCAGGACAGGTGAAAGCTTTTATTGCTAACCATGACATTAAACTTTACACAATCGATGGTATCAAGATTGGTAAAGAAATCGGACTTGGCGGACGTATCAATACAGTTCTCCAGTCAGCATTCTTCAAACTGGCAGCTATTATTCCAGAGGAAGAAGCAATTGACCTTATGAAGAAAGCAGCAAAAGCTACTTACGGAAGAAAAGGTGACAAGATTGTACAGATGAACTACGATGCTATTGATGCCGGTGCAAAACAGGTAGTAGCCATCGAAGTTCCAGAAAGCTGGAAAGATGCAGCTGATGAAGGTCTTTTCGCTCCACATGTAGATGAAGCAGGAAGAAAAGATGCCGTATCATTTGCTAAGAATATCCAGGCTAAAGTAAATGCTCAGGAAGGTAATACACTTCCAGTATCTGCATTTGCAGATTATGTAGATGGTTCTACACCATCAGGAACATCTGCATATGAGAAACGTGGTATCGCAGTAGATATTCCAGTATGGAATCCAGATACATGTATTCAGTGTAACCGTTGTGCATATGTATGTCCACACGCAGTTATCCGTCCGGTAGCTCTTACAGAAGAAGAAGCTGCAAAAGCTCCAGAAGGAATCAAGACACTGGATATGATCGGTATGCCAGGAATGAAATTCACAATGACTGTTTCAGCTTATGACTGTACAGGATGTGGATCTTGTGCTAACGTTTGTCCAGGTAAGAAGGGTGAAAAAGCTCTTACAATGGCAAACATGGAAGAGAACGCTGGAGAACAGCAGTACTTCGATTTCGGTACAGAGATTCCTGTAAAACCAGAAGTTGTTGCTAAGTTCAAACCAGAAACAGTTAAAGGAAGTCAGTTCAAACAGCCATTGCTTGAGTTCTCAGGAGCTTGTGCTGGATGTGGTGAGACACCTTACGCTAAATTAATTACACAGTTATTCGGAGATAGAATGTACATTGCAAATGCAACAGGATGTTCTTCAATCTGGGGTAACTCTTCACCATCAACACCTTACACAGTAACTCCAGAAGGAAAAGGACCAGCTTGGTCTAACTCACTCTTCGAAGATAATGCTGAGTTTGGTTATGGTATGCTTCTTGCACAGAATACAATCAGAGACAGATTGAAAGGTAAAGTAGAGAAGATTGCTGAAGTTGCTGAAAAAGAAGATGTAAAAGCAGCAGCAAAAGAATATCTTGATACATTTACAAATGGAGCAGCTAATGGTGCAGCAACAGATAAACTTGTAGCAGCATTGGAAGCATGCTCATGTGACCTTGAAGAAAGAGCTGAAGTACTGAAGATGAAAGACTACCTGTCTAAGAAATCTCAGTGGATCTTCGGTGGAGACGGATGGGCTTACGATATCGGATTTGGTGGTGTTGACCATGTTCTTGCAAGCAAGAAAGATATCAATATCATGGTATTCGATACAGAGGTATATTCTAATACAGGTGGACAGTCTTCTAAAGCTACTAAGACTGGTGCTACAGCTCAGTTCGCAGCAGGCGGAAAAGAGACTAAGAAGAAAGACCTTGCAAGCATGGCTATGAGCTATGGTTATGTATATGTTGCACAGATTGCTATGGGTGCTGATTTCAATCAGACTGTAAAAGCAATTGCAGAGGCAGAGGCTTATCCAGGACCATCACTTATCATCGCATACGCTCCATGTATCAACCATGGTATTAAGAAGGGTATGAGCAAAGCTATGACAGAGGAACAGCTTGCAGTAGAATGCGGATACTGGAACAACTTCAGATTCAATCCAGCTGCTGAAGGCAATAAGTTTACCCTTGATAGTAAAGAGCCTAAGATGGAAGGATATCAGGACTTCCTGAACGGAGAAGTTCGTTACAACGCTCTGAAGAGAGCTAATCCAGAAAAAGCTGACAAACTGTTCGCAATCAATGAGCAGGAAGCAGCAGAGAGATATGATTACCTGAAGAAGTTAATCACACTCTATGGAGAAGAAGAGAAATAAGAATAAATTACTCGATGAGAATCGGTGATTAAAGAGAGACCGGCATGGAAACATGCTGGTCTTTTTTTATGCAATACGTTATAATATAAAATAGATTGAAAAGAACGGATTAGATAGAACAGGAGAAAAAATATGGGAAAATATATTATGGCGTTAGATGCCGGAACTACTAGCAACAGATGCATTTTATTTAATGAAAAAGGCGAGATGTGTAGTGTAGCACAAAAAGAATTTACACAGTATTTTCCAAAACCGGGATGGGTTGAACATGATGCAGGAGAAATCTGGTCAACACAGCTGCAGGTGGCACGTGATGCAATGAATAAAATTGGTGTATCGGCAGAAGAAATTGCGGCAATTGGTATTACAAACCAGCGTGAGACAACCATTGTGTGGGATAAAAACACCGGAAAACCAATCTATCATGCAATCGTGTGGCAATGCAGACGTACATCCAGATATTGTGATGAATTGAAAGAAAAAGGACTTACAGAGACATTTCGTAAGAAAACAGGATTGGTCATTGATGCATATTTTTCCGGAACAAAGGTAAAATGGATATTAGATAATGTGGAGGGCGCAAGAGAGCGTGCAGAGCGTGGAGAACTTTTGTTTGGAACAGTAGAAACCTGGCTGATATGGAAGCTGACAAGGGGCGCTGTTCACGTAACAGATTATTCCAATGCATCTCGGACAATGATGTTCAATATTAATACTTTAGAATGGGATGAAGAAATTCTGGCGGAACTTGGGATTCCGAAAAGCATGCTTCCACAGGCAAAACCATCCAGTGAGATTTATGGCGAGACAGACCCATCATTTTTCGGCGGACGTATCCCAATTGCAGGAGCGGCAGGAGATCAGCAGGCGGCATTATTTGGTCAGACTTGTTTTGAAAAAGGAGAAGCAAAAAATACATACGGAACAGGATGTTTTTTGTTGATGAATACAGGGGAGACACCGGTGTTTTCTGAAAATGGCCTGGTTACAACAATTGCCTGGGGAATTGATGGTAAGGTGAATTATGCCCTGGAAGGTTCAATATTTGTAGCAGGAGCAGCGATACAGTGGCTTCGAGATGAGTTGCGATTGATCGATTCGGCATCTGACACAGAGTATATGGCTCAGAAGGTTCCAGATGCAAATGGCTGTTATGTTGTTCCTGCATTTACCGGGTTGGGAGCCCCATATTGGGATCAATATGCAAGGGGCGCGATTGTCGGATTGACTCGTGGAGTAAATAAATACCACATTGTAAGAGCAACTTTGGAATCTTTAGCATATCAAGTAAATGATGTGTTACAGGCGATGAAGTCAGATGCAGATTTACAGCTGGCAACATTAAAGGTAGATGGAGGCGCAAGTGCAAATAATTTCTTGATGCAGACACAGGCAAATGTCAGTGATGCTCCGGTTAACAGACCAAAATGTGTAGAGACAACAGCGATGGGAGCAGCTTATCTGGCGGGACTTGCAGTGGGATATTGGAAAGATAAAGAAGAAGTAGTAAAGAATTGGGCAATTGACCGCACATTTACGCCAAATATCGAAAGTGAAAAACGAGACAAAATGCTCCGTGGATGGAAGCGGGCGGTAGAGCGTTCTTATGGATGGGCAGAAGAGGAATAAAAAATGTTTGGATATGTGACAATTTGTGAACCTGAATTGAAGATGAAGGACTGGAGAAAATATCGTTCATATTATTGTGGGTTGTGTCGGACTTTAAAGGAGAGACATGGGAATGTAGGTCAGCTGACATTGACATATGATATGACATTTGCAGTGATACTTTTGACGTCCTTGTATGAGGTGAAAGGCCTGACTTCTTCACATAGATGTAAGACTCATCCGGTGAAAAAGCAGTGGATGATCCAGAATGAGATTACAGAATATTGTGCAGATATGAATGTGCTGCTTGCATATTATCACATGATAGATAACTGGCAAGATGAAAAGAAAGTAAGTGGATTACTTGCCTCGAAAACGCTTCATGGAAAAGCTAAGAAGATAGAGAAAAAATATAAAAGACAAAGCCAAGTGATTCGCAGAGAACTAAAAAAGTTGGCAGAGTACGAAAAGGAAAATTGTCAGAACATAGATTTACCGGCAGGGTGTTTTGGAAGGTTGATGGAAGAATTACTTGTGTATAAGGAAGATATGTGGGAACCGACGCTTAGAAAGGTTGGGTTCTTCCTTGGAAAATTCATTTATATTATGGATGCATATGATGATTTGCAAAAGGATATGAAAGAGAAATGCTATAATCCGTTGAAGACATTGCGTTTTGAAGAAAATTTTGAAGAAAAATGTTACCAGATGCTTCAAATGATGATTGCGGAATGCAGTACAGCATTTGAGCAGTTACCGTGTCTGGTTGATGTGGAGATATTGCGAAATATTTTATACGCAGGTGTCTGGACGAAATATCGAAAAAAACAGATGGAAAAAGAAGAGAAAAAAGCGGATAGAAAGTAGACTTTTTTTAAAAAGTAGTATATGATTGTAACGTTACATTGATAGAAACATAATAGAATGGAGTATTAAATGACAAGTAAGAATCCATATGAAGTACTTGGGATTTCACCAAATGCTTCAGATGATGAAGTGAAAAGAGCATATCGTGATATGACGAGAAAATATCACCCGGATGCGAATGTGAATAATCCGCTGGCAGATTTGGCAGAAGAAAAATTTAAAGAAGTGCAGGAAGCTTATGATGAGATTATGAGACAGCGTGCACAGGGAGGATATCAGTCTAATGGCGGCTATCAAGGCGGAGGATACAGCTATAATAGTGGATATGGAACAGAACAGAATCCACAGATACAGGCTGTCTATAATTATTTGAATGCAAGACGATATCCGGAAGCGTTGAATGTTTTGAATGGAATGAACAACCGAGATGCCCAGTGGTACTATTTAAGTGCCGTTGCTAATGCAAATATGGGGAATAACCTGATTGCACGTGATCAAGTGAATCAGGCCGTAAATATGGAACCGAACAATCAACAGTATCGTCGATTGTTAAACCAGCTAGAGTGGAGTGGACAGCGTTATCAGAACAATCCATATGGAGCAGGTTATGGAAGAAATACGGATTCTTGTGGAACAGGAAATGCGTGCTGTGATCTTTGGATTGCAGATACGCTTTGTGAATGTATGGGAGGCGATCTTTGTCCATGCATGTAAAAGCTAAGAAAATTGCGATTGGCGGTTTGATGCTGGCATTTTCAATTGTCAGTATGTTACTAGGCAATATATTGGAATCGAATACTGTATTTTTTCTTGCACTGGCGTCATTTTTTGTGGGAATTATAATCCGAGAATTTGGTATGAAGACAGGATGTGCATTTTATTTGGCGGGAGTACTGCTTGGAGTGATTGTTGTGCCAAATAAATTATATGTAGTTACTTATGCCGCTATGGGAATTTATATATTATTGTCAGAAAGTGTCTGGAGACAGATTAGGAAGATGCTTGGAAATAATACAATGTTTAGCATAGAGCAATGCAAAGTAGCATTATGGGTGATTAAATATGCAATATTTAATTTGATGTATATTCCGGCAGTGCTTGGATGCAGCAAATTATTATTTGGAAAACAATTGTCTTTAGGCATGACGATTGGAGTGTTGATTGCCGGTCAGATTGGCTTATTTATCTATGATAAAGCATATGATTATGCAGTAGGAATAATTTGGAATAAGATAAGAGGAAAGCTTTTCAATTAAGGCTTTCCTTTTTTAGAAGAGGAAAAAATGAAAATATATACAGCACCTTTGGAAGGAATTACCGGACATGTGTTTCGAACAGCACTTTATCATCATTTTGGCGGAGCTGATAAATACTTCATCCCATTTATCAGACCAAATCAAAATGGTAATTTTAGCACAAGAGAAAAACAAGATATTATGCCGGAGAATAACTTGAATATGTATCCTGTTCCGCAGATTTTGACAAATAAAGCGGAAGATTTTTTACAGACAGCAGAAAAGCTAGAAGCATATGGGTATAAAGAAATTAATTTGAATTTGGGATGTCCGTCAAAAACAGTGATTTCAAAAATGAGAGGATCCGGATTCTTAGCGTATCCGGATGAATTGGAACAATTTTTAGATGAGATTTTTAGGAAGTGTAAATTAGAAATTTCTATCAAAACCCGAATTGGAAAAGAAAGCCCGGATGAATTTGTTAGATTGTTAGACATTTATAATAAATATCAGATGAAAGAACTGATTATACATCCGCGTGTACAAAAGGATTTTTATAAAAATCATCCGAATAAGGATGTATTTGCAGAAGCATTGAAAAAGAGTAAAAATCCAATTTGTTATAATGGAGATATATTTACAAAAAATGATTACGAAGAATTTAGAAAAGAATTTCCGACTGTAGACTGTATTATGTTGGGAAGAGGTCTGTTGAAAAATCCTGGGCTTATCAGGGAAATTAAAGAAAATAAACCGGTAGACAAAATATCCTTAAGAGCATTTCATGATGAATTGTATGCAGGATACAAGGAAGTACTCTCAGGGGACAAGACAATTTTATTTAAAATGAAAGAATTATGGAGCTTCCTTGGACCTATTTTTACCAATTATGAAAAATATGTCAAAAAGATTAAAAAATGTGAAAAACTATATAAGTATGATGAAGCGGTAGAAAAATTGTTTCAAGAGCAAGAACTGGTAAATTGAATAGTTATTTAAGATGAAAAAAACAAGATGACACTTCCCTAGTAAAACAGATGATAAAATGTTATAATGGGCGTTAGCAAGTGATAATTCGAAAGGAGAAAAGCAGATGAATATCAAAGACTTGAATGCATATGAATTGATTCAAGAAGCAGATTTGTCAGATATTAAATCGAAAGGATATCTGCTAAAACATAAAAAAAGCGGGGCAAGAGTTCTGCTTATGGAAAATGATGATGAAAATAAAGTTTTTACGATTGGATTTCGTACACCACCTTCAGATAGTACAGGTGTGCCGCATATTATGGAACATTCGGTTTTGTGTGGGTCGAAAAACTTCCCAGTCAAAGACCCGTTTGTAGAGTTGGTAAAAGGCTCATTGAACACATTTTTAAATGCGATGACATACCCGGATAAGACAGTATATCCGGTCGCAAGCTGTAATGACAAAGATTTTCAGAATCTGATGCATGTGTATATGGATGCCGTGTTTTATCCAAATATTTATCAGCATGATGAGATTTTCCGTCAGGAAGGTTGGAGTTATAAATTGGAAGATGCTGCTGAAAAACTGGAGTACAATGGCGTTGTATACAATGAGATGAAGGGTGCATTTTCGTCACCGGAAGGAGTGCTGGATCGTGTGATACTAAATTCATTGTTCCCAGACACTTCTTATGCAAATGAGTCCGGAGGAGATCCGGAGGTGATTCCGGAACTTACGTACGAGCAATTTTTAGATTTCCATAGAAAATATTATCATCCTTCAAACAGCTATATTTATCTATATGGCGATATGGATATGACGGAAAAATTGGAATGGTTGGATAAAGAATATCTCTCAACATTTGATAAAGATAAGGTTGATTCGGAAATTCAATATCAGAAGCCATTTGATAAGGTTATCGAAGTAGAACAAGAGTATTCAATTTCCAGCGAAGAGTCGGAAGAAGACAACACATATCTTTCATACAATAAAGTAATTGGAACAAGTCTGGATGAAAAATTGTATCTTGCGTTCCAGATATTGGATTATGCGTTGTTATCCGCTCCGGGAGCTCCACTGAAAAAAGCTCTTATGGATGCAGAGATTGGAAAGGATATCATGGGTTCATATGACAATGGTATTTATCAGCCAATCTTCTCTGTTATTGCAAAGAATGCAAATGTAGAGCAAAAAGAGAAGTTTATACAGGTTATCGAAGATACATTACGTGATATTGTCAACAAGGGTATGGATAAGAAAGCATTGGCAGCGGGAATTAATTATCATGAATTCCGTTTCCGTGAAGCAGATTTTGGTAATTATCCAAAAGGATTGATGTATGGTCTTCAGTTATTTGATAGTTGGTTGTATGACGAGACAAAACCATTTATCCACATGCAGGCGATTCCAACATTTGAATTTTTAAAGAGTCAGCTGGATACGGATTATTTTGAAAATCTCATTCAAAAGTGGTTACTTGACAATACACATGGATCAATTGTGGTAATCAAGCCAGAGCAGGGAAGAACTGCAAGAATGGATAAAGAACTCGACGAGAAACTTCAGGCATATAAAGATTCCTTAAGTGATGAAGACATCCAGAATCTTGTAGAACGTACAAAACAGCTGGTTGAATATCAGGAATCGGAAGATTTAAAAGAAGATATGGAGAAGATACCGGTTCTTGGACGCGATGATATTTCAAAAGAGATTGCACCAATCTATAACGAAGAAATAAAAGTTGGAGATGTACAGATGGTACATCACAATGTTGAGACAAATGGAATCGGATATGTAACTTTGATGTTTGACCTTTCAGAGGTGGAAGAGAAACAACTTCCGTATCTCGGCTTGTTACAGGCAGTACTTGGTATTATTGATACGACACATTATGAGTATGGAGAGTTGTTTAATGAAATCAATGTGCATACTGGTGGAATCGGAACATCATTGGAGCTTTATCCAGATGTAAGACATGTAAAAGAAAAAGCATTCCGTGCAACATTTGAAATAAAAGGTAAAGCACTATATCCAAAGATGGATGTTTTGTTTAAAATGATGAGAGAGATTCTGATGGAATCTAAGCTTGATGATGAAAAGCGTCTGAAAGAAATTCTTTCAATGACAAAATCTCGCTTGCAGATGGGATTTTTATCATCGGGACATACAACAGCTGCATTACGTGCTCTTTCTTACGCATCACCGTTATCGAAGTTCAAAGATGATACGGATGGAATCGGTTATTACGAAGTAGTAAAAGATATTGAAGAACATTTCACAGAGAAGAAAGATGAGCTAATTGCTAATTTGCAAAAGCTGGCAAGACAGATTTTCCGCACAGATAATATGATGGTAAGTTATACTTCTCCTACAGAAGGTCTGGACGTTGTTAAAAAAGAAATTGAAAATCTTGTAAGTGGAGAAGCTGCGCTTAACGCTGGAACAACAAGAGAAGGGGCGAAATGTGTTCTGCATTGTAAGAAACGAAATGAAGGGTTCAAGACATCTTCGAAAGTTCAGTATGTAGCAAGAGTAGGTAACTTTATTGATGGTGGAGCAGAATATGACGGAGCTTTACAGATTTTGAAGGTGATTTTGAGTTATGATTATCTCTGGCAGAATGTGCGTGTAAAAGGTGGTGCATATGGTTGCATGAGCAATTTTAACCGTCTTGGAGAAGGATATTTGATTTCTTATCGAGATCCAAATCTGGAACGTACAATGGAAGTATATGAAGGCGTTGTGGATTACCTGAAGAATTTTACGGTAGATGAACGCGATATGAATAAATATATTATCGGAACAATGAGTAATATTGATCGCCCGATGAATCCGGCAGCGAAGGGTGATCGTTCGATGAATTTATATATGAACCATGTTTCAGCAGAAATGATCCGTAAAGAAAGAGCAGATATTTTAAATGCACAACAGGAGGATATCCGTAAACTTGCAAAAGTGCTGGAGGCAATGCTTGCTGCAAAACAGATTTGTGTTATCGGAAGCGAAGAAAAGATAGAAGCACAAAAAGAAATGTTTGATGAAGTGAGAACATTATTTTAATAATTTTAAAACGGAGGATAATCTATGAAAGAAAACTTTAAGTCTGGGTTTGCAACCTTGATCGGTCGTCCAAATGTTGGTAAATCAACATTGATGAACCAGTTGATCGGACAGAAGATTGCGATTACATCCAATAAACCTCAGACAACGAGAAATCGTATTCAGACAGTTTTAACAACAGAAGAAGGACAGATTGTGTTTGTAGACACGCCGGGAATTCATAAAGCAAAAAATAAGCTTGGTGAATACATGGTCAATATTGCAGAGCGTTCGTTAAATGAAGTGGATGTCGTTCTTTGGCTTGTTGAGCCATCTACATTTATCGGCGCAGGTGAAAAGCATATTATCGAGCAGCTGAAAAAGGTAAAAACTCCAGTTGTATTAGTTATTAATAAAATCGATATGGTAAAAAAAGAAGAAATTCTGACATTTATAGATGCATATAGAACAGAATATGATTTTGCGGCTATCGTTCCGGTTTCGGCGAGAAACGGAGAGAATACAGATGAACTGGTAAAAGTGATTTTACAGTATCTTCCTTATGGACCGCAGTTTTATGATGAAGAGACGGTGACAGATCAGCCAGAGCGTCAGATTGTGGCAGAATTGATCCGTGAAAAAGCGTTACATTGTTTACAGGATGAGATTCCGCACGGAATCGCAGTTGCGATTGATCGCATGAAGATGGAAAAACATGTAATGCATATCGATGCGACAATTATATGCGAAAGAGACTCTCATAAAGGAATTATTATCGGTAAGCAAGGCAGTATGCTGAAGAAAATTGGAAGTACAGCACGTTATGAGATTGAGCGTATGCTGGATTGCAAAGTAAATTTAAAATTATGGGTGAAAGTACAGAAGAACTGGCGCGACAGTGACTTTTTGATGAAAAACTTCGGGTATCGTCAAGACGAGTATTAAATATCAGAGGCGGCGTTTTATCTTTTGTAATTGTACCAGATATAGTTTAGAAGGGATAGAACGTGAATCAGATTACAATGACCGGGATGGTGCTGCAAACGGCACCCGTTGGAGAATATGACAGAAGAGTAGTCATTTTGACAAAGGAACAGGGAAAAATATCTGCATTTGCCAGAGGAGCAAGAAAACCAAATAGTCCACTTGTTGGAGCGGTTAATCCGTTTACATTTGGTCAGTTTACTCTATATGCAGGACGCAGTTCATATACGATTCAGTCTGTACATGTAGAAAACTATTTTTCGGAATTAAGAGATGATATTATTGCAGCCTATTATGGTTTCTATTTTATGGAATACGCAATGTATTTTACAAAAGAAGCAAACGATGAGCGGGAGATGCTAAAGCTGCTTTATCAGACATTGAAGGCTTTGACCAATCCAAACATACCGAATCGACTCATTCGATATGTATTTGAATTGAAAGCATTATGTATTAACGGACAGGCCCCACAGGTATTTCAATGTACTTGTTGTGGAAGTACGGGACGTTCTATGGTGTTTAGTCCAAGAAAAGGTGGATTGGTCTGTACAGAATGTGACGGAGATGTCATTGATGGAATGCGGTTAAATAATTCTACATTGTATACACTTCAATATGTGGAGAATAGTAAGATTGAACATTTATATACATTTATTGTGAAAGAAAATGTTTTAGATGAGCTGGGAAGATTGATGGAAAGATACAATGATCTGTATGTAGATAAGAGGTTTAAATCACTGGAAATTTTGGAAACATTATTGTAATTTGATGAAGCTGTCGGAAATTACATCTGGAATGTTTACAAAAACAAACAGAACAGCTATAATAGGAAACAATTGAGAATTCAATCCGATGGAATTATGATCGGTGAAATCAAAGATTAAAAGAATGTGAGGAACAAATACTATGGCAGAAAAGACAATGGACAAGATTGTAGCTCTTGCAAAATCAAGAGGCTTTGTGTATCCAGGTTCTGAGATTTATGGAGGACTTGCGAATACATGGGATTATGGTAATCTTGGAGTTGAACTGAAGAATAATGTAAAGCGTGCCTGGTGGAAGAAATTCATCCAGGAATCACCATACAACGTAGGGGTAGACTGTGCGATTCTGATGAATCCACAGACATGGATCGCATCTGGACACTTGGGAGGATTCTCTGATCCACTTATGGATTGTAAACAGTGTCATGAGCGTTTCCGTGCAGATAAATTAATTGAAGATTATTGTGCAGAGCATGGAATTGAGATTGAAGGTGCTGTAGATGCATGGTCACAGGAAGAGATGACAGCATTTATTGAAGAACATAATGTTCCATGTCCAACATGTGGAAAACATGATTTTACAGATATCCGTCAGTTCAACCTGATGTTCAAGACATTCCAGGGAGTAACAGAAGATGCGAAGAACACAGTATATCTTCGTCCTGAGACAGCACAGGGTATTTTTGTAAACTTTAAAAATGTACAGCGTACATCAAGAAAGAAAATCCCATTTGGAATCGGACAGATTGGTAAATCATTCAGAAATGAGATCACACCGGGTAACTTTACATTCCGTACAAGAGAATTTGAACAGATGGAGCTGGAGTTCTTCTGTGAACCTGGAACAGACTTGGAATGGTTTGCATATTGGAAAAAATTCTGTCTTGACTGGCTGAGCTCTTTGGGCTTAAAAGAAGACGAAGTAAGATATCGTGATCATGATCAGGAAGAACTGTCATTCTACAGTAAAGCAACAACAGACGTAGAATTTTTATTCCCGTTTGGATGGGGCGAGCTTTGGGGAATCGCAGACAGAACAGATTATGACTTGTCACAGCACATGGAAGTATCGAAACAGGATCTGACATATTTTGATGATGAAAAGAAAGAAAAATATATCCCATATGTTATCGAGCCATCACTTGGAGCAGACCGTATGGTACTTGCATTCCTTTGCAGTGCATATGATGAAGAGGAGATTGGTACAGAAGAGAAACCGGATACACGTACTGTACTTCATTTCCATCCAGCACTGGCACCGGTTAAAATCGGAGTACTTCCACTTTCTAAGAAACTGAATGAAGGTGCAGAAAAAGTATATAATGAATTATGCAAGACATATAACTGCGAATTCGATGATCGTGGAAATATCGGAAAACGCTATCGTCGTCAGGACGAGATCGGAACTCCATTCTGCGTAACATATGATTTCGATTCGGAAGAAGATGGAGCAGTAACAGTTCGTGATCGTGATACGATGGAACAGGAAAGAGTTAAGATCGAAGATCTGAAAGCATATTTTGAGAAAAAATTTGAGTGGTAAAAATAATACATGAATATATCAGCCTGGTAAGATTTTTGAAAGAAAATCTGCTGGGTTGATTTTGGTAATCAGGAGGTAATTTCAATGGAACGTAGAAATGCATGGACAACATATAATGCAGAAGAATTAAAAAAGCTCAATGCGATTAATGAGGATTATAAGAAATGTCTGGACGCAGGAAAAACAGAGCGTGAATGTATTGCACTTACAATTGAAAGAGCAGAGGCAGCAGGCTACAAGAATATCAAAGATGTTATTAAAAGCGGCGAAAAGGTGCAGGCAGGAGATAAGATTTATGCTGTTTGCATGAATAAGATGATCGCTATGTTCAATATGGGAACAAAGCCTTTGGAAGAAGGAATAAATATACTTGGAGCACACATTGACTCACCGCGTATTGATGTAAAACAGAATCCATTATATGAAAATGAAGAATTTGCATATTTAGATACGCACTATTATGGTGGAATTAAAAAATATCAGTGGGTAACTATACCGTTGGCTATTCATGGCGTGATCGTAAAGAAAGATGGTACAGTTGTAAATGTAAACATTGGTGAAAAGGATGAAGATCCGGTATTTGTTATCACAGATTTATTGATCCACCTCGCTTCAAAACAGATGGATAAAAAAGCAGCAGGAGTAGTAGAAGGCGAGAACTTAGATCTGCTTATCGGAAGCCGTCCAATTGAACAGGATGAAAGTCTTGAAAAGAAAGAAAAAGAAGCTGTAAAGGCAAACGTTATGAATCTCTTAAAAGAGTATTATGACGTGGAAGAGGAAGATTTTATTTCAGCAGAATTAGAAATTGTACCGGCAGGAAAAGCACGTGACTGTGGTTTTGACCGCAGTATTGTTCTGGCATATGGTCAGGATGACCGTGTATGTGCATTTACATCTTTATTTGCAATGTTAGATGTAGAGAAAACAGAGCGTACAGCTTGCTGTATTTTAGTAGATAAAGAAGAAATCGGAAGTGTTGGTGCAACAGGTATGCATTCTCGTTTCTTTGAAAATATTGTTGCAGAGCTGGTTGCTCTTACAGAGGGAGAGTCCGATCTGAAAGTAAGAAGAGCTCTTATGAACTCAACAATGCTCTCATCAGACGTAAGTGCAGCTTATGATCCGATGTATGCAGAAGTATTTGAAAAACGTAGCTCAGCATTTTTCGGAAAAGGGCTTGTATTTAATAAATTTACAGGAAGCCGTGGAAAGAGCGGATCAAATGATGCAAATGCAGAATATCTTGCAAAGATTAGACAGGCAATGGATTCAC
The DNA here is from genome assembly GCF_022487435.1 of Mediterraneibacter sp. NSJ-151. Taxonomy (NCBI): domain Bacteria; kingdom Bacillati; phylum Bacillota; class Clostridia; order Lachnospirales; family Lachnospiraceae; genus Mediterraneibacter; species Mediterraneibacter sp. NSJ-151. The sequence continues at coordinate 192,364 of NZ_JAKVPP010000007.1, read as the reverse complement.
AGGATGTATCATATCAGTTTGCAGAGCTTGGTAAAGTAGACGCAGGCGGTGGCGGAACAATCGCTTATATTATGGCAAATTATGGCATGGAAGTAATCGACAGTGGTGTAGCTGCTCTTAGTATGCATGCTCCATGGGAAGCAACAAGCAAAGCGGATGTGTATGAAGCATATAAAGGATACAAAGCATTTATTGAAGAAATGAAATAAAAATAGACAAGACAAGCATAACGAATCAGAGAAACCGGATTTTCGACAAAACGCCAAAAAAATATTTAGATACACTAAAAAATATTTAGATAAAAACACTGGGATTGTACAAAATAACCAAAAAAGATTGTTAAAGATTGTACAAAAATAAATACAAAAAACTTGACGCTCTCCGTCGAAAAGTTTAAAATAAAGTATGCGACTTAGTTCAATAGTATGAATACATATGATTGAAAAAAACTTTAGTAGGAGGTCTTTTAGACATGGCAAAATGGGTTTATATGTTTACTGAGGGTAACGCAACAATGAGAAACCTGCTTGGAGGAAAAGGTGCAAACCTTGCAGAGATGACAAATCTTGGTCTTCCAGTACCACAGGGATTTACAATTACAACAGAGGCTTGTACTCAGTATTACGAGGACGGAAGAAAGATCAACGACGAAATCATGGCACAGATCATGGAAGCAATCGTAAAGATGGAAGAAGTAACAGGCAAGAAATTTGGAGACAATGAGAATCCACTGCTTGTATCTGTTCGTTCAGGAGCAAGAGCATCTATGCCAGGTATGATGGATACAATCCTTAACCTTGGATTGAATGAAGAAGTAGTAGAAGTAGTTGCTAAGAAAACAGGCAACGAAAGATGGGCTCGTGACTGCTACAGAAGATTTATCCAGATGTACTCTGATGTAGTTATGGAAGTAGGTAAAAAATACTTCGAAGAATTGATCGACAAGATGAAAGCTGAAAGAGGGGTTACACAGGACGTAGACCTTACAGCAGATGACTTAAAAGAGCTTGCTAATCAGTTTAAAGCTGAATATAAAGAAAAAATCGGAGCTGACTTCCCAGATGATCCTAAGGAACAGCTGATGGGAGCTATCAAAGCTGTATTCCGTTCATGGGATAACCCACGTGCAAACGTATATCGTCGTGATAACGATATTCCATATTCTTGGGGAACAGCTGTTAACGTACAGGAGATGGCATTTGGTAACTGGTCAGATGAATCTGGTACAGGTGTTGCATTTACTCGTGACCCTGCAACAGGAGAGAAGAAGCTGATGGGAGAATTCCTGATGAATGCTCAGGGAGAAGACGTTGTTGCCGGTGTTCGTACACCACAGCCAATCGCAGAATTACAGGCAGTTATGCCAGAAGTATACGATCAGTTCGTAGGTGTTTGCAACAAATTGGAAACACACTATAGAGATATGCAGGATATGGAGTTTACTATCCAGGATAGAAAACTGTTCATGTTGCAGACACGTAATGGTAAGAGAACAGCTCAGGCTGCATTAAAGATTGCTTGTGACCTTGTAGATGAAGGCATGAGAACAGAAGAAGAAGCAGTTGCAATGATCGATCCACGTAACCTGGATACATTGCTTCATCCACAGTTTGATACAGCTGCATTAAAAGCTGCTACACCAATCGGTAAAGGTCTTGGAGCTTCTCCAGGAGCTGCTTGTGGTAAAGTTGTATTTACAGCAGATGACGCTGTTGAATGGGCTGCAAAAGGAGAAAAAGTAGTTCTGGTTCGTCTTGAGACATCTCCAGAAGATATTACAGGTATGAAATCTGCTCAGGGTATCCTGACAGTTCGTGGTGGTATGACATCTCACGCTGCTGTAGTTGCACGTGGTATGGGTACATGCTGTGTATCTGGTTGCGGAGACATCGCAATGGATGAAGAAAACAAGAAATTTACATTAGCAGGAAAAGAATTCCACGAAGGAGATGCAATCTCAATCGACGGAACAACAGGTAATATCTACGAGGGAATCATCCCAACAGTAGATGCTACAATCGCTGGTGAATTTGGACGTATCATGGATTGGGCTGACAAGTTCAGAACAATGAAAGTTCGTACTAACGCAGACACACCTGCAGATGCTAAGAAAGCTCGCGAGCTTGGAGCAGAAGGTATCGGACTTTGCCGTACAGAGCATATGTTCTTCGAAGGCAACAGAATTGATGCATTCCGTGAAATGATTTGTTCAGAGACAATTGAAGAAAGAGAAGCTGCACTTGCTAAGATTCTTCCAGAGCAGCAGGGAGACTTCGAGAAACTGTATGAAGCCCTTGAAGGTAACCCGGTTACAATTCGTTTCCTTGATCCACCGCTTCATGAGTTCGTTCCTACAGAGGAAGAGGATATCAAGAAACTTGCAGATGCTCAGGGCAAAACTGTAGAAGAAATCAAAACAATTATCGATAGCTTACATGAATTCAACCCAATGATGGGACATCGTGGATGCCGTCTTGCTGTTACTTATCCAGAAATTGCTAAGATGCAGACAAGCGCTGTTATCCGTGCAGCAATCAATGTACAGAAAGCTCATCCAGACTGGAATGTAAAACCAGAAATCATGATTCCATTGGTTGGAGATATCAAAGAGCTCAAATATGTTAAGAAATTTGTTGTTGAGACAGCAGATGCTGAAATCGCAGCAGCAGGAAGCAACCTTGAATATGAAGTTGGAACAATGATCGAGATTCCAAGAGCTGCTCTTACAGCTGATGATATCGCAAAAGAAGCTGACTTCTTCTGCTTCGGTACAAACGACTTAACACAGATGACATACGGATTCTCACGTGATGATGCTGGTAAGTTCTTAGACGCTTACTATGATGCTAAGATCTTTGAGAACGATCCATTTGCTAAATTGGATCAGACTGGTGTAGGTAAATTAATGGAAACAGCTATCAAATTAGGTAGACCTGTTAATCCAAAACTTCACATCGGTATCTGTGGAGAGCATGGTGGAGATCCATCTTCTGTAGAATTCTGCAACAAGATTGGTCTGGATTATGTATCTTGCTCACCATTCCGTGTACCAATTGCAAGATTAGCTGCTGCACAGGCTGCTATCGCTCAAAAAGCAGACAAATAGGATATATAACACAGAGTGTTAATTAGTCTATATAGAAAACCCCTTACATCAATTATGGTGTGAGGGGTTTTTTAGTGAGAAAATGTACAAAAGTTCGTTGGTGTGGTAGTATGATAAAGGAAAATCACTATTTGTTGATTTGTAATACATAATACAAGACTAACTATTAAAAGAAGTCAAGTATAATGTTGAAATTTTTGAAAAAAGTGGCAATGACTTTTCATTGCAATCAGAACCTTGAAAATTGCATGACAAATAGAGCATCAATAAAGGTGCTCTGAAAAAGAAGATATGAATTAGAAAAAGAAGAGCTTACGATGCGTATAATTGACCCGTCTTTTGTAAATGGAAAATGACACGCACAAGTTTCTTTGCAGCATGAGACATAGCAACATTGTAATGCTTACCTTCTGATATTTTTTTTGAAAGATAAGCATTAAATAAAGGATCCCAGTGACAGACATACTTTGTCGCATTATATAGGGCATATCGCAAATACCTGGAGCCTCTTTTTTCCATTCTAGAATGAGAATTATTAAGTTGTCCGGATTGATATGTTGATGGGGATAATCCAGCATATGCTAAGATTTTATCAGGTGACTCAAATCTATCGAAGTCACCTATTTCAGCAAGAATCATAGCTCCCATACGATAACTAATTCCAGGAATACTTAGGATAGGTGGATTGAGCTTGTCCATTATCGTCTGAATTGCACTCTCGATTTCAGCGATTTCTGAATTAAGTTCCTGAATAAGTCGTATGGTATGCATTAGCTCCAAAGCCTTAGCAGGCATATTTGAGCCGATTGAGCTCCTTGCAGTGTTTCTGAAGAGAATTGCTGTTTCTTTATCATAGCGGCCTTTTGAAGCTGTTTTCAAGAGGTTTGTGAGACGAGTTAAATGAGCCGAAGCAACATGCGTAGCACTAGGAAATTCAGATAATAATGCATATACGGAAGCCATATGTAGTGTTGGAACTAGATTTTCTAATTCCGGGAAAAGAATACAAACGAGTCTAGAAATAGAAACCTTTAGAGCAGATCGTTCCTTAACTTTATCAAAACGGTAACGAGTTAATGACTTTAATTCTTCGTTGTGATAAGATGTGTCTGAGTAGGACTTTAAGTTCACATCAGACATTAGCATGGAAGCAATCGTGCGGGCATCTACTTTATCCGTTTTCGTCTGTCTAAGGCTTTGACTTTTTCTGAATAGATTTGTATGTAGCGGATTGATAACATAGGTGGTCAGACCTTTATCAATGAGATATCCAAGAAGATTGTAATTGTAATGCCCGGTGGCTTCTAGTCCTACTTTTACTTGAGATGTATCGTTAGTAGTTGATTCAATTTTGTGATATAGGTCATCAAAGCCTTCTAAGTTGTTTGGAATGGTGAATGGTTTAAAAAGAATCTCACCATCCGAGTTTGTGATGAAACAATCATGTTTGTTTTTAGCAACATCAATTCCTATGTAAATCATATAGGACCTCCTTAAAATGTTTTGATACTGTTTTAAGATCCACAGGGCTCCTTGTGATTGTAACCTACTTCTTGATAAACCGTCATGCGGTAACTAACTGATTAACAAATGAACAAAGAGACTGTGGTTGGAGCCTCGTATAAACCATCAGGTGGTAGGAGAAATGAACCAATCCACAGTATCTTAAAATAGCATAGTCTAACCTATGGAAAAGGTAAAGAATGACTATGACAATATAATAGTAGGAGAAATAAAATGAGTACAAAAAAAGCAATTGGCATATCATTTGTTGCCATATTCATTTTAGTAATTACACAAGTTATTGCACAAGCAATTGCAAGTATATTTACTATAATACATGTTCCATATGGAATTTGTAATATTATCGCTGGAGTTATATATGCCGGATTGTCATATTTTCTTTTGAAAATATTTATTAGCAAGGTTATTAAGTTACCAGTGTCAGATTTTGGACTACCTAAATTTAAAATTAAAATAAGATGGAGTATAGTAGCTGTATTGTTACCAGTCATTATAAAAGGAAGTTATCTTTTAATATTCAACGGTAAGTATGTTTCTTCAAATATGAATGGAAATCAGATATTTACTACTTTAAGCGCAGGAATTGCATTCACTGGAATAGCGGCTGGATTTGTTGAAGAAATGGTGTTTAGAGGAGTTATACTTAATGCATTAAAGAAAAGATGGAATGTTAAAGTGGCAGTAATCGTTCCATCAATGTTATTTGGTATTGTACATGTTCTGGGACAGGATTTTTCAATAGGCAGTTGTTTATTAGTTATTATCGCTGGAACTATGGTAGGCGTTATGTTTTCAATGATTGCAATAGAGAGTGGTTCAATTTGGAATAGTGGAATAGTGCATGCTATTTGGAACGTTATGATTATTGGTGGTGGATTGTCCATCGGAGAAAAAATGGATAAATATTCTGTAATGACATACGTCCTTAATTCAAAATCTTTTGCAATTACAGGGGGAGAATTTGGGATTGAATCATCTGTTATTTCGTTGATAGGGTATATAGTAGTGATTGGCATAGCATTTATTATGATTAAATCGAGTAAGAAAAATTGATATAAATTTATGGAAAACAATTAAGAAGAAAAATCTGTAAAATCCTTACGCTCTTGGGTGGCGTATGAAAAAAAGATATGTAATAAGCGGAATATTAATTGGTATTGTAGCGTTACTAATTTACTTACAATATGGACATGAAGAAACGATTGTAAATACAAGGGTTAGTAAGTCTGATGATGGTTATGTGCAAGAAATCAGGTAAACGCTCAATAGCGAGTACGGGATATGAACAGTAGGGGGGAGGTAAAGATGATTACTATTTTTAACAGAAAAGAATTATTGATTACTTTAGATATGAAAAAGCAATCGGAGATACGTGAAATTTTATCTGCAAATAACATTGAGTATGTAGTAAAAACAACAAATCTACAGAGTGCAACTGTAGTTGGAAGCCAAAGAGCTTATACAGGTAACTATGGAATCAATCAAGACTATTCCTATGAGTATAAGATTTATGTTCGTAAGAAGGACTTTGATAAAGCAGTATGTTTGATTAATTAACGTTCATCTTGCTTTTAATATGGTTTTATGAATAAAAGATGTTGGAAAAGGATGTAATTATGGATTGAAAACTTCCGCTATTATATCGTTGTGACAACAACTAAATTCTTCAAAAGTTACTGAGGTCAGATCCTTTTAATTGGCATTGAGAGAAGATGCAGATGAACGAAATGAAGAAGCAGTAGAAGAAATGCTGAATGAACTGTGGAGGAAGTATTCGGATAAAAACAGGTACTTTACGGACCTTCCGGAAACTATCATTAATAGCAAAGCTATAAGATTTCAAAAAATGGGAGTGAGATATATGGAGCAATTACTGATTGTTGAAGATGATATTGGTTTGAATCAAGGGTTATGCAAAGCACTGAAAGCAGATGCTCGGCAGATCATTTCCTGCCAAGACCTAAAAACGGCGAAGGAACAGCTGCTTTGCGGCGGTGTGTCCCTGATCCTGTTGGATATCAATCTGCCGGATGGCAGTGGGCTTGAGCTGCTCCGGGAGGTCAAGGAAAACATGCCCGGAGTTCCTGTTATTCTGCTGACTGCCAACGACACCGATCTGGACATCGTAGACGGACTGGAGAGAGGTGCTGATGATTACATTACCAAGCCCTTTTCTCTTTCGGTTTTGCGTGCAAGGGTGAATACCCAACTGCGAAAGCAAGCGTCAAGCCATAAAAATGCGCCGATCCATATTGATCTATTTCACTTTGACTTTGAGGCTATGACCTTTTATGTGGAAGATTCAAAAGTGGAATTGAGTAAAACAGAACAAAAATTACTGCGTCTGCTTGTTGAAAACCGAGGCCGAACCATGACCCGTGGAGACCTTGTAGACCGGATCTGGACAGATGGCGCAGAATATGTGGATGAAAATGCTTTGTCTGTTACGATCAAGCGACTGAGGGATAAGCTTGGCGCACAGAAATATATTAAAACCGTCTATGGAATCGGTTATAGCTGGGTGACAAAAGATGAATAAAACCGGCATTGTGATCATACTGCTGTGTTTTCTGGCGGCGGCAGCTGTTGTGTTATGGGAGCGGAGAAAGGCCAGAAAAACGATGGAAGAAATCGAAAGAATGCTGGACGCTGCCATGACCGGCTCCTTTTCTGAAACCAATTTTGATGAAAGCCGGCAGTCTGCTTTGGAAACAAAGTTTGCACACTATCTTTCTGCCGCAGAAGCATCTTCTCGAAATGTAGCGCAGGAAAAAGACAAAATCAAAACCTTGATTGCGGACATTTCCCACCAGACGAAAACGCCGATTGCAAATCTGCTGTTATACAGCGAGCTTTTGATGGAGGAAACTCTGCCTGCATCGGCGAAGGCAAATGTGGAGGCGCTGTACAAACAATCGGAAAAGCTGCGATTTCTGATCGATTCTCTCGTAAAGCTTTCCAGACTGGAAAACGGGATCATTTCACTCTCCCCTCAGCAATCAGTGCTGCAGTCGCTGCTTGAAAGTGTGGTAGAGCAATATATTGCCAAGGCTTCGGAAAAAGGATTGTCTTTGCAAATGCAGGATACAGATGCTTTTGCTGTATTCGACTTCAAATGGACAGTGGAAGCGCTGGCTAATATCGTAGACAACGCCATCAAATATACAGAGCATGGCACCATTACTATTTCTGCCGTAAGATATGAAATGTTTGCAAGGATCGATATATCGGATACCGGTTCAGGCATCCCGGAAAGTGAGCAAGCGAAGATATTTGCTCGCTTTTACCGTTCAAATAGTGTGCAGAAACAAGAAGGGGTCGGCATCGGCTTATACCTTGCCCGACAGATCATATCCGGCGAGGGCGGTTATATCAAGGTTGCTTCCGTTCCGGGAAAAGGAAGTACGTTTTCCATATTTCTGCCGAAATAACAACAATTCTATCAAAACTGTTAGATTTCATTTTCCGCCGGAAAGAATGTGGAAAGATTCCTATGCGATAATCTGTATGTATCAAAGGATCATTTCCTTTCATACATACAGATTTTTTCATGGAGGTACTCATTTATGGAAGTTTTACAGGCAAAAAAACTGAAAAAGATTTATGGCTCCGGCAATAACGCAGTTCATGCGTTGGATGGAGTTGATTTAAGTGTAAAGAAGGGCGAATTTGTTGCAATTGTCGGCACATCCGGCTCCGGCAAATCCACGCTGTTGCACATGCTGGGCGGACTGGATCGCCCTACAAGCGGTATGGTCATGGTGGATGGACAGGATATTTTCTCCCTGAAGGAGGAAGCACTGACAATCTTTCGCCGCAGGAAAATCGGCTTTGTATTTCAGAGCTATAATCTTGTTCCGGTGCTGAACGTATATGAAAATATCATTCTACCAATTGAACTGGATGGTGGAAAGGTCAATAAGGATTTCGTACAGCAAATTGTACAGACACTTGGGCTGGATGATCGTCTGGATGCGCTGCCCAATCAGCTCTCAGGCGGTCAACAGCAGCGAGTAGCCATTGCCCGTGCGCTGGCTGCAGCACCCGCTATCATTCTGGCAGATGAACCCACCGGCAATCTGGATTCCAAAACCAGCCAGGATGTATTGAGCCTTTTGAAAGTCACCAGTCAAAAGTTCGCCCAGACAATCGTAATGATCACTCACAACGAAGAAATTGCGCAGATGGCAGACCGCATTATCCGTATCGAAGACGGTCGGATCGTCTCCCAGAACTAACAGGAGGTGGCTACGATGAATGTCAAAAATCGAAAATGTATTCGAAAACTCAGCTTAAAATCTCTTTATGCGAACCGTCGTCGCAATCTGATCGCCATTTTTGCCATTGCGCTGACAACGCTGCTATTTACGTCCATGTTCACCATTGTCTTGTCGTTGAACGCCAGTTATGAAACCTACCAGTTTCGGCAGGTAGGCGGCTATGCGCATGGCACCTTTAAGGATGTTTCCCCCGAGCAGGCGGAACGCATCGCTGCCCACCCAAAGGTGAAGGCTACGGGGGCACGGAAGGTAATCGGTATCACTGCTGAGGGGGTCTTTGCCAAAATACCGGCAGAGATCAGCTACATGGATGCCAACTGCACTAAATGGAGCTATGCAACCCCTACTACCGGACGGATGCCCGAAAGCGGCAAAGAGGTAGCTATGGATACGGCAGCGTTGCAGCTGCTTGGCGTAACGCCGGAGCTGGGCGCCGAGGTCACGGTTTCCTATTCCATTACGGACAAGGATCAAACCGCCTTTACTGTAACAGATACCTTTACGCTGGTGGGCTATTGGGACTATGATGAACTAATGCCTGTTCATTACATCAACATCAGCCGTGATTACGCAGATGACATCGAAGCGCAGGCAGTGAAAACAGGTTTACAGCCTTTCCGCACCGATTTGAATGTCATGCTGACCTCCGGCACAAACATTCAAGGGCAGATGGAGCAGGTGGATACCGATCTTGGCTACACATGGGACAGCTATACTGATCCCAACAGCGTCCGGATCGGCGTCAACTGGGGATATACCTCATCCCAGCTGGAGTCACAGCTCGATCCAGAGCTGATGGTCGCCATAGCAGCTTTTTTGCTGCTGGTGATTTTCACGGGGTATCTTATCATCTATAACATTTTTCAGATCTCTGTTGTAGGGGATATCCGGTTTTACGGACTTCTGAAAACCATTGGCACAACGCCCCGGCAGCTCAAACGCATCATTCGCCAGCAGGCACTTCTGCTTTGTCTGATCGGTATTCCGGCGGGGCTGCTGCTGGGCTACGGCATTGGCGCTGTTTTGGTTCCTGTTGTCTTGCACTCCATCCAGTTGAATACAGGCATCACCACCATCAGCACTTCGCCTGTGATCTTCCTTGGTTCTATGCTGTTCGCCTTGTTGACGGTGCTTTTGTCCTGTTCCAAGCCCGGAAAAATGGCAGCCAAGGTCTCTCCGGTGGAGGCTACCAAATATACGGATGTGATACAGACCAAGAAAAAACGGCGCAGCATCCGAGGAGCAAAGCTCCATCAGATGGCCTTTGCCAATCTGGGACGAAACAAGAAAAAGACGGTACTGGTGGTGTTGTCTCTGGCACTGTCGGTGACACTGTTCAATGCGCTGTGTGCCTTTGTGGGCGGCTTCAGCATGGAGAAGTATGTATCCACCATGACCTGCGCCGATTTTATCGTCAGCACTCCCGACTATTTTCGTTATAACCCAGCAGATGAATTCATCACGCCAGAACAGATCGGAGAAATCGCAGCAAACACAAAGGCCAGTCTTTCCGGCACGGGATATGCTGTGCGAAAACCCACATATCTGTGGATGACGGAGGATGCTCTGCGGCAGGACTATGCAAGGTACGAAAGCGCCGAGCAGTTGGACAGCCATATGAGCCGCATGGAGCACCGGGGCAATATGGTGATGGGAGATACCAGAATCGAGGCTCTGGATAACAGTCTGTTTGACAAGCTGCAAGTGCTCGACGGAGATATTTCTCCTATGCTGGAGCCGGACAATAACGCCATTGCCATTGCGGTTTCCTTAGATGACTACGGTAATCTGCTCAATCCTGAATACTACCCCAAGGTGGGAGACACGATCACGGCTACCTATGCGGATGATGTGAAATATATCGACAGCCGCACCGGAGAACTCCGCACCGAAGATACACCGGAGGAGTACCGTCAGAAAAAACTGTATGGAGCCAGAGATGTAGAGTACACGGTCTGCGCCTTGGTAGAACTTCCGAATTCCATGAGTTATCGTTATAGCGGCGTTGGCTATGATGCAGTTTTGTCTGTGGACACCGCACAGAGGGACAGCGGTGGTGCAGCCATTCCGATGCTCTACCTGTTCGACACAGCGAACGAAGCGGACGAGGCCGAAGCAGAGCAATATCTATCGAAGCTCACTGCCGGTGAGTTTTCGCCCTTGATGTATGAAAGCAAGGCCACGGCTCGCTCTGAATTTGCTCAGTTCCGGCAGATGTTCCTTCTGATAGGTGGTATCCTCTGTGCTATCATTGGGCTGGTGGGACTCTTAAATTTCTTCAACGCCATGATGACCGGTATTCTTTCCCGCCGCCGTGAATTTGCTGTGCTTCAGGCTGTAGGAATGACAAACCGGCAGCTCAAAACCATGCTGATCTACGAGGGGTTGTTTTACGCAATGTCCTCCGTAGCGGTGGCTTTTATTCTGTCGCTGGCAGTGGGACCTCTTGCGGGAAAAATGCTGGGCAGTATGTTCTGGTTCTTTGAGTATCGATTCACCATTCTGCCTGTCCTGCTGACAATTCCGGTATTTCTTCTGCTGGGGTGGCTGATTCCTTGCATGATGTATGACAACGCAGCGAAATGCAGTGTTGTAGAGCAATTAAGGGATGCTCAATAACTGTTAAGCAAAAAACTGCCTCTTGGTTATAATGGCCGAGAGGCGGTTCTTTTTTAAAAAAGAAATTTGTTTAAGGGAATTATGAAAAAAGTTAGGTATGGGTTTTTGAGCGTATCTTTGTTATATTATGATTAATAGAGAAGGAGTGTGAATGACATGGTTAAAGAAAAAAACGCCTTCCGGTGGGATTGGAAAATTTTGAGCAGATTATTAACGATAATTATTATTATGTGGATAAAACAGGACTGATTTCAGAGCTGCTCCGAAATGGCGGAATGGTGAATCTTTTTACCAGACCAAGACGTTTTGGAAAAACCTTAAATATGAGTATGATTGAACACTTTTTTTCCATAGAGCGGGATCAGAGTATTTTTGATGGATTGGAAATTTCAAAAGATACAAAACTGTGTGAAGAGTATATGGGGAAATATCCGGTCATTTCAATTTCCCTGAAAGGAATCAATGCAGCCACTTATAAAGATGCATTTGATTTTGCAGTTCAGATTATGAAAGAAGTAGCAGCTACAATGCAGTTTCTTCTAGAAAGCAAACAACTGAGTGAGTATGACAAATCAGAATACCAGAAACTTTTGGATGATAATATGAGTGAAGCTGTATTTTGTAGTAGTCTGAAAAAGTTGTCCATATTATTAGAGAAACATTATGGAACAAAAGTAGTTTTTTTGATTGATGAGTATGATGTTCCATTAGCAAAAGCATTTGAAAACGGGTATCAGTTTGGCAGTGTAGAAGTGTACTGTCCATGGGATGTATTGAATTACTGTGATAAATTAAAAGACCATGCGGATTCGTTTCCAGAAAACTATTGGATTAACACCAGCGGTAATGATGCCGTCAAGAAATTCATTCAAATGTCCGGGAATTTTAAAACTAAGCGTGAGATTGAAACTCTGCTTGCCGGAGAGGAAATCATAAAAGAGATTCATCAGGAGCTTGTCTATCCGGAAATGTATCAGTCGTTAGAGAACGTCTGGAGTTTGTTGTTTATGACGGGATATTTAACGCAACGTGGAAGGGTGGATGCTCAGGCTTGTGAGCGGGCACTACAGCAGATAGAGGAAAAGAAATATGATGAAGAACTCCGGGAGAACGGAGTGAATAAAATTTTAAAATATGGGATTGCATGTTATATGAAACGATGCAAAGTGAAACAGGCAGAGAAATTATCATAAAAGAAGCAACTATGCCTCCCCTCGAATTGAAATCGGATTTATCCAATGCGTAGAAAGAAAACATAGTCGCTTAGAATGAGTTGTGTCGTTATACTTGTGACACCTCTGTTTAACCTTACTTTTTATTTTTCTGAACCAGGCAGATACTTCCTACACTTCCACTGAGTAACAGAAGCAACATCCAGCAGAGCAGAGTATTGTCGTCGCCCGTTTTTGGATTTTTTGCCGAAGCTTTTGTTCCGCCTGCATCATCTTTTTTAACCTCTGTTTTTGGGGATTTCGGCTGTTCTTTTGCCGGTTGCTCCGGGACAGCTGGTGTTACAGGTACAGAAGGTGTTTCCGGTGTAGTTGGCGGTACCGGTTCTGTGGACTCTTTGGTTGTCTGGATCATATTTTGTTTTGATGCACTTGTGGCAATTGCATCGGAACCTTGTTCAAAGAAACGGATCAGTAACTCCTCACAACAAGAATATTCTCCGATTTCCGCTGCCTCGGCAAGTGCCGGATAGCTGTCAGAACCTGCTAGATAATTATTAACTGCTACGATGTATTCTTTTGTATTATCCAGTTCCTGCCCATCTTTTTTTACGGAAAGCACGCGTGAACCCTCCGGCTGTGCCGGATCAAAGCTGACGGTGATTCCGCCAACCTGCAGATAACTTCCACTGTCATTTGGCCAGGCATCCCACTCGCCGCTGTCATTTGCAGCAATACAGTTTTTCTGGATAGTAAGACTGGATTCAAGCATATTTTTAATCTGTGCACCGGTTAGTTTTTTTGTCACCACATAGTTTCCATAAGGGCTGACATTAATGATATCGCCGTATGTAATCGTTCCGGCTGCGACAGAAGCGCGGATGCCACCTGCATTTTCAAATGCTATATCGGCACCTGTAGCAAGCAGATATGCATCTGTTATGACATTTCCAAGGTTTGTCTGCCCAATACGGATATGTTCCCAGACACCATCTAATTCCACCGGAGAAGTACCGATGACACGATTTAGTGCTGTCTCGTTTTCTGCTTTAATCGCATCAAGTATGGCTGTTACAGAAGCGTCCTTCGGATAGTTCTGTGCTGCTTCATAATCAACAGATGTCTTATTATAATCTACATGTACGCTGCCTTCAGCATCCATTGTACAGTTCAAATCAATTAGCCCCACGGTATTCAGATAATATCCGCTTTCCGATACATAAGCCTTTGATCCATTTGGTGTCGTCACGGTGTCGCTAAGTTCAATATGTTCATGTTCGCACAGCCACAAATCTACACCATCCACCTGTGCAGCCATATTTTTCGGATTAAGCGTGTGTGACAGTGCAATCACCACATTACATCCATCTGCCTTTAATGCGGCCGCTTCCATATTTGCATAAGCGATTGCATCCTGAAATTCCAGTCCCTCCACATTGGATGGTGTCGTTTTATCTTTCATATTTGGGTCACTTACGCCAAACACACCGATTTTTAATGTTTTTCCATTTTTAGTAAATTCCTTTACAAGTGCATCTGTATCAAAAAAGGAGGTTCCATCTGCGTTTTTGATATTTCCAGATAATATTTTGACATTGGCAATTCCTCCAAGCTCTTTCAAACGATCTTTGCCGTAGCTCCAATCATGATTTCCGGCGGTCATTGCATCATACCCACAAGCTTTCATCAGTTTAGCTACCGATTCTCCCTGTACCAGTGTTGCAATCGGCTGTCCGTGAAAAATATCTCCGGAATCAAGCATCAATGAACCGTCGGCGCCTGCCGTAAATGTCTGTGCAATTGTGCTTAGTCGTTCCATTCCAATCACTTGATTGTAATCATCATCTTCTACTCGTGCATGAATATCATTGGTATGTACGATTTTTACATCAAATGTTGTACTTTCGGATGCATTCTCATCCTGTGCATGTACCGGCATTGCTCCTAATAATCCGAAGACTATCCCAAATGTCAGCAAAAAAGTCATTATCTTTTTCCGTTGTTTTTGCAATTGTTTCATCTTACCGCTCCCTTCATCTTATTATCTCAGTCGAGAAGACTCCCACCTCTTTCAGGTGGTGAGTAACAGCAAATTTGTCTTTACGTAACTGCATTCAAAATTCATAGAAATATAATTACCTACATAATCATATATTATCACATTTTCTCTAATTGTATAATCATAATTTTGCTACTGTGACCAGCACCCTCTATGTCACCAACTCAATATTATGTCAAAAATCCACGAAAAACCGCAAAATTTTTGTCTTAAAATGTTACATACATCCCTTCGGACAAGCATATAAAAGATAGTAACAGTTCGGTCATAGATTTATGCAAGGACTGTTAATAGAATGTGTCAAAGCACGTTCGACTTGAATTATGGATTTTAAATCCAATCAAACTGTGATGAAGGAGGGAGAAATATGCGAGGAGAAGGAAAACGACATTTGATATTGAAGAAAATTCTTGCATATGCACTTGTCCTGACAATGATTTTAGGAATCTGGACAAGTGTATCTAATGCAGCTGAACAATCTGATTTTAATGTCGAAGAAAACACAATTGAAGAAGCAGTAGATGTAACACCAGACGCAAATGCAATTGAAGAAGCAGCAGACGTAACATCAGACGTAAAGCAAACAGAAGAGATAACGACAAGCACAGATACCAACTTAACAGAAGATATAACCATACCAGATACAGACACAACAGAAGCTGAAATAGAAGATGTAACCACATCAGATACCACCACGCAAACAGATGCAACGACAATTCCGGATATTGCTATAACAACAAACACAGATACACCACAAGATGCAGAGCTTGATACCACCACGGCCAAGCCATCTGCACTTGTATTATCGTCTGACGAGAATACGGCACCGGCGCATCGTAAGTATATCAAGTACAATGGAGAAGATTCTTACACGCTGACCTTGGATGTAACAGGAAAATATGATTCAACATTGAACAAACCGAAAATCGATGTTGTTCTTATTGTTGATACATCTGGCAGTATGAATGAGCCGATGGGAGAAAAGTCAAGATTAAAGGCTCTGCAGGATGTAGTTACAGAAAAAGGCGGCTTGAGTGATTCCATTTTCAACAATGATCAAATCGATGCGAGAATGACAGTTGTAACGTATTACGGGTTAAAGGATTATCGGTATAACTCACCATGGGATGATGCAACCTGGGTAAATGGAGCATGGGCGACAACAAAGTCAGAAGTAGATCAGATTGTAAATGGAATTCGTGTAAATGAAGAAAAATCTGGAACAAACTGTCAGGCTGGCTTGCGTACCGCGAAGGAGGCTTTGGCAAAGGCAGATAGCAGTGCACGTAAGATTGTAATTTTTCTATCGGACGGACTTCCAACGTACAGATATAACAACGATGGTTATACGATAGGAAACGGAAACACAGATCCTTATAATTATAATGCAAATGCGGCTTACAATGAAGCAGCTGCGATGAAAGGATTGGATCAATTTTATACCATCGGATTTTCTAACAGTGCAGACAGCACATTTTTGAGTACGCTGGCGACAAAAGTAAATACAACTTCTACTAAAAAATATTATTCCGCAACGGACGCAGATAAATTAGCGGAGGCATTTAAACAGATTACGGGTAATCTGACGGAATACACTTGTAGAAATGTAGTGCTTACTGATACATTGAGTGATTATGCAGAACTGGAAAACGCAGCACATCTTAATCCGACAATAAAAGCAACAGCAAGTGATGGAAGTGAGGTAGATTTATCCGGCGTTGATATTCAGGTAACATACAATGAAGGGACACGCACAGTAACAGCAACATTTCCAACAGATTACAAATTACAGAAAGATGTGACTTACGCTGTCAGCTTCAATGTCAAACCTACAGCAAAGGCATATGATGAATATGCGGCAAATGAAGACAGTTATGGTGGAGTTGTGGGGAGTATGAACAGTGATGCATGGGATAATGATACAAGCTCAAGTAAAGCTGGATTTTACACAAACGCTGGAGCAACCTTGACATATGTTTATGGAACAGGGGAGGCACAAGCTGAGACAGTGGATTATGTGGAAAAACCGGTACTCCAGGTGAATTCTCTGACCATTCCGGTGAATAAAGAGTGGAAAAACACAGCAAAGAGTGAACAAGTTCCGGTAAAAGTTGAATTGTATCAGGATGGAAAGCTTGCACCATACAAAACGTTGACATTGAATGCAGACAATCAGTGGAGAGCAGATTTTCAACATGTGGCAAAGCATCATCAGTATCAGATTAAGGAACAGGCTTTAGAGGGATTTGTCAGTGCAGTGTCCGGTGATCCGACAAGAGGATTTACAGTGACAAACACGAAGCTGCCTAGTCTTTCTATCAGCAAAAAAGTGACCGGTGAAATGGGGGATATTACAAAAAAATTCCCATTCCGGATTATATTGAAAGATGCGTCAGGAAATCCAATCAACGGAACATATTCTTATCGAGGATTCATTTTAGATGATGTAAAAAATGTCACGGCTCCAAAAGACGGAACATTAACATTTGAGCAAGGCGTTGCAGAAATCTGGTTATCTCATGGACAAGGGATAGAGCTTCAGCAGCTTTCACTTGGAACATCTTATAACATAACAGAAAAAGTAAACGATGCAGAAGGGTACCGGGTCGGTTTCAATGGAATCCATAAAAAATCAGTAGATGGAATATTAAATGAAGATGTGAGGATTAATGTTACAAATGAAAAAGAAAATATTCCACTGACAAATGTAGTCACATTTGGCACAAATATGATACCAGGAATCCTTCTTGCAACAGTGGCACTATTTGTATTGGCTGCAATTTCAAAATTGTTTTATGGGAAAAAAGATAAAAAGCAGGATAAGTAATTGAAAAGAAAAATAATATTTCTGATTACAAAAGCTGGCGTACTGATTTTAATATTGTGGCTGTTATTTGGCGTCTGCTTTTCCATTTTTCAAAATAATGATGAGGAAATGAAGCCGGCCATACGGCAAGGGGATTTGATTGTAAGCTATCAGTTGAATAAAAATTATGTATTTCACGATCTGGTGGCAATCGTACAAGATGGAAAAAAGCAAGTAGGAAGAGTCGTAGCGGTGGAAGGGGACATTGTAGATATAGATGGCGAAGGGTTAAAAATCAATGGGATGTATGTTCAAGAATCTGACATCCCGGAAAAAACAGAACGATATGCCGAAGGAATATCATTTCCGGTCACCTTAAAAAAAGGAGAAATATTTCTCTTAAAAGATGCGAGAGAACATGCAACAGACAGCCGCATTTACGGGGCAGTAAATAAAAAAGACACGTTAGGAAAAGTCGTCACATTAATTCGGCGAAACAGATTATAAAAAATGTAAGTAAGTCAAAAGGAGTAAAAGACTATGAAAAAGAACAATTGGAAATCAATGGTAGGATGCACTGTGGCTACAATGACAATCTGCATGGGAGCAACCGCATTGGCAGCAGATACAAATCTATTTATAGGAAATGACGCTGTTAATGGCTCGAAAAATCAGCCTTCGGTAAATGATGTTGCAGGTGATGCGAGCAATGTGCCGGAAACAGTAGCACAGATTACAAAAGAATTAAAACTTGCCGAAGGTATTACAATTCCAAGAGCAACATTTCATTTTACAGCCGACAAAATTACTGAAGACGCACCAGAGGCAGAAATCGAGAGTGTAAGTTATAGTGCAGAAGATTTAAAAGGTGACTTGTCAGAAGGAGTTTACAAAATCAACAAAGCAGGCAGGATTACATTTGGCGAATTTCCACATGCAGGTGAGTATCAGTATCATGTGCAGGAAACAGCAGACACCTATAATACCGCTTCCGGCGAAGTTATGACATATTCCACAGAGGCATACACGATGCATGTATATGTCATTAATACAGAGAATGGCGGAACGGAAGTTGAAAAAATTACAGCTTCAAACATGGCAGGGGACAAAGTGAGTGAAATGAGTTTCGAAAACATTTATATTAAAAATGACGCTTCACTTACCATTTCAAAAACAACAGCAGGAAAGAATGCAGACCGAACAAAAGATTTTGCATTTACATTAACATTTACAAAATCAGGTACAGCAACGGATGATACTTATGAAGGAATGATTGGAAATGAAAAAATAGAATTCAAGGCAGGAGAAGCAAAGACATTTGAACTTCATGACGGAGAAAAAATTGTATTCACAAACATTCCGGCCGGAACACGCTATGCCGTAACAGAAACAGGAACAGCATATTATACACCTTCTGTAGAAGTAGTTGAAAATGGAGTCAAAACGGTAGATGTAAAGGCAGTCAAAGGACAGAGCTTGTCATCAGCAGAAGCGGGTGCAACAAATCTTGTTGGAGAAGGAAATAATAGCGCAGACTTTACAAACACTTTTGATGATGTTCCAATCACAGGTGTTATCCTTGAAAACCTGCCATTTACAATTCTGATCGGAGCTGCAGCAGTGCTTCTGGCAATGGGAACATTTGTAAAAAGATTAAAAAAAGAAAAATAAATAAAATGTAAAGATGAATGCAGTTGGAAAATTATGTATTTGAGATTGTAGATAAAATATTAAATTGCATAGCGGGTGTGATTGGATTACTTTTGCTCCTTTATGCCTGCTATACGTGGTGGGACACACAGCAGATTTATGAAAATGCATCTGCCACAAGCTATTCTGTTTATAATCCGAAAAAACAGGAGTCGTTTGAAGAACTTGTAAAAATGAATCCGGAAGTGATTGGCTGGCTGGAGGTTGAGGACACGAATATCAATTACCCGTTGACACAAGGGAACGATAATTCAAAGTATGTAAATACGGATGCAAAAGGAAATGCTTCATTGTCGGGGAGTCTCTTTTTAGACTGCCGAAACCATCCGGATTTTTCGGATTTTAATAACATTATATATGGACATCATATGGCAAAAGAAAAAATGTTTGGAGAGCTGGAATATTTCTCGGGGAAAAAATATTTTCAAAATCACCGCTGGGGAAAGCTGTATTATGAAGGAAAATACAAAAAAGTAGAATTCTTCGCATTTCTTGAAACGGATGCTTATGATTATACAATTTATAATCCGCAGGTGAAAGAGGAAGACGAAAAAACAGCATTGTTGGAGTATATTGATCAATATGCGATACAAAAAAGAAAATGTGAGGTGACAGCTTTCGAACACTTGCTTGTGCTTAGCACCTGTACATCTGGAGAGACAAATGGGAGAGATATTCTTATTGGAAAAATAATGGGTGTAGATAACTAGAAAGACGCTATGCCAACCTTGACGGCTATATAAAAGTGTGTAATGATAGCCTTATCAAAACACTGGGAGGAAGGCATGGCGACGATCATATTTCATATTGATGTAAATTCAGCATACTTGAGTTGGACAGCAGTAGAACAATTGAAAAATGGAGCAGAAGTAGACTTGCGTACAATACCTGCGATTATCGGCGGTGATCAAAAATCCCGTCACGGAATTGTACTTGCCAAGTCCATTTCTGCAAAAAAATATGGCATTCGTACAGGGGAACCGGTGGCGAATGCCTTTCGTAAGTGTCCAAATCTCGTAACAGCAGCCCCAAATCACAAGATGTATCGGGAAAAAAGCCGTCAGTTGATGGATTATCTTAGGACATACACAACAGGAATCGAGCAGGTCAGTGTGGATGAATGTTATATGGACTTTACGAAAATCGCAGATAAATTTGCATCGCCGGTGGCAGCAGCATGTGAAATAAAAGATGGAGTAAAAAATAAATTTGGTTTCACCGTAAACATTGGTATTTCCTCAAATAAACTTCTGGCAAAGATGGCATCCGATTTCGAAAAGCCTGATAAAGTACATACATTATTTCCAGAAGAAGTTCCAGTGAAAATGTGGCCTTTGCCGATAAATGAATTGTTTATGGCAGGAAAATCAAGCGTGGATACAATGAAAAAACTGGAAATCAATACGATTGGAGATTTGGCAAAAGCAGATCCGGCATTGATTGAACTTCATTTAAAAAGTCATGGCCGTATGTTATGGAACTTCGCAAATGGAATTGATGATTCGCAAGTACAATCAAAACCATCAGAGGCAAAAGGAATCGGAAATTCAACGACGCTTTCAGAAGATGCGGCAACTTATGAAGAAGTTCAAAAAGTATTCAAAAGCCTTGCACAAAGTGTTGGAGGCAGGTTAAAAAAAGCCGGACAGAAAGCAATGATGGTCAGTATGGAAGTAAAATATCACAACTTTCAAACAATGTCGCATCAAAAACAGCTTTCAAAACCGACAGACAAAGAAGAAGAAATATATGATGCTGCCTGTCAGTTATTTTTAGAATCATGGAACGGAGAGCCCGTGCGGCTTCTTGGAATCAGGACAGCAAAACTGGTCGATGCGTCGGAACCAGAGCAACTATCTATATTCGATATCAAAATACCGGAAAAACCAGATGAAAAACATCAGAAGCTTAATAAAGCAATGGAAGAAATCAGAAAAAAATTTGGAGATAGTGCAGTGATGAAAGCAAGTGAGATGAAATAAGTCAAAATAGAAGTGCTGATGAAATTTGAAATAGAAATAATGTGAAAATTGATAGAAAAAACAATGGAATTACGTTATAATATCTGTATATAATCAACGTGTATTTAAAATGTGAAATACAATAATACGAGCAGATGGGAGTGACAATTATGACAAACAACACAATCATTACAATCGGCAGACAATTTGGAAGTGGCGGACATGAAATCGGGAATCGATTATCAGAACGACTTGGAATTCCACTTTATGATTACAACCTAATCCGTATGGCGGCACAAGAACTGAAGATTGATCCCCAAAAAGCCCAGGAAGTAGATGAAACAATTCTTGGAAGATACATGGCTTCCGCAGTATCCGGCACAGGCTCAGGAGCATATATACTCTTTATGAACGGGACAGAATATGAACAGCCATTATCAGAACAGATATTTGAGATGCAGTCCAAATTAATCGAAAAACTCGCAGAACAAAGTCCGTGTATATTTGTGGGACGATGTGCAGATTACATATTAGGTGATTACTCAAATTGCATAAATACATTTATCTACGCATATAAAGAAGATCGTATCCGAAGAATCATGAAACTGTATGATTTGAATGAGAAAAAAGCATGGGAAAAAATCAAACGTGTAGACCGCACAAGAAAATCATACTATGAAGAACACACAGATCGTGAATGGGGAAGCATAGAAGCACATCAAATGATGTTCAATTCAAGTCTTATGGGAATTGACGGAGTTGTAGATGCATTAGAAGGAATCTACAAAAAATGGGAAGCATAATAGTTATTGTTCACCATTCTTTATAGAAATACATTTTGGAGAAGACAGTCAAGTTGGCTGTCTTTTCTAATTGACTTCCCAAAACAGGCAAAGTATGAGATAATATTTCATATTAGGAAAGTGCTTTCCTAATATAAAAACGCTCCGCTAAGGATGCACACTGCGGCGTATAATGTAGGTGTCGCGAGCGACCGCCGCAGGCACAAGAATGTGGCAAGGCACATTCTTTGTTCTGGTAAAAACAAGAGAGAAGGTGACTCCGGTGATTTATAAAATAGGAGAACGTTTAGTTCCCATTGAAAATGAAACCTGGGAAAAAGAAAGACCGGCTGCGGTTTTTCTGACAGATTCTGTACATGCAGAAGAAACCCTGAAAAAAGCAGGGATTGTATATGATAATGAAATCAAGCTTGCTAAGATTGGTTTCTGTAAAGTAGAAAACCAACATGAATGTATGGTAGGAACCTTGTGTATACCAAAACTTCTGGATGTGTTGGGAAACAAATATAGAATGTATTTTTTTGTTAATCAGCTTAATGTTGTAATTGTAGACGATGATGCATTTGCATATAAATTGATACAGCGGATCCAAAAGAAAAAAGCAAGACAGGCAGATACAAAAGAACGTTTTATTTATAATTTTTTTGCAGAGTTTATGAGCAGAGATCTGGAAATACTGATTGCATATGAACGCCGTCTCCTACAGATGGAGGAAGAAGTGACCCGCGATGAAGTAGAAAGCTTTGAAAATGAAATGATGCCAATCCGCAGAGAACTTTTAAATTTAAGAAGCTATTACGATGAGATCATGGACTTAGGAAAAGAGCTTGAAGAAAATGAAAATGGCATTTTCCTTGAACGTCATTTAAAATATTTCGGTACATTGACAGACCGTGCCGACCGCCTGATGAGTAAGACACAGCATTTACTGGAATATGCACAACAGGTAAAAGAAGCTTATCAGTCACAGATTGCAGCAAGACAGAATAATAATATGCAGTTCTTAACAGTGATATCAACAATATTCTTTCCATTGACCCTCATTACAGGATGGTTTGGAATGAACTTTTACGATATGCCCGGACTGAAAAGCGGATACTACAGCGTGTGCGTATTAAGCGTTGTAGTTGTTGTAGTCAGTCTGCATTTCTTTAAAAAGAAAAAAATCATTTAAAAAGAGTATAAAAAAACAAGGAATAGAAGCATGGAACTATACTATTACAGCAAGATGAATAAGCAAAAACAAATCGTATATCATTCCCTTATGCAGGGGCTGAATGAATTGGCAGATGAAATTAAAATACCTTATCTGGAAGGAAACGAATTATACGATGTATTCTTCCAACTTCGCCTCGATCATCCGGAAATATTCTGGACAAGTGGATTCAAATACAAACATTATATAGATTCTTCCAATTTAATTTTTATCCCGGAATATTTATTTGATAAAAACAAGATCAAAGAACATCAAAAAGCAATGAAAGCTCGTGTAGAAAAACTATCAAAACCGGCTGCAAACGATTCCGAATGGGAAAAAGAAAAGTATGTGCATGATTTTATCTTTGAAAATGTACGATACGATAAATTAAAAAAATCATATTCCCATGAAATCATCGGACCATTAGGTCAAGGAGTCGGAGTTTGCGAAGGTATTGCAAAAGCGGTAAAAGTGTTGTGTGATGCATTAGGTGTCTGGTGTATTATTGCAATTTGTGGAAATAATCCTGAAAAAGGAATTAAATATCGTCATACCTGGAATATTGTGAAAATCAATGGGAAATACTATCATCTTGATGCAACCTTTGACAATACGCTGGGAAAAGAAGAAACTTTTGGTTCCGAAATTCGATACGATTATTTCAACCTAAGTGATAAACAGATTTTTCGTGATCATGAACCAGTTCTCGTATCTGTACCAAAATGTGAAGACGGAGAACATTTCTATTATAAAGAAAAGAAACTTTCTTTTACAAAAAAAGAAGATGTATATAAAAGAGCATTACAGACTGCAAAAAAAGGAAAAATATTTACGATGCACTGGCGTGGCGGATATTTAACAAAAGAAGTCTTAGATGAACTAATAGACATAATCCAAAAAGCCGGAGAAGAAAAGCAGAAAAAGGCAAAAATCAGTTTGAACTGGTCACAAGCAGTGCTAAGATTTACCTTTGCAGAGGAAATAGTTATGGCAGAGATTACGATGGAAGATGCAAATGAAGGTGAACGGATCGATTGTTGATGAGCAAAGCTGTATAGATATTTTGTATGTTTAAAGGTTTCAAAAAAATGTCTTGACTAAAAGGCATTTTTCGTGTATAGTACCTCTTCGCTATATCAAAAATAATTGCATTCACAAAAGACGATGCAGTTAACATAAAAAAGTGAAAGGAAGGGTACCTCATGACATTTTATCAGGAATTACAGTTAAGCTCTGTAGGCTCAAAACAATTAATCAAAAACACACAAGACAAAAAAGAAAAACGTCGTCACATACTAATCTACAACTTTAAAGTATATCTTGTAATGGCATTTTGTTTTGCATTTGTAACAATATTCAGCCAGATATTCGGTTCGGATAACAGTGTGGCGGGAGTAACCATATTACTGGCAGTACTTGTCCTTCGCCAGGCAGATTTCGGAATCCGGACAAGTCATGGCATTCTCAGTATCGGAGGCATTTTTGCGATATTAATGATAGGACCAAGATTAGCAAATATGTTGCCGCCATTTATAGCGTTTGGTGTAAATATAATTTGTATTCTATTATTAATGATTTTGGGATGCCATAATGTGATCATGTCAAATCATTCAACCTTTGTATTGGGATATTTATTATTGTTTGGATATGATGTAAGCGGACAGTCGTACAAACTTCGTGTGATTGGATTAGTTGTCGGAATGATAGGCTGTATGGCAATATTTTACAAAAACCAGAAAAACAGACCATATCGCAGAACGTTTCTGGATCTGTTTCGTGAATTTGATCGTTTCTCAGCAAGAAGCAGATGGTATATCCGACTGACACTGATTGTATCATCAGCAATGTTGATTATGACACTTCTTGGCTTGCCAAGAGCAATGTGGGCAGGAATTGCATGTATGTCAGTGTGCATGCCATTTACGGAAGATGCAAAAGAACGCGCAAAATTAAGAGGTATATATAATATAGTAGGAAGCTTGATTTTTATCGTGTTATATCTTGTATTGCCAGAATCTATGTATCCGTATATCGGAGTGATAGGCGGGATTGGAGTCGGCTACTCAGCAGGATATGCATGGCAGACCGTATTTAACACATTTGGAGCACTGTCTATTGCAGCAGGAATGTTCGGAATGCCTGCTGCCGTAGCACTTCGTATTGGTGCAAATGTATTCGGTGCGGTATATACAGTGGCTTGTAATCAGCTGCTGGCACGAATCGGGAAGAAACAAGCAGTTGCTGCTTAAAATACAAATGGCAAGGTGACTATGCAATCCGGTGAATTGGAGTTTGGATTTCCAAACGAAAATGAGCTAGATTGCATAGTCATTTATTTTTTTTCTCTAATGCGTCAATACGTTTGTATGCTTCAATCAGCTCGTTAACCATAATTTTACATGTTTCAGTTCCCATTAACTGGTCTTCTGCATGAATTAACAAAATATTAGGTATTATGTTTTCTTCTTCAGATGCCTCTTTTTGAATCAGTTCTGCATGAACCTTATGTGCATTTAAAAATGCTTCATTTCCTTCTTGAATCAGATTTTCGGCTTCTTCATAATATCCCAGCTTAGCCCTTTGAATTGCATTCATATAAGCACTTTTTGCTTCGCCTGCAAAAGTAATAAGCTGAAAACAGATAAGTTCAAGTTCTTCCATCTTTACCTCCTTCATTTTTTACTAAAGTATAACAGATAATTTAATAAAATATCTCCTTTAGATTTATGGTAAAATAGAGTTGTCAAAAAACTATCGACCAATCTACCTAAAAGAGACGCATTTATATCATAACATATAAATAGGAGGATTACAAAATGTTTACCGGGAATAATAAATTTGAAATCTCCGATACAATTCTTAAATTGGAAGAATTATTAGAACAAGGGCAATTTGAATTAATGTCCGCTCAGGTAATAGATGGAAAATTAAAGGCAGTTTATTTAATGAATGACGCGGTGGAGAGCTTTCTGGTATTTGAACAAGCAAGAATAACAGGAGTGTATCAGAAAGAGTACGAAGGAGATGTAGAGGCGTCACTTTCAATACATCAGAATCCCGACACAGAGAAGGAAGAATTTGTATTGGTGGTTTATCAAGGTGACACCGTATGTACTTTGTTCTTTGCAGATATTGTTTTAGAGACACATTTGTATGATTATGGAAAGGTTGGTCATTTCTGGGTAGAAGGATATGAATACCTTCGTCAGCTAGAATACAGACTTGCGATTTTAAGAGACAAACGCGATTATCTGGGAGAAGTGTACTGTAATGCGGCAGAATTAAAATTAGCCCATCTTGCAGAGTTTCCACCATTAAATTATTGCTGTTATCCTGCAGTACCAGAGAAGTATATTGTACCAAAAGAAAATCCATGGATGCCATCAGAAAATGCAATCCGCGTGATGATGGAATTTGCAAAGCAGACAGAAGATAAATCACTGCAACGTATTCTGTCATTTTATAAGAAACATTCTTGGCGGTGGGTAACGTGGTGGATAGCGGATATGCTCCATAAAAATGTACACGCTGAAGTGGTTGATCTTTTAACAGAAGAATTGACAAAAGCTGCGTCAGATTATCCAGAGAGAAGATTTGATGAGAAAGAAGAAAAAGAACACAAAATTCTTTTAGAACGTGCAAAACAAGAACAGAGAAAACTAAAGGAACAGGGAATCAAGGCTGATATAGTACGAGAAGAACCATTTATAACATCAAGAGATTCACTTAGGTATAAGGTGTATTTGATGGAATGGCAGTCGAAACGGGGAAATCGGATTGTAAAAATTAAAGAGATAAATAATTAAAAAGAGCATGTCTCGATTGGGAAAATAGCATTGCGCTATTTAAAATAATCGAAACATGCTCTTTTGTTATGCCGTGTGACGGATATCTTATTCGTCCCATCCTTCATAGAATCGGATATTTACTAAAATATTACGAACAAATTCATTCTCTTTCAGAGTAATATCGCTCTCATCAGATACAGGTGGGAGTTGAACATTTTCTTCTTCAAGTTCTACTGTAAGCCAGTCTCTTGCTGCTGCATTAGCATTATCAAGTACATCAAAGAGCGTATCACCTTCTGCAGTACAACATTCCAAATCTGGGAAATATGCTTTATAACCGCCGGATTCTGTCTGATGAAAAACAGCTGGATATATGAATTTCATGACTTTTCCTCCTTCTTTTCAGTCTATCTCAAGTTGTAAATCAGATGTTATTCTAAATTGTTTTGAAAGTAATGTGCATCTGATAAAACCACCATATTAGTATATAATAGGATGACGAAAACAGCAAGGAGTCAGTTGAATCCTTTTATGTAAAAAGAAAATTCCTAGTTACTGTACACTTCTGATTTCTATGAAAAGCAACCAATAATAAATAAAAAGAATTGTGAAAAATTCCGATTTTGTGCAAATTACAAAAGGAAGAATTGACAAAGTAAAAAAATACAAGATAAGATAGATGCAGGGCAAAGATTTGGGGAGGTAATAAACGGGGATAATATAATTGAAAAAATTGATGAAAAAGAAACAGCAGAAAAAACGAGTGCTGCAGGCAATCAAGATTGCAGTAGGAAGCAGTGCTGCAATTTATGTTGCAGAAGTATTAAATTTAGAATATGCAATCTCAGCGGGAAGTATTGCTTTGCTGACATTGGTTACAACAAAATGGGAAACAGTAAAACTATCCTGGTTTCGTCTGGTGACGTTTTTAGTATCATCAGTACTGGCATGGATTGTATTTACCCAGATTCAATCAGAATGGCTGGCCTATGGTATTTATATATTTTTAATCGTAATTGTCTCTGAAGAATTTGGATGGAGGGCTACGATATCGGTAAATGCAGTGATAGGTATGCATTTCATGGCAAAGCGAGATTTTGAAGCAAGTTTTGTATTTAATGAATTTCTGTTAGTTCTAATAGGAATTACAGTAGCGGTAGTATTAAATCTGTTCTATGACTATGCAGGACAACGTAAAGACCTTGTGCGAAACATGCGCTACACAGAGAATCGTATGCAGATGATACTGGGAGCAATTGCAGCTTATCTGGCAGATAAAGAAATGCAGTATGATATTTGGGCGGCAATACGTGAATTAGAATCACAGATTCGTATATTTATTGATGATGCTTATGAATATCAGGACAATACATTTCAGTCACATCCGGAATATTATATTAATTATTTTGAGATGCGGATGAAACAATGTAATACCATACATGACTTGCATTATGAGATGAAGAGAATCCGAAAGATGCCTCAGCAGGCACTCATTATTTCAGAATATGTATTAAATATGATGGATTATGTGACAGAGCGAAATGAGCCGACAGCGCAGATGGACAAATTAAAAGAAATTTTTCAACATATTAAGGAAGATAAGCTTCCGACTACCAGAGAAGAGTTTGAAAGTCAGGCGATGCTTTATCATATTTTGATGGATCTGGAAGATTTCCTTGTGTATAAAAAACGTTTTGTCAACAGTTTAGATGACAAACAGAAACAGCGTTATTGGAATCAAGGAAAATAATAAGAATTCAGTAAAAAAAGAAAAATGAAAATGAATATATGCCGTCGTTTCCTTGACAAGAAATGGCGGCAGTGTTACACTTTTATTGTTAATTAGGAAACGTAGATAGAGGTTGCATTTTTTATGAGTATGATGTCGGATGGACAGGGACAGAAGAAGTCATCAAAAAGGAGAAGATGCCGAAAGGATATGGAATAACCTGGAGCTATATCACTTGGGCGTGGCGTGAAGAACGACACGACTGTCATCGCAGGATGGGGAGCTATCTGATATATACAATATGTATATTTTAGAACGGCGCATCTTGCCGTTTCTTTTTATGTTGCGATGCATATATAAGTGGTGTGCAAAGTAATATAAGGTAATCCGTCAGGGTAACAACAATGTTGAAGATTTAGGAGGACAAAGAAGTGGCAATTTTTAAAGGCGCAGGTGTAGCACTTATTACACCGATGAAGGATAATTATGAAGTTAACTATGATAAATTAGACGAGATTCTGGAAGAGCAGATTGCTAACGAGACAGATTCCATCATTATTTGTGGAACTACAGGAGAGTCTGCTACTATGACAGAGCAGGAACATCTTGATGTGATTAAATTTGCAATTGAGAGAGTAAACCACAGAATTCCGGTTATCGCAGGAACAGGTTCTAATTGTACAGCAACAGCAGTTCAGTTATCTAAAGAAGCAGCAGAAGCAGGTGCTGACGGACTTCTTTTAGTAACACCATATTATAATAAGGCAACACAGAATGGACTGATCGCACATTATACAACTATTGCACAGGAAGCGAAAGCTCCAATTATTCTCTACAATGTACCAAGCCGTACAGGTTGTTCAATCCAGCCGGCAACAGTTGCGCATCTCGTAAAGAATGTAGAGAATATTGTCGGAATTAAAGAGGCATCCGGAGATATCGGTAATGTAGCACAGATTATGCATTTATGTGATGGTAATGTAGATTTATATTCGGGAAATGACGATCAGGTTGTGCCACTTCTTTCATTAGGAGGAATCGGTGTAATCTCAGTATTGTCAAATGTGGCACCGACATATGTTCATGATATGGTTTACAAATATTTATCAGGAAGTACAACAGAAGCATGCCAGATGCAGTTAAAGGCACTTCCGCTGTGTGATGCATTATTCTGTGAAGTGAATCCGATTCCGGTAAAAGCCGCTATGAATATGCTTGGTAAAGAATGCGGACCACTTAGAGCACCGTTGACAGAACTGGAGCCACAGCACAAAGAACAGTTGAAGAAAGCAATGCAGGAGTTTGGAATTCTGTAAGAACAGAGGTTGACAGACACAGCATATTGTGAGTCATCAAAAAAGAAATGTGAGAAAATGAGGCAGGCATCAGGATGTGTCTGCCTTTTTCATATATTAGAATGGAGAGTATAAGATGAAATATTTTGATTGTCATGCAGATACATTGACACAGGTTATCAAAGAAGGAGAAAGTCTGGAAAAAAATACTTGCGATATAGATTTACAGCGTATAGAAAAATTTGCAGATACGTACACGCAGATTTTTGCAATCTGGAAGAATAGAAAAGAGATTTTGCCCGGAACGGAAAGCAGTGTTTTTCGTAAGAGCTATGAGAAAGCAATAGAATTATTGCAAAAAGCAGAAAATAAAATTCGGTTGTGCACATCGGCAAAGGAAATGGAAGATGCGCACCAGAATGGAAAAGCTGCCGCATTTTTATCAGTTGAAGATGTATCGATCATGGGGAAAGACATAGAACGGATTCGTGAACTTGGTTTCTTATTTGTTCTATTATCATGGAATTATGAAAATGAATATGCCTGCGGTGCGGCTATGAATCAGGAACAAGGATTGACGGATAGAGGACGGGATATCGTAAAATTTTTGCTACAACAAGGAATTGTTCTGGATATTTCACATTTATCAGATAGAGGGGTAGAAGATTTATTCCAGATGACGGACAAACCAATTATAGCATCGCATTCTAATGTACGAGCATTGTGTAATCATCCGAGAAATCTAAAGAAAGAACAGATTCAGGAATTGATTCGAAGAAAGGGATTAATCGGAATGAATTACTATCGGAATTTTGTCGGTGGAACAGAAGATGTCGAAGCGATTATAAGACATATGGATGCTGTGCTGAATCTGGGTGGCGAAGATGTACTTGTGTTAGGCGGAGATTTTGACGGATGCAGCGGAGAATTCCCGGATGGTATACAAGGGGTGCAGTCGATGCCTGTTTTGAGAAAGGCAATGTTGGAACATGGATTTGGAGAGAAACTGACCGAGAAAGTGTTTTTTGAAAATGCGAGGGCGTTTATTGGCAGGAATCTGTGATTGGAATAGTGTAAAAAGAGATATAAAGAACAAAAAGGAATGAAGGGATAATTTTGAATCAGCAAAAAGGTTTTTATAAAAATTTTTTCAACATATATGTGGCACTGGTATTACAGAATATCATTACAATCAGCGTCAATCTGGCGGACAACGTAATGCTTGGAGCATACAGTGAAACCGCATTATCAGGGGCGGCAGCAGTAAATCAGATACAATTTGTTTATCAGCAGCTCTTATTAGCTTTGGGAGATGGTTTGGTTATTTTCTGTAGTCAGTATTGGGGGAAGAAGCAGACCGGACCGATGAAGAAGATTGCAGCTATAGCGATGTATGCAGCAATTTTTATTGCAGTTGTATTGTTTGGGCTGGTGAGTTTCTTCCCATATCAGGCAGTTGGTATATTTACAACAGATGGACCGATTATTGAAGCAGGAGTGAGTTATTTAAACGTAATTCGATTTACATATTTGTTTTTTGCAATTACGCAGATACTGCTGGCAACAATGAGAAGTGTCGAGACAGTGAAGATAGCATTTCAGTTATCTGTGATGACATTCTTTGTAAATTGCGGAATCAACTATGTATTGATTTTCGGGCATTTTGGGGCACCGGAGCTTGGAATTGTCGGAGCAGCAATCGGTACTTTGACTGCACGAATTATGGAAATCATTGTACTAATTTTCTATATCAAGAAGAAAGATAAGAAATTACAGATAAGATTATCGGATTATTTTTCACTGGATAAGCAGTTAGCAAAAGACTATACGAAAATTACCGCTCCAATGGTATTTACACAAGGATTGTGGGGAGTGAATACTGCCTTACAGACAGCAATTCTCGGTCATATGACGGCGACAGCAATCGCAGCAAACAGTGCTGCATCGACCTTGTTCTTGTTGATGAAGTCCACAGCGGTCGGAGCGGCATCAACGGCATCAATTATTATAGGAAAAGCAATCGGAGTGGGAGACATTGAACAGGTAAAAAGCTATGCGAAAAGATTACAGAGATTGTTTATTGTCATTGGTGTATGTTCCGGAATTGCGTTATTCTTCCTTCGAGTTCCATTCTTGTCCCTGTATGATTTGAAGCAGGAGACAATGATGATGACAAATACATTTCTAATTATATTAAGCGTTGTTTATGTAGGAATGTCTTACCAGATGCCAACTAATAATGGAATCATTAGAGGCGGTGGCAATACGATGTTTGTTGTTAAAATGGATTTGATCAGCATATGGGGAATTGTTATTCCATTATCTCTTTTCATGGCTTTTGTTGTAAAGGCATCACCGGCGGTTGTTGTATGCTGTTTGAATGCAGATCAGATTTTCAAATGTGTCCCGGCATTTTTAGAATCTCATTATGGAAATTGGATTCGAAAACTGACAAGGGATGATGCATAGAGGAAGAAGAAAAAGGAAATATGAAGGAAGGTAAACATAATTGCAGGAGATAAACAGATGGATTTCAAAGAATTAACAGAGCAGGAAAAATTTTTAAAAAAATTATACCAAGGTCAGTATAGAGAAATATTATCAGTTCCGATGCAATATGCAACCTATCAGAAACTTATGAAAGAGCATCCTCAATTGCAGATAGAGGAAGATCTGTATACGAAATATTCAAAGGATCATCATGGGATTACAGTTGTGGATGTGGAGAAAACAACAGAAAACGCTGAAATCAATATGGTTAGACATAGTCGCTATTCCTATCCGATATTGCATAATCATTCCTTTGTAGAGATTGCGTATGTATATAGTGGAAAATGTACGCATTATGTGGAAAACCAGGCATTTGAAATGAAGGAAGGAGATTTATGTATTCTTGCACCAGAATCGATGCATACGATTACGGCACTTGATGACGAAAGCATTGTGCTGAATATTTTGATGAGTAAGAAACAATTGGATGAATCTTTCTTGGCAATGGTTAAAGAAAAACATTTGCTTGCGGATTTTTTTGAAAATATATTATATGGAAAAAGCGTCAGTCCATATATTATTTTTCCGACAGGACAGGATGAATGGATTAAACTGGTATACGAGCATATGTTTCAGGAAATAACAGAGAAAAGGTATGCGTACAGACAAAGTTTGGAGCTTTATGTGCGACAGCTATTCATTCATATTATCCGAAATTATGAAATGCTTGCACAGGTTTCAAAGCCACTTGATAGAAAGCCAGATGAAAATGTTGTTGCAGTATTAGGATATATTTCTGTGAATTATAATAAAGTGACATTGAAAAATGTTGCAGAATTTTTTAATTATAGTGAGTCTTATATGAGCAGGATGCTGAAAAAGTATACAGGTAAGACTTTTGGGGTACTTGTAAATTCATTGCAAATGAAATGTGCAGCAGAGATGTTGAGCACAACGGATAAATCATTATCAGAAATTAGTCAGGAAGTCGGCTGTTTTGATTACAGTCATTTTAGTAAGAAATTTAAAAAAGAATATGATATGACACCGAATATGTATCGTAGAAATCACAGGTTAATATAGAAACATAGATTTAGACGCAAATGTACATGAATTAACGTGAATATACACTGAAAAGGTCATAAATTTACATTGGAAAGGGAAAATATATACATTTTTTTCGAAATAGATTCAAGTATAATTCATCCTAGATAAAGACGTAAACAAAGTTAAAAATCAGGAGGTTTAAGTATATGAGTAATCGAGTAGAAGAAAATCATATTTTCCCTTTTTTGTGGATGCGTGGTGAAGATGAGAGTATTCTGAAAACAGAGATTGAGAAAATTCATGAGTGTGGGATTAAAGCAATTTGCGTGGAAGCGCGTCCACATGATGAATTTTGCAAAGAAGGCTGGTGGCATGATATGGATATCGTCATTGCCGAAGCAAAAAAATATAAAATGCAAATATGGATTCTGGACGATAAACATTTTCCGACAGGATATGCAAATGGCTTGATAGCAGAGAAATATCCAGAGCGTAAAAAAACATATATCACAACAACTGTTGCAGATGTATTTGGAAGTGGCGGATATCAGACATTGGATGTAAGTAGAATGCTCCGTCCGACAATTGGATACTGGGAAATCGGAAATCCGGTAGATATGGAAGAACGGGCAAATAATAAAATTCTTGCAGTTGTTGCAATCCGATGTGCTAATGGGCATTTATTCCATGAAGAGACGATTGATTTGACAGATAAAGTGGAAGGCAATTATGTAAATTTCGAATTGCCAAAAGGACAGTGGCGCGTGCATGTCATTTATAAAACAAAAACAGATGGCGGAAATGATACTTATATCAATGTGATCGACAGAGAATCTGCAAGCACACAGATAGAGGCAGTATATGAGCCACATTATAAACAATATAAAGAGGAATTTGGCAAGACAATCGCAGGGTTCTTTTCAGATGAACCACAGTTTGGAAATATCAAAGAAGTCTGCTTTGATGCAAAACTAGGAAAGCCAAAGATGCCATTGCCATGGAGTGATGAACTACAGCAGATGCTGGAAGAAAAATATGGTACGAAGTATGTAAACTATCTTCCATATTTATTTGAAGAGACAGAAGAAAAAGAGAAACAATTGCAGATTCGCTTTGATTATATGGATTTTGTCTCAAAATTATATCAGAAAAACTTTAGTGAACAGTTAGGTAATTGGTGCAAAGCACATGGAGTAGAATATATCGGACATGTTGTTGAGGATAATGGAACACACAGCAGACTGGGTATGGGAGCTGCACATTATTTCCGGGCAATGGCAGGGCAGGATATGGCAGGTATTGATGTGATTGGAGGTCAGATTATTTACGGGGCACCGACACAGACTCGTAAACAAATGACAGATATTGATGGGGAATTTTTCCACTACGCATTGGGAAAACTGGGAGCTTCATGTGGTCAATTGGACCCAAAGAAAAAAGGAAGAACAATGTGTGAGCTGTTCGGAGCATACGGATGGAAATTCGGCGTCCGTGATATGAAATATTTACTGGATCATCTGTTGGTAAAAGGTATCAATTATCTGGTTCCACATGCATTTTCAATGGCAGAATACCCGGATATTGATTGTCCGCCTCATTTCTATGCAAGAGGAAATAACCCACAGTTTCCTTATTT
Organism: Mediterraneibacter sp. NSJ-151; assembly: GCF_022487435.1. Lineage (NCBI taxonomy): Bacteria > Bacillati > Bacillota > Clostridia > Lachnospirales > Lachnospiraceae > Mediterraneibacter > Mediterraneibacter sp. NSJ-151. The sequence goes on along the minus strand of NZ_JAKVPP010000007.1, from coordinate 157,144 downwards.
TGCAGAATTAATGAAATATGGAGACAGAATGTGTAAATTGTTAAGTAATGGTTTACATGTAGCATCCGTTGCAGTTTTGTACGATGGTGAAGCTGACTGGGCTGGAAATCATATGCCGATGCAGAAGGTATGCAGAGAACTCATAGAGCATCAGATAGATTTCAATATTGTGAGCAGAGATATGTTAACAAATCTCAAAGCCTACAATGGAAAAGTGGAAGACAATGTATTATATATAAATGGAATCCGCTTTGAAGCATTGGTCGTTCCTTATACGGAGCAAATTGCGGCAGATTTTGTGGAGTTTGTAAAAGAAAATCCAGAATTTCCAGTTATATTTACAGATAAACTGCCGGAAAGAACAGTAAATGGAGATAATCTTTCTGTACTTTCAGCTTGCAAAGTAATTGCACTTTCCGATATTTCAACAGCATTAAAAAATAAGGGTATATATGATATTATTGTAGATACAGAGTTTAAAGATTTGAGCTTTTACCATTATATAAAGGATGGAAAAAATTTATTTGTATTTTTAAATGAATCCGCTGAGGACAAATTTGCAGGAAATGTAATGCTTTCGGCAACAAAAGATGTTATATATTATGATGTCTGGAATCAAGAATATCAAAAAATTAAAAATGTTCCGGCAATTCTAAAAAATGAAAATGCAGTACAGATTTCATTGGAATTAGAACCGGGAGAAATAGCAGTATTTATTGAAAATAAAGATGAAGAAACAGGAATAGAACACAAGTCATTTGCAAAGCAGAGAAATAGTTGCGAGAAACAGATTGGACTGACATCATGGAAAGTAAGCAAGGTAAGAGCAATTGACTATCCAGATTTCGGGGAAACAATCCAGATGGAAACGCTGGAGCCGGTTTCATTTAAAGAACCGACATTTTCAGGAATCATTCGTTATGAATCCGAGGCAGAACTAGAAGAAATGCCGACCGAAGCTTATCTGTACGCAGAACATGTTTATGAAGTGATGAAGGTTATTGTAAATGAAAATGAAGTAGGAAAATGCATCCGTCCGCCGTATCAGATGAATATAACAAACTATCTGAAAACAGGTATAAACAAGATTGTGATCGAGGTTGCAACAACACCGGCAAGAGAGCAGCTAAATGGTATGAGACCGCCATTTGACTTTAGTCATGAAACACTGGAGCCGACAGGAATGTACGGAAATGTAAAGATTTTTTTGAGTAAAAAATAGCTTTTCAAAATTAAAAAAAATAGTATAATAGAAGATAAGAAATTTACATACAAACAGCAGACAGAAGATTGTCTGCTGTTTGTATGTTTCCAAGACATATTAGAGAGAGGGTACGTAAGGTGAAATATGAGAATATTGTCAGATGCTGTTTTTCAACTAAACGAGAACAGGTTATGCATTTTCATCAGGATATAGAAATTATTTACGTATTGGATGGTTCGCTTCAAATTAATTATGAGGAAGAATCTCATCATTTGAATGCAGAAGACTTTATACTGATTAATTCAAAAGTGCGTCATGAATATGTTTCAGAAGATGAAGTATTGTTCGGAAGTCTGTTTATTGATTATACGATGCTGACAGAAATATTTGGTGGCGAGCAGCCGTTTTTCTGGTGTAATTCTGCAGAGGAAAAGTCAGAAAGCTATGAAAAAATGAGATATTATATCCGCCAGATTTTTAATTTATATCAGGCGACAGAAGGACAGGCAATTGCATTAAAGAATAGTATTTATTACCAGTTGATTTATCTGATTACATCGGATTTTATTGTGAAAAAAGGAATGAAGCAATACGATTCGCTGCGTGGAATACAAGATGAGCGTATGAATGAGATTATGAGTTTTATCATGACAAATTACAGAGAACCGATTACATTGCAGGAGCTGTCAGAACGATTATATTTGTCGAATGCATATCTTTCTAAATACATAAAGAAAAACTTCGGGATGAGCTTTTTGAAATTGCTGAATAATATTCGGTTGGACCATGCAGTAAGTGAGCTGTTATATTCAGATAAAACAATATTGAAAGTTGCGATGGATAATGGATTTTCTAATCTGGCATCATTTAATCAAGTGTTTAAAGAAAGTTATCAGATCACACCTGCTGAGTATCGCACACAAATGCAGAAAAAAACAGAGGCTTCAGAAAATACAGAAAATAACATGGCAGTGCTGGAGAAAGTAGAGCAATATCTGGCCTCTAATCTGGTCAGTACTTCTGAGGCGGCAGATTCTGTTGTATCAGTACTGGAAGTAGATACAAAGAAGAAAGAAAAAACAAAGAAATATTGGAAACGTATGATAAATATCGGACCGGCAGAGAATCTGCTGCGATATGATGTTAGAACGCAGGTACAATATATAAAAGAGAACCTTGGATTTGAATATATGAGATTTTGGCAGGTTTTTTCAGAAAAAATGATGATCCACATTGCTGAAAAGAATACCAAATATAACTTCGCATTGTTGGATCAGGTGATAGATTTTCTTGTTGGGCTGGATATCAAACTGCATATAGAATTAGGATTTAAAAATCATACAATTTTTGAAAAAATAGAAGCCTCTCTTCTTAATAAGCATGATGAAAATAATATTGCTATGATTGAAAATAATAAAAGTTTTCTGGAAGAATTGATCCGACATTGGACAAGACGTTATGGTATGGAAGTGGTGGAAAGCTGGTATATTGAGATAGAGAAAAATTCTGTAGTTCAAGAAAATGTAGATGCAGAGGAATACTTTAAAGTATTTGATATCATAGCTGGAATATTTAAAAATTATGCACCGAACATTAAAGTGGGGGGTGCAGGATTTAGCTTAAATATGATGGGAGAGGAATTTTGTCAATTACTTTCTGAGTGGAAAAAGAAAAAGCATCAACCTGATTTTATTTCGCTCTATTCGTATCCGTATTTGAGAGATGCAGAGATTCTGGATGCAGGAAGAAATGCATATTCTTCAGATACCAGTTATTTGTACCATCAAATTCAACAAGCGAAAACAGATTTGAGACGAGTTGGTATGGATGAAACAGAGCTGTTAGTAACAGAATGGAGTTCTACATTATCAAACCGAAATTGTATGAATGATGGAATTTATAAGAGTGCATACATAATGAAAAACTTGATTGAAAATTATGGTGAAGTAAAAGCACTGGGGTATTGGGTTGCAACAGATATTTTTTCAGAGAGTATTGATTCAGACGAGTTTCTGTTTGGCGGATGTGGTCTGATAAGTAGAAATGGCATCTGTAAACCGGCATATTATGCGTTTGATTTTATGAATCATTTAGAGCACTATATTTTAGGAAAAAATAAAAATGCTATTATTTCTTATAAAGAAAATGGTTTGTTCTTCATATGTTGTCATAATTATAAGCATTTAAATTTCCGATACTACTCAAGAAATGAAAACGAGATAGAATTGGAAAATCAACAGCGATATTATTCAGATAATGAAAGTATGCAGATGAGTTTTAAAATTGATAATGTAAATAATGGAATATACACTATCAAAACATTTTCAATCAGTCAGATAAATGGAAATGTTCAGAATGAATGGAAAGAATTAGATTATTTCAATGAGTTATCTTTAAAGGAAGTGGATTATCTGAAAAAGTGGTGTCAGCCGAAGTTGACAATTCGTAAAGTAGAAGCAGTAAATCATACACTCATAGTAGAAACGCGTATTGCAGCGCAGGAGATACAAGGAATTGTAGTAGGAGAGTTGTAATGTAGAGAGCTATTTTAAGCATGAATAGATGCTTGAAGTAGCTCTCTTATTATAAAAGATAAAAGGACAAAAATCTGATACCAAAATTTGTTGTTTATAAACCTGATGTAAAATTTTCTTAAAAAAGAACAATTCTATATAAGGATATTGAAATTTTTTACATAGTTGTAAATGCCTTTAAAATGATAATATTTCTTCATCAAGGAAATAGGTCAATGACTGAAAGAGGAGGATGAAAAATGGGTAATAATGCAAAAGAAAAAACAAGCCCAAAACTGGCATTCTGTTATAGTTTAGGAGAAGTCGGTTGCCAGATGAGCTGGTACATGATCAACAACTATCTGATGTTATTCTACACAGATGTTGTAGGTCTTGCTGCCGGAGCAATTTCAATGATCATGTTGATCGCACGTATTTGGGATGCTATCAACGACCCAATGATGGGAAACATCGCAGACAGAACACATACAAAATGGGGTAAATTCAGACCATATTTGTATATGGCACCACCTGTTCTTGCAATTTTTAACATTTTAACATTTACAGCATTCCCAGTGCAGGGAACAGCTAAAGTAATCTTATGTCTGCTCACTTACGTTGGTGCAGGTATGGCATACACAGCATGTTCTATCTCATATCAGGCATTACAGAATGTAATCGCTATTGATTCACAGGTTCGTATGAATCTTGCTACAGCAAGAGGAATTGGTTCTTCTGTAATTGGAATTATCCTTTCAGCATGTGCAATGCCAATGATTCTTCACTTTAGTGGAGCTGAGGTAGCAAATGCTCATGGATATTTTGTTACAACAGTAATCTTATCACTGATCATGATTCCTGTATTCTGGATCTGTGGAGCCGGATGTAAAGAAACATATGCAGAGCAGTTGCATGCAAATGCTCAGGAAGAGAAACTTGGTTTTATTGGAAGTTTGAAAGAAATCGTAAAGAATGACCAGTTATTGATGGTAGTTCTTGCAACAATTTTGGGTACAATTTGTGTATCTGGTCGTATGGGACTGCTTACATACTATATCATTTATGTAGTTGGTGATTATACTGTTATCGCAACAGTATTTACAACAATGACAGTTGCTCAGTTAATTGGTAACTTCTTTATTCCATGGGGAACAAAGACATTTACGAAAAAATGGTATCTGATTATTTTGAATATTATCATGTGTATTGGATTCTTGCTGATGTTTATTAATCCAACAGATAATAAACCATATTTACTTGGTGTATCATTCATCTGCGGACTTTGTAACTCATCATCATCAGTTTGTTTCGGTCTTGTATCAGACTCTATCGAATATGGAGACTGGAAGCTCGGTCGTCGTCAGGAAGGTATTGCAGCTTCTATGTTAAGCTTTGGTGTAAAACTTTCTACAGCTATCAGTGGTTCTGCCGGAGTACTTCTTCTTGCAGCAGCAGGATATGTAGCAGGTGCAGAGCAGACAGCAGCAGCTAAACAGGGAATCAATATTGTAGTAAACATGGTTCCATTTGTAATCGGACTGTTATCTTGTGTACCATTGCTCTTCTATAAACTTTCACCTAAGAAAGTTGCAGAAATCAGAGCTGATCTGGATGCAGGAAAACGTGCATGTGATAAATAAGAAAAACTGACCTTGATAAAAATTGAATAAAATCTTGTGAAAAGGCGGATGTACTAGATTGGAGAAAATCTGGTATGTCCGTTTTTTGACTTAAATATTTTAAATAAAAAATTATTAAATAATTAGAAATTTAAAACAAGAACCGGATAGTATCAATATAAAATCATACTCTATTGACACACGATACATTGAATGTTATATTATATGAAATAAATGTGTAGGATGTGATAAAATGGATTATTCAAAATATAAACCAAGTGGGCGATACTATACAGGGGCAGAGCGGAAAAAAGGAATTTTAATTCAAGGAGAACCATATATAGTAAAATATGCGAAGAACTCACATCAGGGAATCACATATAGTCATATATCAGAATATATTGGTTCTCATTTATTCCAGATGGTAGGACTGGAAACACAGCAGACTTTTCTTGGAACTTGTGATGGGAATCCAGCAGTTATAATAAAAGATTTTATTGGTGAAGATGAAATATTTGTTCCGTTCAATGATGTCGGGGATAGTACATTAGAGCAAAGTCGTGAACGATATAAATACACATATGATGATATTATGCGGATGTTGGAAGAGAATATGAAATTAACAGATGTAGAAGGGACAATACAACATTTTTGGAATATGTATTTAATTGATGCATGGATTGGAAATTTTGACAGACATGGTTCAAATTGGGGATTTTTGAAAAAGGATAATCGGTATCGGATAGCTCCGATATATGATAATGGATCAGCACTATTCCCGCGCTTGAATACAGATATAAAGTTGCAGAGAATACTAGATTCGGAAGAAGAAATGTTAAAGAGAGTCTATACATTTCCTACGTCACAGATTTTATTACAAGGGAAAAAGAGTTCATATTATGAATTGATTGATAGTTTACAATATAAAGAATGTAACGATGCTTTGATACGAATGAAACCAAAGATTGATTTAGAAAAGATGGAAAAAATAATAGATGGAGTAGAGGAAATATCAATGGTTCGCAAGACATTTTATAAAAGTATGTTGCATTTAAGATACGAAGTGATGATAAAAGAACCATATCGAAAATTAATCGGAAAAGTCATGTGAGGTGAGACGGAATGAAAACATATGTGAGGACGGATTGGGTTGCAAGAAATGAATATACAAAGCCAATTTTAGATACACCGATTTATCGCAATAGTGGAATTATTAAGGCGGTAACAAAAGAAAATGAAAAAATACAAGTTGGTAAAATCACATATGAACAATTTGAAAATGAAGAATTTCAATATATTATCAGTCCATTTTGGCCAATTATTGATACTCTTTCTACAAAAGTATTTCAGGGAATACCGGGAATTGATATGAGTTTGAGATTGGAGCATTATTATCGAGTGAATTATGTGCCTGTTTTTATTACAGAGAGAACACCTGGACCTTCCAGAGAAGATTTGTGGGAGTTGTTGGAAAGTGTTGGATTGGATTATTATGATAGATTGGAATGGCTCATTCGTACGGATTTGCGTGCGGCAATAGATAATTTAATTGTAGAACGTGCAAGAGATGACATGAGAACACAAGAAATCCAAAATTCTACAATACTGCGACAAGCGTTGGAAGATGGACAGTATGGAGATGAATTTATTATAGAAAGCATTGCAACATTGGGAACAAATTCAAAAGAATGTGTGAAAAGACTGAATCGTATGATGCACTATGGTATTCAATTGACTTCAAAAAAAGAAAAATTACATTTGTGTGTGGAAGATTATCAGGCATGGATGCCAATTTTTGAGCATTTATGTGAAATGGATGAAAGTCAGAGAAAGAAACAACAGCAGAAAGGAATTCAGCAGGCGAAGAAGCTGGGTATTTATAAAGGCAGAAAACGAAAGGAAGTTGATGAACAGTTTCTGAAAGAGCAGATTAGGCGCTTTCAAAAAAAAGAAATTTCCTTGGAAGAAGCATTACAAGCAGTAGGAATGTCAAAGTCTACGTTATATAGAAGAATGAGGGAGATGGAAAATGATTAGAATTGCGACAGAAAATGATGCAGAAGAACTTTTGAATATCTACGCACCTTATGTAGAAAAAACAGCAATAACATTTGAATACGAAGTTCCATCGGTGGAAGAATTTAGAATACGAATACGAAATATTCTAAAAAAATATCCATACATTGTAGAGGAAAAAGAGGGAGAAATTTTAGGATATGCATATGCAGGTGTATTTAAAAACCGTGCCGCATACGACTGGGCAGTTGAAACTACGATATATGTACGTGAAGATCAGAGAAAGAGTGGTGTTGGCAGAGCTTTATATGAAGGATTGGAAAACATTCTTAAAATGCAAAACATTCTTAATTTAAATGCCTGTATTGCGTATACAGCAGTAGAAGATGAACATCTTACGAATAATAGTGTGCAGTTTCATGACCATATGGGATATCGTCTGGTTGGAAGGTTTCAACAATGCGGTAACAAATTTGGGCGATGGTATGATATGGTGTGGATGGAAAAACACATAGGTGAACACAAAGAAAATCCGGAAAAAATCAAGCCATTTACAGAGATAAGAGAAGGACTAAAAAATAACAAATAACAAAAAGATAATCTGTTAGAGGAAGAAAAATGATTATCATCGAAAATTGTCGGGTGTACATCCGGCAATTTTTTTAAATACTTTTCCAAAATAGCTTGGACTCTCAAAACCACACATATGTGCAATTTCAGCAACATGTTTTTCAGGATATTGAATTAGAAATATACGTGCACGACTAATACGAACAGTTTGTAAATACTGCATAATTGTCTGGTGCATTGTATGTTTAAAGAGATTGCACATATATTCTTTGGATAAATTTACATAGTCTGCCAGTTCGTTCAGAGAAATATCGCAGGCATATTTTTCCTCCATATAATCAATCAGTTTACGAACCAGTTCATTTTCATAAGTGGCAGTTGTATTGTGAATCTGTCGAATACAAGGTGACAGATCTAAAAGCATACTGTAACAGGCTTTGGATAACTCAGTTTCTTTTTCGGTGATATCACGTTGCGAAAGATAGAGCAAATTTTCAATATGAGTAGGAAAGATATCTGAATTAGAAAAGTGATACACGCCGCTCTCTAACATATGTAATGTCTGTAATATTTCGGTACATGCATTTCCACCAAATCCAATAAGATGAACGGTCCAGTCGGAGGTAAGTCCTTTATAAGAGTGGGAAATGTGAGGATAAATCAATAATCCCTGTCCTTTGGAAATGATAGAGCGTTGCCCGTTGATGATAAATTCTCCTTGCCCTTTTACGCAGTAGAACCACTGAAAGACAGGAAACCCATGTGGTCGTTGTACTGGTTCCTGAAGGTGATTGACACCGAGAAGGTTAGGTAGAAGCGGGAGAAAGTTGTATTTATTAGAGTAGTGGAGATTGTAAAGCATAATTATAAATCCTTTGTTTGTTGAGTAGTCTGTTTTTGATTGATTAATCAATTCATTTTTAAATAGTATACCAAAAAGAAAAGAAGTAAACAATTCATATGATTAATATTGTTATATAAATATTACGATATTAAGATTGAGAACAAAAGATATAGTGGAATATAATAAAGACAAGAAACATGTTCGAACAGAGAAAAGCAAGAATCAGAAAAGGAGAGCAAATCATGATACCAAGAATTCAAAACGACAACGGAATCCCAACATTATATGTTCACGACAAACCATTCTTTGCACGCAGCGGAGAGATTCACAATTCAAGTTCCAGCAATCTGGATTATATGGAAGAGCATGTATGGCCGGCACTAAGAGAATTAAATATGAACTCAGTAATTGTTCCACTATATTGGGAGACAATGGAACCGCAAGAAGGAATATTTGATTTTACATTGCTAGATGGATTAATCGGCCAGGCAAGAGAAGAACAGAAACATTTAATTTTCTTGTGGTTTGGGCTTTGGAAGAACGCTGAATCTATGTATGTGCCTGCTTGGATGAAACAGGATACAGATACATACTTTCGTGTACGCAAGGTAAATGGAGAATCAATCAATACAATTTCACCATTTTGCGAGGCTGCGATAGAGAAAGATGCGAATGCATTTGCAAAAGTGATGGCACATATCCGCGAAATTGATGAGCAGAAATCGACAGTAATTTTCGTGCAGGTAGAAAATGAAATAGGTCTGCTTGGTACGGAACGAGATTATAGCAAAGAAGCAGAAGAAAGGTTCAAAGAAGCAGTGCCGGAAGAATTAAAAGAGATATGTCCGACAGAGGGAAGTTGGAAAGAAGTGTTCGGAGCGGATGCAGAAGAGTACTTTATGGCATATTATTTTGCAAAGGCAGTAGAAAAAATTACAAAAGCAGGACAGCAAAAATATGCACTTCCATGTTATGCCAATGCATGGCTTCGCCAGTATCCATGGTATGCAGGGTCTTATCCATCAGGAGGTCCGGTCAAAGAGGTGCATCATATTTGGAAAATTGTAGCACCATCGTTATTTACGCTGGCACCGGATATTTATGTTCCGTATGTGGCAAATGTCATTGATGAATATGGATATGAAGGTAATCCACTGGTGATTCCGGAAGTGAGAAAAGATGCAGTGACTTCATCTTATTGCTTGTATGCATTTGCAAATAGTAATGCAATTTGCTATTCACCATTTGGAATTGAAGAACTGGTATTACCGCCGGAAGCAATTGACAAGCCGCCAATGGAAGTTATGATTGCTCTGAATATTGACCCATCTGCATTTGACATCGCAGGAAGCAAAGATTACTTAAAACGTACTTATGAGATGGTTGAACAGATGGAACCATTATATTTGAAATATCGTGGAACAGATAAGTTGATGAGTTATGTGAAAAAATCCGATACAGATTATGGAACATATTTTAGCTGCGAAGAATATGATATTGCGATTGCTTATGCACCGAAGGGACAGGCAAAACCATTAGCAGCAGGTGTGATTTATGAGCTCGCTCCAAATAAATTTCTGATTGGAGGAATGATGAGTACATTTACATTCCGTGCAAAGGCAGGGGAAAATAAGAAAGTTGATCTTCTTCGGTTAGAGGAAGGAGATGTAGTGAACGGCGAATGGAAGGCTGGAAGAATCCTTAATGGAGATGAAAAGATGATGCTTCAGCTTGGAGATATGCCGGGATGGAAATATGTAGAAGTATATAAATATTAAGTTGTAAGTTATAAGAAAAACTGATATGAAACATATGAGAGAAATTCATTTGTTTTGTATTAGTTTTTTTTATTAAGATTGAAGTTTTATAATAAACATGATAAAGTTATAAATAAGAAAAATAAAATTTGAATTTAACAAAATATAGTTCAAAAAAAGGAGCTGATAATATGTCGTTCCAGGAAGAAAAAAGAAATAGTATTAAAAGATACTTGTTAGAAAAAATCAGGAATCAAGATACTGATTATATAAAAAAGACGATGGATAATTTTCGGATATCGGTTACAACTGTAAAACGATATTTGAAAGAACTTCTGGAACAGGGAATACTGGAAGAACAGAAGCAATCGGAATGTGGTTATCGCTTGAAAACAGAAGAATATCGATTTGTCTATGATGCTTCAGATTTTTTAGTCGAAGATAAGATCTATTTTCAAGATATCCTACCTTTATTGCAAAACATTTCAAAAGAGGCATCTGCCATATGGAGCTACGCATTTATGGAAATGATGAACAATGCAATTGAACATGCAAATGCAGAACATATTTTATGTTATGTTAAGAAAGATGCTTTATATACGGAAATTTCAATAACAGATGATGGAATCGGTATTTTTGAAAATATCAGGGCATACCTAGAAAAAGAATGTGGATATTCTGCGGATATTCAAGATGCAATTTTGGAATTATATAAGGGAAAATTGACAACGCAAAGTGAAGCACACTCTGGTGAAGGAATCTTTTTTGTTTCCAAAGTATTGAGAGAGTTTGCAATTTGGTCGGGACAAAGTGTGTTTACCACAGGAAGATATACAGAAGAAAAGTTAATTCAATCGCATTTGATTTTGTATTATACTAGTCTTAAGTCAATCGGAACGATGGTTGTGATGAAGTTGGAAAATGATACAACGCATACATTAAAGGAGGTGTTTGACATGTTTGCACCGATAGAAGAAGGATTTGTAAAAACTGTAATACCATTAAAAAAAGTGTGCCCATATGGAGAACCAATTGCACGTTCACAGGCTCGAAGAGTTGTTTACAGACTAGAACAGTTTAAGCAAGTAGAATTTGATTGCAGCGGAATTGATTTTATGGGACAGGGATTCGCCGATGAAGTGTTCCGTGTGTTTCAGAATAAATATCCAGACATTCAGTTGGAAGTCACCAATGCGAATGAAACTGTGCTGGGAATGATAAGACATGTGAAGCGGTAAGACAACAATTGGAAAAGTAATCGGAGTAAACTATGGAGAATTGGATTCAGATAGGAAATAATCAAAAGAATAAAACGGACAGATTCAGAGAGGATGAGAGAAGCTATATTGTTCAAGGATTGGTATCTGTCTGGATAACTGGAAAAGGTTTGCTGCAGACAAACTCTGACGATGTTCGTATGCGTCAGATTGTAAAGTATGTGGATGAAAATCGTCAAAATCATGTGAGTTTATCAGAACTTGCAGATGAAATGTTTACAGCGACCTCTACATTATCCAGATTATTTCAGAAGCAAACTGGAATGAAATTTGCAGAGTTTGTAAATCGGGTGCGAATCTATTTTGCAGCAGAGGATTTGATGACAACTTCGAAGGCAGTTACGAAAATTGCAGTGGATAATGGATTCTCTAATGCTTCGGTAATGAATCGTGTGTTTCGACAATATTATCAGTGCACTCCGGTAGAATATCGAGAGAAGAAAAAAGAAGAAAAAGAGTGTACTACGCCAACAAAGAAAGAAAATAGAGATAAAAGAAATAAAAACAAATCTCTCGACACGGAAAATAGTGCAATTGAAGTTAATGTGAGACGAAAGAGCAAGTTGACAAAAATTTGGAATCAGGTAGTGAATATTGGTTCGGTTTATAATTTGACACTTGCTAATTTGCAATATCATACAATTTATCTTACAGAAACGTTGGGATTTTCATATGTACGGATATGGAATGTTTTTTCTAAGAAGATGATGATTACAGATGGAAAAACGCAAGGAAACTATAATTATGATATGATTGATCTGGCATTAGATTTTTTAGTGTCTCATCATATAAAACCATTTGTAGATTTGGGAAGAAGACCAGATACAGTATTATCATCTATGGGAAATACATTATATTTCGAAGAAGAATGTATTGTATTTCAATCAAAAGATATCTGGATAGCAATGTTGAAAGATTTTATTCACCATATAATAAAGCGATATGGAAAAGAAGAGGTAGTACAATGGAAATTTGAATTATCCAGTGATATTGTGCATTTTGCAAGAAATCAATATTATATCGATAAGGAGTATGACTATAAAGAATGCTATAGATCTTCCTATCAGGTTATAAAAAAGGCATTGCCAGATGCCTGCGTAGGAGGACCTTCTGATGTAACAAATGATGTAAAATTTTTGCATGAATACTTACAATATAGTAAAGAAAATAATTGCTTGCCAGAATTTATTTCTATTCTTTTGTTTCCATATGATTCTTCGAGGAAGGATGGAAAAGTAAATTATTATCGTACACAGTCAGAAAATTATGAGTATGAAAAACTACAGTCTATTCATCAAATTATGGAAGAAGGAGAGGTCGATATCCCTCTTTATGTGGTTGAATGGAACAGTTCTATTTCAAATCGTAATTTTTTGAATGATTCTTGCTTTCGGGCTTCCTATATAACAAAGAAGATTATTGAAATACTTTCAATGGCAGATATGGTATGTCTTTGGATGGGCTCTGATTGGGTAAGTAATTATTTTGATACGAAACGAATTGCAAATGGCGGAAGTGGTTTGATTACAAAAGATACAATTCGAAAACCGGTGTATTTTGCATTGCAGTTTTTGAACCAATTAGGAGAAGAACTGCTATTACATAATGAAGAATTAATTGTTACAAAAGAGATAGGAAAAGATGTTTATCATATCATTGGTTTTCATTATCAAAAATATGAAGATACTTATGTTGTTGCAAATGACCCCATTGATTCGCCGGAGAAAGTAGAGAAAATATTTTTGACAAATCAGGAATGTAATATTGATTTGGTTTTGAAAAATGTGGCTGATGGTAATTATACAATCACATCAAATCGTATTTGCAGAGAAAAAGGAAGTATTCTGGATGAATGGAAGAAATTTCAATACGAAGAAACCCTTACAAATGAGGATATTAAATATTTGAGAGAGATTACACAACCGGAACGACGGATGGAAGGAGTAATGTCAGTGGAAGGGAGGGTTCAAATTAGAATGACACTGAGGGGACAGGAGATTATATTGTTGCATGTATCAAAAGATGATGCATGCTAGGTATAGTTTTCATAATAGAAGATATTTATGTCAAAGTTGAGATAGAACTGGAAAAATTAATAAATCATAATATAGTCAGGCATGATACGCAATAAATGATAACAAAATGTTGCGTGTTATGCCTGCTTTTTCATGTAGAATGCAAAAATAGGAAAATATTTGGAAATTGAAGGAAAGAAAAATGTTAAAAAAGGAGATAAAATAAACTCAACGAAAACAAAACGGAAAAGATGACAAGGAGGAAGAAAAAATGTATCAGTATGATAGAAAAGGACCAAAGCGCGGTGTTGCACTGTACAGTTATTCAGCAGAATTTGGTCTTACAAAATCATTGGAAGAATGTTTTGAAGATTTACACGACATGGGAGCTCATGGAATTGAGATTCTTGCAAACACACACATTGAAAATTATCCAAATCCGACAGATGAATGGGTGGAAAAATGGTTCCGTCTGTGTGATAAATATGAAATTGTTCCGGTTGAATATGGTAACTGGATCGATTCTCATGTATTGGGATACCGTGATCTGACAACAGAAGAATCTTATGAAATGCTGGCAAGAGATATCCGTCTGGCACATCGCCTGGGATTCACTGTTATGAGAACAAAAATGCCGGTAATCAACGACGCACTGGAGCCGGTAAAGAACTGGCGTGAGATTATCAAGATGGCACTGCCACTTGCAGAAGAACTTGGAATCAAGATGTGCCCTGAAATCCATACACCATCTAATCTGAAAGGAAAGATGGTAACAGATTACGTTGATTTTATCAAAGAAACAGGTACAAAGAATTTTGGATTGAATATTGACTTCAGCGTGTTCCGTACAGAATTCTCAGAAGGAGAATATCGTGATCCAAATTACACACCGAATGTGCCAGAAGATTTGATTCCGTTATTGCCATATATTTACTGCTGTCATGCAAAATTTATTAATATGAGTGATGAGTTTGAAGAGACAACGATTCCTTATAAAGAAATTATTGAATTGCTTAAAAAACAAAATTGGGACGGATATCTCTTGAGCGAATATGAAGGTGCAGATAAATATGAACCTGGATACGAAGTGGGACAAACGCTTAGAAAACATCATATTATGATGAAAAATTATATTGGTGATTAAGGAGGATTCGAAAATGGAAAGAGAAGTAATACAGTCTGTAGGATTTCGTAATATTAAAAAAGATGGAGATACAATAGGATTTCAGTTCAAGATTAGACTTCCATATTATAGAGGAATCTTCTTGAGCCAGATTCGACCAGGTACATTGTTTGTAGATGGAGAGAAATTTGAAAAAGAGGATATTATCTGGAATATTCATGGAGAAGATTATACTTATGAAGAAATGAAATCGAATTTCCAGACACACTGGGATGTGACAACACCGGCAGTGTTGAAAGTAAAGAAATCGGGTGGGCTTGTTCAAGGATTCCATGATTTGAAATATGGATTCTGCTTTACATCATCTTATATGCCACCAGTTATGCAGGATACATTGAATCCGGATGAAGAAGCGTTTATCTTTATGCCAGAGTTTGGACATCATGTAAATGAGAGAAGATTGTTGATTGTATAAATGCAATTAAAATAAAGAAGAAATAGTAAATAATTGTCGGGAAGATGATTATTTGCTATTTCTTTTTTTATAGCAAAAGTTATAATAAGGATAGATGAGAGTAAAATCGGAGGAAGAACTTTATGAAAATTACAGCATTAATAGATGAATTTGAACCAATCGAAATCAACAGAACAAAGTTATTCCAACACATAAAAAAGAAAACAGAAGCCGATGGACTTGTCGTTGTTACAAGTGGAAATTTTACACAAAAAGGACTTCTGGCATCTGTAAGTAAATACAAAAAAGCAGAGATATTGAGGAAACAGGGAGCAGATATTGTGTTGGAAATTCCAGTATATTGTACATTGACAACCTTTGATACCTTAGCATTTGCAGCAGTATCGATGTTGGAAAAACTGAATTGTGTGGATGAACTTGCAATTTTGTGTGAAGATGCAGATGAAAAATTGTTGAAAGACATGATTCAGTTCTTATTTATTGAACCTAGAGAATATCAGCAGAAAATAAAACTGTGTATGGAAAACGGAAAGAATTTTGCAACTGCATGTGCAGAAGTGACCGAAGAATTTATACCGGGAGCAAAAGCTATATTGGAAAAACAGCAGAATATCCATGCGATTGAATATGCAAAAGCAATGAAGCGGATGTACAGCAATATGAAGATTCGTTTTGTGAATATGAATGAATTTATCGAACGTCAAGACAAAATAAAAGAAACATCGGATAAGTACGCAAAAGGAACAGATGTGATAACAAGATTTGAAGCTCGGTTAGAAGAACAGCTGATGCAAATGTTAGCATTACATACAGAGGAACAGAATACAAAGTATCTGAATGAAATCTCGGGCGGTTATGGACCGATGACAAAACAGATTTTAAAAGTTTACAACAAGTGCAACATTCAAAATGGAAATTTGTTCTTTGAACAGCTTGCAAATGTAATATCATATCAGAACTATTCAACAGAAGAATTAAGAAGATACCTATTGAAAGTTCTCATTGGTGTACGTCATGTTGAAATATCTATTTGTGGGATTTATAGTTATGCGTTATATGTGCGGGCTTTGGATAATAATGCAGAAAAGGATATTTACAAGAGGATAAAAGAATATTCCTGGATTCCGGTTTTGTTAGAAAGTAGTGAAGCGGAAGCAAGGAAAAATCTGAAATTGCCTCAGATGGATGATTCCAGACGGATGCTGCTGGAATTGGATTGGAAGGCACAGGAGTTGTATGGAATAATGAGTGGAAAGTAAAAGAATAACCCATATCACTTTACTTAGTATGTAAGTAATCCAGAACCGACAAAAACGATTACAAACGAAGTGATTTTCAGAGCTGTGAAAGGACTGGCATCGTGTCTGAATCGTTATTATGGACAGAAAGTAATTATTTTATTGGATGAATACGATACACCAATGCAAGAAGCATTAAAACAAATAGAAGAAAAGCAATATGATGCGGAGTTGTTGGAGCAGGGAATAAAGAAATCACAAATCAGGCATTATGGGTTTGCATTTTTTGACTTTTGTGCGAGTTAGAAACTATTCTATTTTATAAAGATTACAGAAAGTGATATGGATATTTCAATTCTTCTTAAGTGGAAAAGGGAAGAGGTAAATGATATCTTCAAACCAGAAAAATAAAGGACAAAAAAATGCATATATTTTTTGTCCTTGTATTATTTTGAAGTTAAAATAAGACTGAAAATAATATGAAAATGGATAGATAAAGAAAAGCTTTTTCAGGATAAAGAGATATAATTAAATCATAATCAAATAAAAAAGAAGGGAGAAATCACTATGAAAAAGAAAATTTTAGCAACTCTTCTTGCTGGTGTTATGGTTCTTAGCCTTGCAGCATGTGGAAGTAATGAGTCAAAAAAGGATGGTAGTGATACAGCAAAATCAGATGAAGGAGCTACACATATTTATGTGTTAACTGCAGCAGAAGATCACGGATGGACAGGTTCTGTTGCAACATTCGCAAAAGAGAAAGTAGAAGAAGTGAACAAAGATGGAAAATATTCCGCAGAAGTAATTACTTCTTCTGATGCAGCTGAACAGATTAATAAAATCGAAGATATCGTAGCAAGTGGAGAGGAAGATATCGCAGTAGTTGTACAGCCTATGGATGATACAGTCCAGTCTGCAATTCAGCAGTTAGTAGATGCAGATATTCCATTCGTAGAATTTGACCGTATCATTGATGCAGTGGCTCCAAGCGCTGTTTCAAATGTAAAAGGTGATAATCAGGGAATCGGTGCCGGTGCGGCAGCATACTTTGTAGAAAACGGAATGAAACCTGGAGATAAAGTATATGTTTACGAAGGCGACACATCTTCAGTTACAACATTACGTGACAGCGGATTTACAGATTATCTTACAGGAGAACTTGAATTCGGCGGATCTAAGATCGCAGACGATGCAAAATGGACAGAGGATGACCTCAAAGCAATTACATATTCAGGAGCTATGAACTGGAGCCGTTCTGATACAAAAGAATCATTTGAGTCTCTGATGGGAGATGCTTCTAACGCAGACATCAAATGGATCTATGCACAGGATGATGAGTTGACAATGGGTATCTTAGAAGCCCTCAATGGTGGTGGAATCAGTGATTCTACAAAAGATGCTTTCTATGCTAACAAACCTGTTATCACAGGATGTGGCGGATTAGATGAACTTTACGAAGTACTTCGTGGTAACTCATATCAGGATATCGCTGGTAAGCTTGGCGGAATCATGTCAGTTACATATAGCCCGGCTATGATCCAGACAGCAATTCAGGATATGGTTGATCATCTTGATGGTAAAGACGTAGAACAGGATCATGTGATTGAATGTGAAGATGTTACATCTGACAATGTTGCAGACTATCCTTCATTCTAAATCTTGTAGATAGAAGTTATTAAGGAATTTGATACGGGAGTCTGCTTGCAGACTTCCGTATATTTTACTGTGAACACTTAGCGAGGTTTTGTCGAACCTAGTGACGCTGGTGTTACCTAAGAATGTTTTGTTTATATATGAGCATCTAAATTTATTTACTTGTGAGTCAAAAATGATATAATAAAAGATAGATGTTGATCTGTCAGCAAAACGACAGAATAGAGAGAAAAACGAGGAGGAAACGTGCATGAAACGACTGGAAATGAGTGGAATATATAAAGCATTTAACGATATTCCGGTGTTGAAGGATGTACATCTGACAGTGGAAGCAGGAGAAGTACATGCACTGTTAGGTGAGAATGGTGCCGGAAAATCAACATTGATGAATGTGCTGACCGGAGTATACCGAAGAGATGCAGGAAAGATTCTGTTTGATGGAAAAGAATTGAATAATACATCAGTCAAACAGACAGAGCAGCAGGGGATTGCATTTGTCCATCAGGAACTGAATCTGTTCAATGATTTGCTTGTTTATGAAAATATATTTCTTGGAAAGGAATATACCAATAAATTTGGAAAATTGGATAAGAAACGAATGAAAGATGAGGCAAAGAAATTATTTGCTGAACTGGAAGTAGAGATTGACCCGGATGAGAAAGTAGAAGAACTGACGCCGAGCCAGAAACAGTTGCTTGAGATATCAAAGGCATTATTTTTTAATGCAAAGTTATTGATCTTAGATGAGCCGACAACATCTCTGAATAACCAGGAAATCGATCATTTATTCCGTATTATCCGCAGATTAAAGGAAAAAGGAACATCATTTATTTTCATTTCCCACAAGATGCCGGAGATTTTTGAAATTGCAGATCGCTATACAGTACTGATGAATGGAACATTTATTGGAGAAGGCAATATTGCAGATACCAATCCGGAAGCAATCACAAAGATGATGGTAGGTTCCAATTACAATGCAGAGGAAAATTATCAGACGCGTGCATGTGGAGATACCATCTTAGAGATCAAGAATTTTACAGGTCATGGATTTAAAAATGTAAATCTGGATGTGAAAAAGGGCGAGATCGTTGGAATGACAGGACTGCAGGGATCCGGAAGCAGTGAATTGTTACAGGGAATCTTCGGTGTGACTCGTGCAGACGGTGGTGCAATTCATGTAAATGGAGAAAATGTTCCGCTACATTCGATACATAAAGCGATGAAACATAAAATCGCGATGCTTCCTGCCAACAGAAAAGAAAATTCAGTGATCGCGGATATGAGTTTACTGGAAAATATGTATCTGGCAGAACATACATTGTCAGCAAAACAATTCCAGATTTCAAAGAAAAAAGAAGAGGACAAATTTGCAAAATACAAAAAATTGTTGAATGTAAAGGCACAGAACAGTGCAGATCCAATCACTTCTTTGAGTGGAGGAAATCAGCAGAAAGTATTTCTGGCAAGATGGCTGAATACAGAAGCAGAGATTCTTTTGCTGGATAATCCGACACAGGGAATTGATGTAGGAGCGAAAGCGGAAATTTACAAATTGATTTTGGAGCTGGCAGAATCCGGAAAAACCATTTTGATCAACACATTGGAGATTCCTGAATTACAGAAAGTGGCAGACCGATGTGCAGTATTTTATGACGGAGAGCTTGTGAAGATGTTAAAGCATGAAGAAATCAATGAAGAGACCGTTATGATGTATTCTACAAATGCACTGAATGCAGGGGAGGAGCGATAAAGATGAAAACAAAAAAATCAATGTTGGGGAAAATATGGTCCCGCTATAATTATGTATTTGTATTTTTAGTAATCTTTTTAGTATATGCGTTATCGAGCAATGGATTGACATGGAACGGGGTGATGAATATATTTCGTCATTCTGCTGTAGTTGGAATTATTGCACTTGGGATGGGTCTTGTATGCCTGACTGGTGAAATCGATCTGTCAGTAGGTTCAATGCTGGCAATGGTCAGTGGATTTGCAGTTGTCATCTTTAATATGACGGATAATATTTTTATAACATTATTATTTACAATTGTATTTGGCGCAATATGTGGATTAATTAATGGTGTATTAGTCGGTGCAGTAGAAATGCCAGCGTTTATTGTGACACTTGCGACAATGTTAATTTATCGTTCCGTAGCACAGTATGCATGCCAGCATATTTCAAAAGAATTATGCGGAGGTGGAAGTTCTGTTTATCGTATGACATCCAGCCACACTTCGTATCAGGCATTGTATCAGTTTGGAAATGGAAAATTTCTCACAATTCCGGTGGTAGGACTTATTTTGCTGATTATGACAGCACTGATTGTGTACATTTCTACGAGTACAAAATTTGGTAAAAAGGTATATGCAATTGGAAGTAACGAAAAAGGTGCCAAAATGTCGGGAATCAGTGTTAGTGAAATGAAAGTGGTTGTATTTGTTATAGCGGGTGTTATGACAGGTATTGCAGCATTTTTGTGGATTGCAATGAACGGATCTTCCGACCCGGCAACGACAGGAAAAAGTTATGAAATGTATGCAATCGCAGCAGTGGTACTCGGTGGAATCAGTATGTCAGGCGGAAAAGGAAGATGTCTTGGCATTTTGTTCGGAGCTATGTCTTATACAATCATAGATAAAATAATTGTGGCCTTGAAGATGGATTCACTAATTAATGATGCGATTAAAGGAACGATTTTGATTATCGTAATCTTGATTCAGCTCGCAGGACCGAAGGTAAAAGAGCTTGTAACAAGCAGACGAGTTGGAGAACGATGACAGAGGTTAGAAGAAAATTGGGAGAGTTATACGGGGGAACATCCGTATGTGAAACTATTTAAATAATCGTAAATGAAATATATAATTGAACATGTTGTTGTAAAGTGCTGTTTTCAGAAATGAAAGCAGCATTTTATAAATTGGGGGAATATAGATGATTGAGTTGCTATTTAATTCACTGGGTGGCAATACGTTCCTTACAAAAAATTGATATAAGAATTCTTGCTCAGATTCCATGAGCGGGAGACACATAAGAGCGTAAATTTTTGCGGGAAGCAAATGAATTTGAACTCAAATTTGCTGCTACGCAGCTTCAAACATGTTCGTTCAAATTCATTAACACAAAGATTTACGCTCTAAGCGTCTCCAACGCTCACTCCATATTCGCTCGAATTTCTTATATCAATTCTTTGTAAGTAATGTATTGGCTCAAGTTGTGAAGTAAATAGAAGTCAAAAGATGTTGGGGAAGATATCTGAGATAGTGGATTTTAGGAAATTGAAGATGCAAAATTTCAGCAAGAGTTATCTGCAAGTTATAGAAAAAGCAAGTTGAGGATGCAAAATTTGTGAAGGAAGCATCCTCAAATATTAGAACAGACAAGATGTAGATGCAATTGTACATGATAGGCAGGCTTAAAAGTATCTGCAAGTTTAAAGAAAAGCAAGTTGCAGATACAACAGCTGCCAAAAAAGCATCTGCAACAGCGAATATTAAGCCAGTGCAGATACAACGGTTGCTACAAAAGCATCTGTACAAGCAAATAACCTCATGATATAGATACATCAGATACCAGAAAAGTAAATCGCCTCATCCCTCCACTTATTTCAATCACGGTACACCTTTAAGAAAGAAAAGACTATACAATCCAGCGAATTGGAGTCGGGCTTGCCCGACGAAGCTGAGCAGGAGCGCATAGTCTTTTCTTTCTTGGAGGCTGTCGTGAACTAAATAGCAAACCCGCAGTTGCCGTAATCCTTAAAACATGGTAGGATGTTAAAGGTATATTTGATAAAAGACATCATATAGAGAAGGAATTATAAAGATGGAAATTACAGTACAAGAGTTAAGAAATCTGAATCAAAACAGTTATCAGATTATTGATATGCGGGATGAGACTGAGATATCGCACGGGAGTATTCCGAATGCGGTTCATATGTCGGCAGAAGAGATAGAAAAAGTGATAGAGAATCAGACAGAAGGAGTATTCTCAAGAGAAAAAAAACTTGTAATATGCTGTGCGAGAGGACGTGTTAGTGTCGATGTAGCAGAAGCATTGTGTGAATCTGGATATGATGCGGTAAGTCTTCAAGGAGGTTACATTGCATGGTTGCTCGATACGATGAAGCAGCAGGAGGCAGATGAAATCTGCGCAGATGTGGAGCAGAGTATCCGGAAGAAATTTCATAAACCAATCTGGAGCAAATTCACAAAAGCAATCAATCAGTACGAATTGGTAAAAGAGGGCGATCGAATCGCAGTTTGTATTTCTGGTGGTAAGGATTCTATGCTAATGGCAAAGTTGTTTCAGGAGTTGAAAAGACATAATAAGTTTCAGTTTGATGTAAAATTTCTTGTTATGGATCCGGGATACAGCCCTGCAAACAGACAGGTTATTGAGGAAAATGCAAGAAAGCTGAAAGTGCCGATCACGGTGTTTGAGTCAGATATTTTTGATTCTGTATACAATATAGAAAAATCACCATGTTATTTGTGTGCACGAATGAGAAGAGGACATTTGTACAGTTATGCAAAAGAATTAGGATGCAATAAAATTGCTCTGGGTCATCATTACGACGATGTTATTGAGACAATTTTGATGGGAATGCTGTACGGGGCACAGGTTCAGACAATGATGCCGAAGCTTCACAGTACAAATTTTGAGGGAATGGAATTGATTCGTCCGTTATATCTGGTTCGAGAGGATAGCATTAAAGCGTGGAGAGATTACAACAATTTGCATTTTATTCAGTGTGCCTGCAAATTTACGGATACATGCACAACATGTAATAACGAAGAAAATCAGTCAAAAAGAATGGAAATCAAGGCACTTATCCAGGAATTAAAAAAGACAAACAAATATGTTGAAGGAAATATTTTTAAAAGTGTCGAGAATGTGAATTTAAGTACGATTGTGGCATATAAAGAGCATGGAGTGAAGCATCATTTCTTAGATACATATGATGAAGAGTAGAATAAAAACTAAGTAATCAAAGAGATATAAAAAAGAGACGCAGCCGTTATCGAAAACGGATATGCGTCTCTTTTCTTCATACAAATAGGAAGGCTTAGATTTGGTTTAAAAAATTAATATTGTGTTAAAAAAGTTATTTAAGCTTTTGGCATCTCCCAGGCATTATGGTCTGTGTGAAGAAGCATATGTGCCTTGTGCGATAATGGTCTCTCCATGTAGTCAGAGTACAACTTCTGTACATCTGGATTTTCATGAGAGAAACGAAGTGGTGCATTGGCATCAAGGAAGTAGAGATTTTCACCACGTTCATGGGCAAGTTCTTCTCCGTCATGGATTGGCTGACCGCCACCTCCAACGCATCCGCCAGGACAGGCCATAACTTCTACGAAGTCGTAGTGTACTTCACCGTGTTCGATTGCTTCGAGTAATTTACGTGTATTACCGAGTCCGCTGACAACAGCAGCTTTTACAGTTGCACTGCCAAGCTGTACTTCAGCCTCTATAACACCTGTTTCAAAAGATGGGCTTCGTACAATTTTAAATGCATCCGGCTCTGGATTTTTACCTGTTACAAGATAGTGGGCAGAACGAAGAGCTGCCTCCATAACACCTCCGGTTGCACCGAAGATTACACCGGCACCGCTTCCTTCTTTCATAAGTGGGTCGCATTCACGGTCTACTAATGTAGAAGGTGAAATGTGTGAAGAGCGGATCATACGTGTAAGTTCGCGGGTTGTAAGAACCGCATCAATATCATTTCCGGCATATTCTTTATAGAACAGTTCCATGTTTCGTTCGCCTTTTTTAGCAACGCAAGGCATGATGGAAAGTGTGTAAATATTTTCTGGTTTTACGCCAATTGATTCAGCAAAATAAGTTTTCATGACTGCACCAAACATCTGCTGTGGAGATTTTGCAGTTGATAACTGTGGAACCAGATGAGGGTATTGCGATTTGATAAATCGAACCCATCCAGGGCAGCAGGATGTAAACATTGGACGTAATTTTAATTCGCCTTTTGTAAATCTCTGCAGGAATTCATTTCCTTCTTCCATAATGGTCAGGTCAGCAGAGAATGTTGTATCAAATACATAATCTACACCAAGACGTTTGAGGGAATCCATGATTTTGCCTACAGTTGCCTCTTCACGAGATAATCCGAGAGCTTCACCCCATGCGGCACGTACAGCAGGAGCAACTTGTGCAACAACTACCTTACTTGGATCGGCAATGGCACGAAATACTTTTTCTGTATCGTCTCTTTCATGAAGTGCACCAACAGGGCAATGGGTAATGCACTGTCCACAAAGTGAACAAGATACATCAGAAATCTTTTTGTTTCCTCTTACGTTTACGGTTGTTCTAGAACCGGTACTTGTCACATCCCAGATATGTAAATCCTGAATTTTATCACAAATCTGGATGCAGCGCATACATTTAATACATTTTTTGGAATCGCGGATAAAAGGAAAATCCTTATCCCATGGAAAATCTTCCAGTCTTTGTTTATATGGAATATCAAGTATATTCAAATCATTTGCGATTTTCTGTAATGTACAGTTTCCACTTCTGACACAAGTTGCACACTGGCAGTCATGCTGAGATAAGATAAGCTGTACCGTTTTTTTGCGGGCATCACGAACCTTAGGACTGTTTGTGTAAATAACCATGCCTTCTATCGCAACGTTATTGCAGGAGGTCATAAGACGCTCCATCCCTTCACGTTCGACAACGCAGACACGACAGGCTGCGATATCGTTAATGCCTTTTAAATAGCAAAGTTTTGGAATCTGGATGCCGATGGATGCAGCCGCTTCCATAATGGTTGTACCTTCCGGTACGGAGATTTTTTGATTATCAATCGTAATATTTACCATAATGTTTCTCGACCTCCTTTGAAGCTTCCATAACCGAAGTGATCACAGCGCAGACAACGTCCGGCTTCCTGATCTGCCTCAGCTTTGGACATGCAGTTTTCAACACCATCAAAGTCGCAGACGCGTTCACCTGCTTCTCGTTCCGTTAAGTTTACTCTTCCGCAAGGTTTACGATCGGAAAGTTCTGGTTCCGGAATCTCAACATCACAGCTGATGATGTGATGATATCCAAGATATTCATCAATGTTTGCTGCGACTACTTTAGCAGCTGCAATTGCTTTGATTACAGTTGCAGGACCGGATGCACAGTCTCCACCGGCAAATACGCCAGGAATGTTATCAAATCCGCCGGATGTTGCAGTCTGGATCTTACCGCGCTGAACAGGTACACCGGCTTCTTCAAAATGCTGAAATTCGATATCTTGTCCGATGGCAACGATCAGTGTCTGACAAGGAATAAATACGTCTTCTTCTCCTGTCGGTCGTACACTTGCGCGTCCGTCTTTGATCTTGCTGATCATTTGCGGAGTAACATAAATACCGGTTACATGATTATTGTCATCTACCTGGATTTTGGATGGAGCCATCAAAGTCTGTACCTCAATTCCTTCAGCGACAGCCCCTTCAATTTCAGCTGCAAGAGCTGTCATATCAGCTGTACGACGACGATATACAATGCTTACCTTTTTGGCACCGAGACGTTTTGCAGTGCGGACTGCATCCATAGATACATTACCGCCACCAATAACAGCAACTTCCTGTCCCTCAAGATTTGCAGGTGTTCCTTCCCCGACATCACGGAGGAAACGAACTGCGGAGAGGACTCCGTCTGCATTCTCACCTTCGATACCAAGTTTTTTATCTGTACTTGCTCCGATTGCAATCAGGACAGCGTCATAATTTTCACGAAGACTCTGGATAGTCATATCTTCACCGATTCGTTTACCATATTCAACTTCGACACCTGTTTTTAAGATTGCATTAATATCATCATCCAGACGGTCTTTAGGAAGACGATAATTAGGGATACCATAGCGAAGCATACCACCTAATTTTGGAAGCATCTCAAATACATGTGTCTGATGTCCCATTAACTGCAGAAAATATGCAGCACTTAGTCCAACCGGACCTCCACCTACAACAGCAATTCGTTTACCTGTGGATGGTGAACAGACCGGAGGTGGAACTTCGCCTGCAAAGTCAGCTGCTACACGCTTGAGACCGCGGATATTGACAGCATCGTCAACAATATTACGGCGGCAACGTGCTTCACAAGGATGCTCGCAGATAAAACCACAGGTTGTAGGGAATGGATTATCCTTTCTGATCAAGCGGATAGCATCTGCGTAACGACCTGCTTTTACAAGTGCGATATAACCAGGAATGTCAACATGTGCAGGACAAAGCGATACACAAGGAACCGGCTGGGTATACTGGCATGTACATCTTCCCTGACGAATATGCTCTTCATAATCTTCACGACAGCCTAATAAACTTTTGTAGACCATATGAGCAGCTTCGTATCCGATCGGACAGTCAGAACTTTCCATAATAGAAGTAGCAAGCTCCGTCATTTCATCTAATGTCTGCATGGTAGCTTCGCCATTTAAAACATCTGTTAAAAGGTTTTTTAGCTGCCAGAGACCGACACGGCAAGGAACACATTTGCCACAGGATTGTGTGTGACACATTTCAAGAAAGGCACGGGTCATATCTACAGGACAAAGTCCCGGAGGGCTGGATTCGATTCGACGTTCCAGATCACGATAGAGTCCTTCAACAACGACCTGAGCCCGGATAGGGGTAGGGATTTCTAATCTACTCATATCAAATTCTCCTTTTCATAAATTATTAAAATTGCAAATGTATTTACGTATCAAGCGTAACACGTAAACTCAATTAAGTTTATTTTATGCGATAAACTAAAAAAAAGCAAGAAAAATGCACAAAAATCTAAAAAATAGTTTGTTAAATTTTATGCAATATAACGATAAAATTTTAACGTTGTGTTTTTCACAAGGTCAGTTTATACGAACTTAAAAGAGAAAGAAAAAAGGAATTGTCTTTTATGGGAAATGCTTTATAATAGGAAACAACGTAAGTGATAACATGGAGGAAGTAGCAGATGGGAGAGTATATTTTAAGTTGTTGTTCTACGGCAGATATGCCAAAAGAATTTTTTGAAGAACGAAAGATATCATATGTTTGTTTTCATTATTTTATGGATGGAGTAGAGTATCCGGATGATCTTGGACAGTCTATGCCATTCCAGCAGTTTTATAAAAAGATGCAGGATGGTGCTGATACCAAGACATCACAGATCAACGTAGGCGAGTTTGTTGAATATTTCCGACCATTTCTTGAAGATGGAAAAGATATTTTACATGTGACATTGTCATCAGGAATTTCAGGGGTTTTGAATTCAGCACGAACAGCGAAAGAGATGTTGGAAGAAGAATATCCGGACCGAAAGATTTATATTATTGATTCGCTTGCAGCATCTTCTGGATATGGACTATTGATGGATAAGCTGGCAGATTTGCGAGATGAAGGAAAATCCATTGATGAGGTTGCTTCATGGGCTGAAGAACATAAGCTGGAAGTACATCATTGGTTTTTCACAACAGACCTTACATTTTTTATTAAAGGGGGAAGAATATCTAAGATTTCGGGATGGTTTGGAACAGCGTTAGATATTTGTCCACTATTAAATGTAAGCAATGAGGGAAAATTAATTCCAAGATTTAAGATACGTGGAAAGAAAAAAGTCAGCAAAGAAATAGTGAAGAAGATGGAGCAATTTGCCGTTAATGGTTTACAATATGCAGACAAATGCTTTATGTCCCAGTCAGCATGTTATGAAGATGCAAGAAAAGTTGCAGATATGATAGAAGAGCGTTTTCCGAATCTGAAAGGAAATGTTATGATCAATGACATTGGGACCACGATTGGAAGTCATACAGGCCCTGGAACTGTTGCATTATTTTTCTGGGGAACAAAACGAGAAAATTAAGAGAGAAGTGTAGAAAAATGAAACATTCGAAACAAATGTCGGAATCCATTCGACTGGGAATTGTGCTTGCAGTAGCAGGAGGATTTATGGATGCATATTCCTATATGTGCAGGGACGGGGTATTTGCAAATGCACAGACAGGAAATATGCTTTTACTTGGAATTCATTTATCACAGAAAGAATGGGGGCTGGCGGCACATTATTTCTTCCCGGTGATGGCATTTGCAATCGGAATTGCGCTGGCTGAAGTGATTCGTTACAAGAGTAATGAAGAAGGTTTGTTTCACTGGAGGCAATTTTCTGTATTAGTGGAAGCTATTGTACTTATGGGTGTAAGCTTTATTTCACAAGATATGAATACGCTGGCGAACAGTCTTACATCTTTTGCATGCGGAATTCAAGTAGAAAGTTTTCGTAAGATTCATGGAAATGGGATCGCGACAACAATGTGTATTGGTAATTTGCGAAGTGCAACACAGAATCTGACGGATTTTTTTAGAACAAAAAAAAGCAGTTGTTTGCAAAAAAGTCTTTTGTATTATGGCGTGATTTTATGCTTTGTGATGGGTGCTATCATTGGAAATAAGTTCGTAATCCTAATGAAAGAAAGAGCTATTTTAATTTGTTCAGCTCTTTTGTTTGTTGCATTTATCATGATGTTTGTAGATCGCGAAAAACAGGAGCATAAAAAAATATAGTTAAATGATAGCAAAGTTATTGGTTGACGAAAATATAACAAATTAGGTAAAATATAATTCAAGTCGAGCAGCCGCGAGACTTGGCGCGTGATTCTGGTCAGCGTAAGCTGACACATTCTTTACAGAATCACTGCGCATCCTCGCGGAGCGTTTATCTCAGTCGGAGATTGGACTCCCACTGAGACAAATCTGCTGTTACTCACCACCTGAAAGAGGTGGGAGTCTTCTCGACTGAGATAAAAATAAGAAAGGAAACTGAAAGAGATTCAGCGAGGTAAAGGCATGAAAAAATATGGATTTGGTGTAGATGTAGGGGGAACTACTTGCAAAATTGGTCTGTTTGATATGAGCGGTGTGATTCTTGAAAAATGGGAAATCAAAACAAATACAGAGAATAACGGAGCATCTATATTGGATGATGTTGCAGCATCTGTACTTGGTAAGATGGAAGAAAAGAATATTGATAAAGAAGATGTTCAGGGAATCGGACTTGGCGTGCCTGGACCAGTTGACAATGAAGGTGTAGTACATAAATGTGTAAATCTTGGCTGGGATGTTGTAAATGTTGAGAAAGAACTGGAAGAGAAGACAGGGCTTCTTGTCAAGGCAGGAAATGATGCGAATGTAGCTGCGCTCGGTGAGATGTGGCAAGGTGGCGGAAAAGGATATCAGAATGTTGTTATGGTCACACTTGGAACAGGTGTTGGCGGCGGAATCATCGTCGATGGTAAAATAATTGCAGGAGCTAATGGAGCCGGAGGAGAGCTTGGCCATATCCATATGGATGATGAGGAAACAGAATGCTGTGGTTGTGGAAGAAAAGGTTGTCTGGAACAGTATGCATCTGCTACAGGAATTGTACGTATGGCAAAGAAGAAGCTTCAGACTGAAACAAGAACAACAAAATTGACAGCTTTTGATCCATTAACAGCAAAAGATATTTTTGATGTAGCAAAAGAAGGAGATGAAGTAGCGTTAGAGTTGGTAGACAAGCTTTGTACAGTGCTTGGAACTGCTTTGGCAAATGTAGCCGGTGTAGTAGACCCAGAGGTTTTCGTAATCGGCGGAGGTGTTTCAAGAGCGGGAGACATTCTTATTGAAGGAATCCAGAAAAAATATTCTGAAATAGTATTCCAGGCATGTCGTGAGACAAAAGTGACACTTGCAACACTTGGAAATGATGCAGGTATGTATGGATGTGTTAAATTATTATTCTAAAATTATAAAGAATTTTAAATGATATAAAATAATAAAAAATGGTAGATAACACTTCAAAAAGTGTTGTCTACCATTTTTTATCTCAGTCGAGAAGACTCCCACCTCTTCAGGTGGTGAGTCTTCTCGACTGAGATAAACGCTCCGCGAGGATGCGCAGTGATTCTGATAGGAATATGTCAGCTTTGCTGACCAGAATCACGCGCCAAGTCTCACGGACGTTCGACTTGATTGTATCAGTCAAAGCAAGTATCAATTGTGGCAGAGATTACAATAACTGAATGCCATGTTCTCTTGCACATTGAAGGACTTCTTCAGGCCAGATAGAAGACTGGACTTCACCGATATGTGCTTTTCTTAAGTAATACATACAAATACGTGACTGCCCGATACCGCCACCGACAGTGTAAGGAAGTTCTTTGTTAAGAAGAGATTTCTGGAATGGAAGGTTGGCACGTTCCTCACAATCAGCAAGCTTAAGCTGGCGGGCAAGTGAATCTTCATCAACACGAATTCCCATAGAAGAAAGCTCTAATGCAATATCCAAAACCGGATAATAAACGATGATGTCACCATTTAAATCCCAGTCATCATAGTCAGGAGCACGTCCATCGTGTTTTTCTCCTGAAGCAAGTTCTTTACCGATTTGAGAGATAAATACCGCTTTTTTTGCTTTTGCGATCAGATATTCACGTTGTTTTGGTGTTTTGTCAGGATACATATCTTCTAATTCCTGAGAAGTTACAAAGAAAATATCATCAGGCAATAATGGCTCAATGTAGTTATAACGTCTGGAAATATAGTTTTCTGTTTCTTTTAATGCACTGAATACTTTTCTTACTGTATATTCCAAGGTTTCTGTGTTACGTTCTTCTTTGGAAATGACTTTTTCCCAATCCCATTGATCGACATAAATAGAATGAATATTATCAGTATCCTCATCACGACGAATGGCACTCATGTCAGTGTAGAGTCCTTCTCCAGAATGAAAATTATAATGCTTTAATGCATATCGTTTCCATTTGGCCAGTGAATGAACGATTTCGGCAGGTGCATCGTCCTGCTCTTTGATACCGAAAGAAACAGGTCTTTCTACTCCATTTAAATTATCATTCAGTCCGGATTCCGGGCGGACAAATAATGGGGCGGAAACACGTGTCAAATGCAAGGATTTCGCAAGTGCACGTTCAAAATAGTCTTTTACTTCTTTGATAGCAACTTCTGTCTCGCGAATTGTAAGAGGAGACGAGTAGCCTTCAGGAATTGTTAAATGTTCCATACTTTAAACTCCTTTATCTATGATTATAAGAGACGATTAAAAATTCAACTCTTATGAAAGAATATACCTATTGTACTGATTCTTAAAAAAAAAGTCAATAAATGTGTTTCAAGTACATTTTTATAAATAGCAAAGATGGTAATAGAAATCAAACAATATAAGACAGATAAATAAGAAGAAAAACAATAAAAAACTGATAATTAAATAAAAATATAAAATAAAGCAGAAAATATATTGACAAAAGTGAAAATGAATGTTAATATAAAGTCAACAAAAAGAACTGAACGAATACAATTGAACAGACAAAAACATCTGAAAGAGTGATAAATAAATCTTATTAGCTAAGATAAAAGAAAAGTAAAAAATCATTGAAAGAGATGGAAAAAGGTCTTCTTCAAAAAATATTCAGTAAGTTCCACTTATGAAGGATTCTCGATATTGGGTGAGAAGAGATAGAGAAAGATCATAATGACGAGAAAGTTATGAGAGAAGTAAAATCTATTTCGAACGTGATTCTCATCAGAGAACGAATCGTAAGAATAGAAAAGAATAGGAGGTATAGACCACCAGCATATTAAATGAATAAAGAATTACATATAAAGTAAGGGCTGATATGAATCGGATGAATAATCGTATCGGCTCTTACTTTTTGCTTTTTTATACGATAGGAAATGCTTTTTGAGGTTTTTAAACAGAAAAAATTTTTTCGTGTACATCTTGTGAACTTCGTTTGATTTACTTGTATAACAATGTAAAAATTGATAAAATAAGAATAGTATCAAAAGAAAAAGATACAGAAACATACGGGGAACTATAAGTATAAAAGAGGAGAGATTAAGATGGACATAAGTACAATAGCTGATCAAGTATATCAATATCTTAAAAGTGTAAATTCAGATACAGTGAATCAGGTTGTAAGTGAAAACATGATGATTGCGCTGATTGTTACAACTGTGATAGGTATATTTTTAAGTATGTTTGGTTTAAAACTGATTCGTTTGTGGAGTGCACTTCTTGGACTTGTTGCAGGTGCCGGAATTGGTTTTGCTGTGACAGAATTAGCAGGATTAGAACCGATGATTGTGGTAGGAGCAACCATTGGGGGCGGAATTGTATTGGCATTTTTGGCAGGATTTTTTTATCGTTTTGGAATATTTTTGCTGGCACTTTTGACAGGAACTTACATTGCAATCCTGTTCGTGAATCCACAGGATTGGATTTTCCTGGGTGTATGTCTGGCAATTGGCCTTGTCATCGCATTACTGGCATTGAAGTTTGTAGAACCAATCATGATTGTTGTGACAAGTATACTCGGTGGAGTGCTCGCAGGGGATGCAATTGCTACATTGGCGGAGTTTGATAATCCAATTTTCAGATACGGAATCATGGTACTGGTTGCAATTGTCGGTGGTATAATTCAATTCACACTGGAATCCGGTAAGCGTAAAAAGAAGAATTTGAAAAAAGCAGCTGAGATAAGAGAACAGAATTCTACAGAGAATGAGGTAGAAAAAGCAAGAGCTATGTTCGATGATGCCATTTTGTTAGATGACGAGCCGGACGATAAGTCAGATGATAAACCGGATGACAAGCCGAAGAAAGAACCTGACTTGAGTTATCTGGATGAAATCGATTTGGATGACGAAGAATATGAAGATGAAGAAGAAAGTGATTATGTTGACGGCTACAATCCAGACGATTATACAGATTTAGATGATCTGGAAGATGATGATGATTTTATTATTATTACAGATGATGATAAGTAATACAACTGTACTGCATAGATAGCAGACAGTAAGAAAAGGCAAAGGGGATGCTTCATATGAAAATTGATATGCACTGCCATGTAAAAGAAGGCTCTGTTGACAGTAGAGTCAGCGTAGAAGAATATATTACGATCTTAAAAGAAAAAGGATTTCAGGGAATGGTCATAACAGACCATAACACGTATAACGGATATCGTTATTGGAAAGAACATATCAAAGGAAAACGACACACAGATTTTGTAGTGTTAAAAGGAATCGAGTATGATACGAGGGATGCAGGACATATTCTTGTGATAATGCCGGAAGGTGTGAAGATGAAGCTTCTGGAGCTTCGTGGAATGCCGGCACCGGTGCTGATTGATCTGGTACATCGTAATGGAGGTGTATTGGGACCGGCACATCCATGTGGTGAAAAGTATTTAAGCTTTACGAATACAAAACGTTTTTACAAGTCCCCGGAATTGATGAAACGATTTGATTTTGTCGAGGCATTTAATTGCTGTGAGTCTCCCGAGTCGAATGATGGTGCAATGAAGCTTGCGGAAAAATATGGAAAAGTGAAAGTGGGCGGAAGCGATTCCCATAAGACAGATTGTATTGGAAAAGCATATACTATTTTACCTGAGCCTGTAACGTGTGAAACAGAATTGATTTCTATGATTCACAAAAAGACAAAATTTCAGGTTGGTGGTACATTCTATACGAAGACAACAAAAGAAAAGATGGGAAAGATCAATAAGATTCTGGCATATTCATTTTGGGTCTATAATAAAAGTGGGGAGCTCTTAAGGAGGCATGGAAGGAATTCCAAGATGGAAGAGGAGAATCCGTTTGATCCGATTGATCCAATTGAATTATACTTGCAAGGCAAGGAATAATATTGATAAAAAAGATGACATGTTCTTGGAGCGTGTCATCTTTTTTGTCAAAAAGGGTCAGTGTTTTGGTTATGAGGAATTATTCGTCAGAAGCTGTTTTCTTACGATATGCTCCCGGAGTAGTGTGATATTTTCTTCGAAACAATCTATTAAAATAAGAAAGATTATCAAATCCGGAAAGGGATGCAACTGTAAGGATTGATTCATCGGAAGATACGAGCTGGCGTGCAGCAATGGTGAGTCGGTAATCATTCAAATATTCAATAAATCCCATTCCCATATGCGATTTGAAAAATTTCATAAAATGCGATTTGCTATAATGAGTTAAATCAGCCATATCATCAATGGTAGTTGGTTCATCGTAATGTTCTTCTACATATTTTAAAATCATTTTCAATTTGTCCAGTGATTTTAAACGGGCACTTGAAATATTTTTTTTACTTATCTGGTTAGATATAAGAAGATACATGAGTTGAAAAAGTCTTCCTTTTACACCTAATTGATAGCCTTTAGGACGTATATCACACAACTGATCGATTTCCCGGATGCAGGATGCGATTTCTGAATAATAAGGAAGCGCAGGAGTAAAAAATGTTTCAGTTCGAATGTGGTTGTTTAAAAGTGGAAGAATAAACTGCTGTGCACATAAATCTTGCTCTCCGCTTATTAACATGGCAGGATCAAGAAGAATATTTTCATATTCCATGCGGAAATGTTCTTTTTGTTCTATAGAATGCAATTGCCCCGGGCGTACAAATACAATATCACCGGCGGAGACTAATTGAGAATGGAAATCTACAGATATGGTCCCACATCCTTTCGTGATTACGATAAATTCCAGTTCTTCATGCCAATGAAGAGGAACCTGATTAAAATCTACAGGAATACAGCAGAGATAAGTGTTGTAAGGAAATTCTATGTTAGTATGTGATTTTGATTCATGATAATTTTGATATTCATTCATATTCATAATAGAGCTCCTTTCATTTTGCAAAAAAATGTTATCAAAAGTAAAAGATTGGATTGTTAAAAACTATCATTTGTAAAATTGATAGTATTGTACTATAAAATAAGAGCATTTTGCAAGAAAAATAAATATAATCATATTAAAATACATATAGAAAATGAAAACAAGCAAATGTTTGAAAGGAGAATCACATTTATGAAGATTCAGGAATTATTGCAGCAGAAACTTGGAAAATCAGTGGATACAGCTTCAAATACAGAAATTTATTATGCACTTTTAAGTATTGTGCAGGAAATGGCAAAAGAGAAAGAAGCTCCGGCTACAAAGAAAAAAATTTATTATATTTCAGCAGAGTTTTTGATTGGAAAATTGCTTTCTAATAACATGATCAACCTTGGAATTTATGACGAAGTAAGAGAGCTGCTTGCAGCAAATGGAAAAGATATTTGCGAGATTGAAGAGGTAGAGCCAGAACCATCTCTTGGAAACGGTGGACTTGGAAGACTGGCAGCATGTTTTCTTGATTCAATCGCAACTTTGGGAATTAGTGGAGATGGAATTGGTCTGAATTATCATTTTGGATTATTCAAACAGGAATTTGAAAACGAATTGCAGAAGGCAGTGCCAAATCCATGGATTGAAAAAGAAAGCTGGCTTACAAAAACAGATGTGACATATCCGGTTACATTTGGTGATTTGAAATTACAGTCAAGAATGTATGACATCGAAGTTACAGGATACAATAATCAGACAAATAAACTTCATTTATTTGATATAGATTCCGTAGATGAAACAATCGTAAAAGATGGAATTACATTTAACAAAGAAGATATTGCAAAGAATCTGACATTATTCTTATATCCGGATGACAGTGATGATAAGGGTCGTCTTCTCCGTATTTATCAGCAGTATTTCATGGTAAGCAATGGTGCACAGCTGATTTTGGACGAGTGTGTTGCTCGTGGATGCAATTTACATGATTTAGCAGATTATGCAGTAATCCAGATTAATGATACACATCCGACAATGGTAATTCCAGAATTAATCCGTTTGTTAGTAGAGCGTGGAATTGCAATGGATGAGGCAATTGAAATTGTATCAAACACATGTGCATATACAAATCATACAATTCTTGCAGAGGCATTGGAAAAATGGCCAATCGCTTACTTGAACAAAGTTGTACCACAGCTTGTTCCGATCATTGAAATTTTAGATGATAAAGTAAGAAGAAAATTTGATGATGAAAGAGTTGTGATTATAGATAAAAATGATGTAGTTCATATGGCACATATTGATATTCATTATGGATTTAGTGTAAACGGAGTTGCATCTTTGCATACAGCGATCCTCAAAGAGACAGAATTGAATCCATTTTACCAGATTTATCCAGAAAAATTTAATAATAAGACAAATGGAATTACATTCCGTCGCTGGTTGATTCACTGCAATCCAGGACTGACAGAACTGCTTGATAAGGTGATTGGAAAAGAATATCGAAATGATGCAAACGGGCTGGAAAAATTACTGGCATATAAAGAAGATGCAAATGTATTAGACCAGTTACTTGAAGTGAAAAAAGAAAATAAAAAAGCACTTTGCGAATATTTGAAGAAAACCCAGGGTGTAGAATTAAATCCAGAGTCAATTTTTGATATTCAGATCAAACGTCTGCATGAGTACAAACGTCAGCAGATGAATGCACTGTATATAATCCATAAATATCTGGAAATTAAAGCAGGGAAAAAACCATCTACACCAATTACAGTTATTTTTGGGGCAAAAGCAGCTCCTGCATATGTTATTGCAAAAGATATTATTCATTTGATTTTATGTCTTCAGGAATTGATCAACAATGATCCAGAAGTAAGTCCATATCTGAAGGTTGTTATGGTAGAAAACTACAACGTGACAAAAGCAGAAAAACTGATTCCGGCTTGTGATATTTCTGAACAGATTTCACTGGCATCAAAAGAGGCAAGTGGAACAGGTAATATGAAATTTATGTTAAATGGAGCACTGACACTTGGAACAGAAGACGGGGCAAATGTGGAAATCCATGAGCTTGTTGGAGACGATAACATTTTTGTATTTGGTGCTTCAAGTGAAGAAGTTATTGAACACTATGCAAAAGCTGATTATGTGTCAAAGAAATTCTATGAGGAAGATGCGGACATCAAGGCTGCAGTAGACTTTATCACATCAGAGCAATTACTTGCAATCGGACATGAAGAGAATTTGACAAGATTGCAAAACGAGTTGTTAAATAAAGACTGGTTCATGACACTTCTTGATTTCAAAGCTTATGCAGCAAAGAAGGAAGAAGCATTGAAAGCGTATGAAGATCGTAAAGCATGGGCCAAGAAGATGGTAGTAAATATCTCGAAAGCAGGATATTTCTCATCTGACCGTACAATTGCAGAGTATAACAATGATATTTGGCATGTACAGTAAATCATATTGTTTGTAAAATAAACAGAAGCAAGAAAGAAAAGAGGAAACAAAATGCGAGAAAGTGGAGTGTTATTACCAATATTTTCTCTTCCGTCAAAATATGGGATCGGTTGTTTTTCAAAAGAAGCATATACTTTTGTGGATCAGTTGAAAGAAGCAGGACAAAAAAAGTGGCAGATTCTGCCACTTGGTCCTACGGGATATGGCGACTCTCCGTACCAGTCTTTTTCAACATTTGCGGGAAATCCATATTTTATTGATCTGGAAAGTCTGATCAAAGAAGGTCTGTTGACGAAGGATGAATGCGATGCAGCAGATTTTGGAAACAAGGCTGATGAAATCGATTATGAAAAAATGTATTTTAATCGTTTTAAACTGCTTCGAAAAGCGTATGAACGTTTTAGCCCGGATAAGGAATATGAAAAATTTATAAAAGAAAATGAAGAATGGCTGACAGATTACTGTCTGTACATGGCAATTAAAGATTGGCAAGGTGGAGTAAGTTGGATTGAGTGGGAAGAGGGGTATCGTAACCGTCTTCCAGAGTATATGAAAAAAGCCGAAGAAGAATTGAAAGATGAAATCGGATTTTATCAGTTCCAGCAATATAAATTTACATGTCAATGGAAGAAGTTGCATGATTATGCCAATGAAAAAGGAATTGAAATTATTGGAGATATTCCAATTTATGTTGCGTTTGACAGTGCAGACACTTGGGCAAATCCAAAATTATTCCAGTTTGATGAAGAAAATCTTCCAACAGCAGTAGCAGGATGCCCACCGGATGGATTCTCAGCCACAGGACAGTTGTGGGGAAATCCGTTATATAATTGGAAATATCACAAAGAGACAGGGTATACATGGTGGTTGGAACGAATTGCACATTGTTTCCGGTTATACGATGTAGTACGAATTGATCATTTCCGTGGATTTGATGAGTACTATGCAATTCCTTATGGAAGTAAAACAGCAGAGAATGGTTGCTGGCAGCCGGGACCGGGAATGGATCTGTTCAATACAATCAATGAAAAGCTTGGCGAATTAAAAATTATTGCAGAGGATCTTGGCTTTTTGACAGATTCGGTATTGCAGTTATTGAAAGACTCGGGATATCCGGGAATGAAGGTGCTTCAGTTCGCGTTTGATTCCAGAGAGTCTGGAAATTATCTCCCTCATACGTATCCGACAAATTGTGTTGTATATACAGGAACACATGACAATACTACTACAAGAGCATGGTATCATGAAGTGTCGAAAGAATGTAGAAGTTATGCAAAAGAATATTTGCATAAGCCGGCATTAGATGAAGATACTCTTTCCTGGGATTTTATTGCAATGGCAATGGGAAGTGTTGCAGATTTATGTGTGATTCCAATGCAGGATTACCTCTGTCTTGATAAGCGTGCAAGAATCAATACACCATCTACACTAGGCGGAAACTGGGTATGGAGAATGGATAAAGATGCGTTGACAGATGAACTTGTAGAACAGATGAAACAAATGACAGCGTTATATGGAAGATAAGATGTTTTCTTAAATGTAGAAATCAATAGGATTATTTCATAAAAAAGACAGGAAGCAATTAATTTGCATCCTGTCTTTTTTGAGATAATACGCATTATCGTTTCCAGCGTTTCTTTAATACTTCAAGAGATTCTTTGTACTGACGAGATTCCATTTTGGGAAATGCGTTCATCAGACGGCGGGAAATACGACCCGGTTTATCCGTAGATTCATGATAACGAGTGTGAAGAGATGCGATTCTGCTGCGCAGTTCTTCGTTGATTTCCTGTGAACGTTCGCGGGCATCCAAAGCACGTTCCTTTAATTCAAAAGCAGTTCCTTGTGTTTTTTCTTTCAATCCAGAAGCAGTATCCTGCATTTTTTCTTTAAACTCATCGGTAGCAGTAGCAAGTTTTTCTTTTGAGGCTTCTTGTCTATCCATAGCACGGATTGTTTTTTCGAAAATTTCTTGACCAATCTGCTCAGAAATTTCATGCATCTCAGCAGCAATTTTCTCCATAGCGGCCAGACGACGATTAAATTTAAATATTGTAGAAGCCGTCACATATAAGTCTGCGATTAAAGTGATTCCAAGTATTATAATTAATATAATTCCGACAATTGTTGGGATGAACGCAAGCAAATCATGAACAAGCGGCTGTATAAAATAAATAATAAACAGACATGCAAATCCCCATACAATAGAAAATAACAGACATACATATCCGCCGATGTTTAATGGCATATCAGAATAATCCCACCATTTATTATGAAAAATTTTATCCATAGCCCATCCGGTAACTCCTTCCAATACTGTTACCAGGACGACGGAGAGAATATAGAGAACAATAATATCTGATTTATAAGGAGTTAGAACAGTTATAACAGCGGTAACTCCGACTCCATAAATAGGACAGATTGGACCATTTAAGAATCCTCGGTTTACAAAGTGATGCGTTTTAAAGGCTGCGAAACCAACTTCAGTACACCAGCCTAAAAACCCATATACAAAAAAGTATAGTAATATAAAATAAATTGACATTGATGATAGCATGAAAACTCCTCCTTGTTTGTGCTTTATTAGTATGTAATCTCATGAAGAAAGAGTCCATGAGAAGGACAACGTTTAGAAACAGTATCTTCTCCAGAAAAAATTAATGGAATGGAAGAGGCGTTTCGGCTGCCGAGTCCTATTTCTAATAACGTTTCTGTTAAGTAAAGTGGCATTTGATGTAGAAAATCATTTCCTTTTAGAAGAAAAAGAAAATCAGCATCAGATGGCTGTTCACACTTTAGAAGTAAATCTTTCGGAATATGAAATCCATTGAAAATTTCGATGGAAAGCAAATCTTTTTCGGTTGATTTTTTTGTCTTTCCAGAAGAAAAATGCTTGAAATCATGTCTTCCAAGCAATTGTTCTGAGGCATGCTGCATAGCATTTAAATCTAATGTATCCGGCAGGTGGTACTTGTATTTTCTTGTAAATACATCTGCAACCGGTGCACAACTTACACGATAAAGATAAGTGATTGTTTGTGCATTTAATGAAGCATGAAAACGTTCAGAAACCTCTTCGGCAGAAATAATAGCAATATCTTGTGGAAGATAATGGTTTAATTCTTGCTTTAATTTTAATGCAGATAATGTAGTTTTTGTCTTAAAATTTACAATTTGTGCATCAGCGTGCACATTTGTGTCTGTTTTGGCACCTGCAAATAAGGTGGTTTCTTCATCAGTGATTCGAGAAATCACTTCTGTAAGTTTTCCGGAGATGGTATTAGAATTTCCTTTCTTCCCAGGTTTCTGCCATCCTTGATAGCGTGTGCCATCATATTGAATCGTTAATTTTATATTTTTCATAAGCAATCCTCTTTTCATATGTACTTTATATGATACATGAAAGAAAATAAATTTACCAGATAAAATAAATTGTATCTTATGTAAAACATAAAAAAGAATACTTTTAAACAAGAGCATAAGGCGTTACAATAAGAATAATTGCAAAAAATATGTGAAAAATTTGGAGGAAAATGTAAAAGTGCGTGAACAAAGACGGATGGAAGAATCTCGAGTTGAGACGGTATATATTATTCGTCCGAATCATTTGAATGCAGCAGGAAGATTATTTGGGGGAATGTTGGTTCAATGGATTGATGAAGTAGCAGGTATTGTGGCGATGCGTCATACAAGAGAGAATTGTATTACAGCATCTATCGATAATCTGAAATTTATAAGAGGTGCATATCTGGGGGAACATGTTGTAATTATCGGACGAGTGACTTATGTTGGGAATACTTCAATGGAAGTGCGAGTGGATACATATGTGGAAGATAAGCAAGGAATGAGACGCCCAATTAACAGAGCATATCTGACAATGGTAGCGTTAGATGAAAATGATCATCCAATTCAGGTTCCAGGGCTGATTATTGAGACAGAAGAACAAAGAGGCGAATGGGAGGCTGCACAAAAGCGACGCAAGATGCGGGAACTCAGAAGAAAAGAAGGATTTTAAGAACTAAAAAAGATGCGGACGATAATGTCCGCATCTTTTTTATATATTAGGAAAGTGCTTTCCTAATATATAAAAATCGCTCCGCTAAGGATGCGCACTGCGGCGTACAATGTAGGTGTCGCAAGCGACCGCCGCAGGCGCAAGAATGTGCAAAGCACATTCTTTGTTCGTAAAAAAACAGGTGAACTTAAGAATGGGAATTTTTAGAAAGAATTGTTTTGACCATTTGAATAGTGCTGTCAATTTGAGTTTTTTCTTCCGGTGTTTTACCTTCTTTAATAATATCTAAGATTAAAGTGATTTCGTCGGGGGTGAAATGAATCCCCTGTTTATTTGCACTCGTGATCAGAGCCATCATGATAGGCATCAATTCCTTTCCGGTTTTTCCCGCTGTTTTGGTCGCAGCCATCTGAATGAGATTGTATTTCACCGGATTCATATTCTTTAGAAGTGGATGATTCATCCATTCGTTCATTTTGCGAGTCTCCTTCCTGTTGAAACATGGTTTGATACATTTGGAACATTTCTTGTTGTTCTGGAGAAAGCATTCCAGAAAATAAATCGGCAGGGGAAGTGGATGAAGTATCTTGAAAGGTTTGCATCATTTCCAGAATATTCAAAATGTTTTGAACAGAAGCTAGCATTTGCGAATCGCGTTTGGAAAGATAAGGTGCTATTTCGCTGATGATATTTGAGAAAGAAACAGGGGCATCGGTTGTCTGAGAGTGGAGCTTAAGGGTACAGTGTTGAAAAAAATCAATCGTGTATTCTAATTCAAGAAATTTAATTAAAATACCGAGCATTTTCTGATTGGTGACAGGAGTGTATGGAAGAATAAGTTTTAAAAGCTGCAATTCAGATGGAATGGTTAGTTCATCAAAGGGTGAGAGTGGTGTTGTTGATTTCTTTTCCATATCTGATATATATGATATGTCGAATAAAAATATGTGTGACAGGGAAGAATATGCAGGTGGAATAACCCGAGATAAAAAAAGAAGCATATTATATAGGAAAGGAAACAATGGAGTAAAATATGAAACGAAGATTAATTACTGATGGAAATGCCGTGTATGAATTAGATGAAGATTGTATGTTGAAGAAACGATTGGACAAAGGCAAAGAAAAAAGAGAGGAACAGTTGGTGAAAAAACAAACAGAGAGACAAAAGAAGAAAAAATGAATCTCAAGAGACAAAAAAGGACAAATGTCTTTGCGTGGAAGGGAAAAATATGGATAAAGTGAACAAAAATCGAATGAAAAAACTGTGAAAAATAGATGAAATGCAAAAAAGAATAGGAGAAAGGGACTATAGTCCTATTAAAAGGAGGGGACATATGTCATAATTGGGAATATAGAGTCCTGAAGAGAAAAAAGCATTCCTTGTTAAGATTTGAAAGTTCCGTGCCCTTTCAAATGTATATACTAGATTCCCGGCATTGGTAGCGTTAAAGCTTCCAAGTACATTGTATAATATGTTCCCTTATATTATTTCATTGGTTGTTCTTGTGTTTGTATCAAAAAATTCCAGAGCACCTAAGGCAGAAGGAATACCATACGATAAAGGACAACGATAAGACATAAAATA
The DNA here is from genome assembly GCF_022487435.1 of Mediterraneibacter sp. NSJ-151. Lineage (NCBI taxonomy): Bacteria > Bacillati > Bacillota > Clostridia > Lachnospirales > Lachnospiraceae > Mediterraneibacter > Mediterraneibacter sp. NSJ-151. The sequence goes on along the minus strand of NZ_JAKVPP010000007.1, from coordinate 114,124 downwards.
AAGACAGAAAGGTGGAAAAGGTATGAAAAATTATTCAGAGGATCAAAGCAGACAATATCATATTCAGGTGGCAAAGGGAGAAGTCGGACGTTATGTGATAATGCCGGGTGATCCAAAGAGATGTGCAAAAATAGCACAGTATTTTGATAATCCGGTTTTGATAGCAGATAACAGAGAATATGTTACATATACAGGAACACTGGACGGTGTAAAAGTAAGCGTAACATCTACAGGAATTGGCGGACCGTCAGCATCGATCGCAATGGAAGAATTATATAAATGCGGAGCGGATACATTTGTTAGAATTGGAACTTGTGGAGGAATGCAGACAGAAATTAAAAGCGGGGATGTTGTAATTGCAACAGGAGCAATCCGTATGGAAGGAACATCAAAAGAATATGCACCAATCGAGTATCCGGCAGTGGCAAATCTTGATGTTACAAATGCGTTGGTTGCAGCCGCAAAAGAAAAGAACTTTACTCATTATACAGGGGTTGTTCAGTGTAAGGATGCATTTTATGGACAGCACGAGCCGGAGACAATGCCGGTAGGGTATGAGCTTATCAATAAATGGGAAGCATGGAAGATGATGGGATGTCTTGCATCAGAAATGGAGTCTGCAGCACTGTTTATCTGTGCATCTAAATTAAGAGCAAGAGCAGGCTCATGTTTCCTTGTTGTAGCAAACCAGGAGAGAGAGAAGCTGGGTCTTGAGAATCCGGTTGCTCATGATACAGACATGGCAATTCAGGTGGCAGTTGAAGCAATTCGTAAATTGATTAAAGCAGATCAGGAAAATAAATAAAAAATAGTAAAAAAGATGATATACTATAAATTGAAAGGAAGACTATATAATGGATATGAAAGAGATTTTAAAACATGTTGATCATACACTTCTTCTTCAGGGGGCTACTTGGGAAGAAATCAAACAGATTTGTGACGATGCAATGAAATATGAAACCGCATCTGTTTGTATTGCACCAAGCTACGTAAAACAGGCTGCAGAATATATGGGTGATAAGATGGCGGTCTGTACAGTAATCGGATTCCCAAACGGATATATGACAACTAAAGCAAAGGAATTTGAGACAAAAGATGCACTGGAGAATGGTGCTTCTGAAATTGATATGGTAATCAATATCGGATGGCTCAAAGATAAAAAGTATGATTTGATAGAGAATGAGATCAGAGCTTTAAAAGCTGTCTGCAAAGATAAAATTCTTAAAGTTATCATTGAGACATGTTTCCTTACTGACGAAGAGAAGATTAAGATGTGCGAAATCGTAACAAATGCAGGTGCTGATTACATTAAGACATCGACAGGTTTTGGCGGAGCGGGAGCAACATTTGATGATATCAAACTTTTTTCACAGCATATCGGACCAAATGTGAAGATGAAAGCAGCAGGTGGTATTTCATCTATGGAAGATGCTGAGAAATTCCTTGAACTTGGAGCAGATCGTCTTGGCACAAGCCGTATCATTAAGATTGTGAAGAATGAGGAAGCAACAGGATATTAAAAAGAGAAAGAAGTATGGAACGTAATTATTTGCATGAGATGCTGCCGTTTTTGACGCAGATTGAGAAAAAAAGACAAGAACAATTTGAAATATATTTTCATAGTGCTCCGCTTTGGGTCATGGAAGCACTGGAAGTGGAGAATATAGCAGCGGGAACGATTTTTATTCATGAAAATGAACCGGCAGATATGATTTATTTTGTTGGAATCGGAAAAGTAAAAGCGACAGATTATCGAGTCTCGGGAATTGCGTTTGATTTTATGAAGCCTGATAATGTAATTGCTCTTGGGGGAATGGAAGTGATTATGGAGCAGGGGACTTACAAAACAACAGTGCAGACAGAGACAGACTGTGTGTTGGTAAAATTGTCGCGTGCAAAGTATGAAAAGTGGCTGTATTCAGATCCGGAAACATTTCGGTTGGAAGCGAAACTAACTTGTCATTCTCTTCTGGAAGAAGAAAGGCGCAACCGTCTGTACCTCTTTCTTCAAGGAGCAGACAGGCTGGCACTTTTATATGTGGAATTATATGAAAAATATAATAAAAACGGAACATTTTATATCAAAGAGAGCCGTACGAGTATGGCGGACGAGACAGGATTGTGTCTGAAGAGTGTCAGTAGAGCAATTCGGAAATTTTCGGAAGCCGGACTGGTCACAAAAAATGGAAGCCAGTTACAGATTAGTAAAGAACAGTATGAAGGTCTTAAAAAGATAGTCACTGATAAAATTGACAGAAGATAAAATTGAGTGAAAAGGAGTGGAAATTATGTATAAGAAATTAATGACATGTCTTGAAAGTGTAAAAAAGAAAATAGATTTTAAACCAGAAGTAGCATTGATTCTTGGTTCCGGACTTGGAGATTTTGCAGATGGAATTCAAATCGAGCAGACAATTGATTATTCAGAAATAGAAGGCTTTCCGGTTTCTACAGTAAAAGGTCATAAAGGACGTTTTGTATTTGGATATGTAGAGAATACACCTGTTGTGATTATGCAGGGACGTGTTCATTATTATGAAGGATATACCATGTCAGATGTTGTTCTTCCAACGCGTCTTATGGGAATGCTTGGAGCAAAGAAAATTCTCCTTACAAATGCAGCAGGCGGATGCAATCCTGCTTATAAACCAGGAGATTTTATGATGATTACAGATCATATTACAACAGCGGTACCAAGTCCATTGATCGGACCAAATATTGAGGAACTCGGAGTGAGATTCCCGGATATGAGTGAAGTATACAGTAAGCGCCTTCGCGATGTAATCCGTAAATGCGCAGCAGAATGTGGTATTGAGCTACAAGAAGGTGTTTATGTTCAGTTTACAGGACCAAGCTATGAGACTCCGGCAGAGATAAGACTTGCACAGAACTGGGGTGCAGATGCAGTTGGAATGAGTACAGCTTGCGAAGCTATGGCAGCACGTCACATGGGAATGGAAATCTGTGGAATTTCCTGCATTACAAATATGGCTGCAGGACTTTCAAAAGAAGCATTGGATCATAAAGAAGTGCAGGAGACAGCTGACCGCGTAGCAAAATCGTTTAAGGAACTTGTTACAAAAGTTATTGTAAACATGTAATGGAGTGAGGTTAATGAAAAAATATAATCGAATTTTTACAATTGTAATTGATTCATTTGGTGCAGGGGCAATGCCGGATGCGGCAGATTATGGGGATGCCGGAACTGACACAATGGGACATATTTCCGAATCAGTGGAGGACTTTCATATTCCAAATCTCCAAAAACTTGGAATTGCAAATCTTCATCCTCTTAAGCAAGTGACTCCTGTAGAACGACCGATGGGATATTATTCTTTCTTGAGAGAAGCAAGTACAGGGAAGGATACAATGACAGGGCATTGGGAAATGATGGGACTTCATATTACAAAGCCATTTAAAACATTTACCGAGACGGGATTTCCAAAGGAATTGATAGATGAACTTGAGAAAAGAACAGGGCATAAGGTAATTGGAAATAAGAGTGCGAGCGGAACAGAAATTTTAGATGAACTTGCTGAGGAAGAAATTGCGACAGGACATATGATTGTTTATACATCAGCAGATTCCGTATTGCAGATTTGTGGAAATGAAGAGACGTTTGGGTTAGATGAACTTTATCGTTGTTGTGAGATCGCACGTGAAATCACAATGAAAGATGAGTGGAAAGTAGGCCGTGTCATTGCAAGACCGTATGTCGGAAAGAAAAAAGGCGAGTTTAAGAGAACAAGTAACAGACATGATTATGCTCTGAAACCATATGGAAGAACTGCATTGAATGCATTGAAAGATGCTGGATATGATGTAATTTCAGTTGGTAAAATTTTTGATATTTTCGATGGGGAAGGTTTGACGGAATCAAATAAGTCAAAAAGTTCTGTTCATGGAATGGAGCAGACGATCGATATAGCAAAGAGAGACTTTAAAGGGTTGTGTTTTGTGAATCTGGTAGACTTTGATGCATTGTGGGGACATCGCCGAAATGTAAAAGGATATGCAGAAGAGCTTGAGAAATTCGATGTGAAATTAGGAGAATTTCTAAAGGAGTTAAAAGAGGATGATCTTTTGATCATTACAGCAGATCATGGAAATGATCCGACACATACAGGAACAGACCATACAAGAGAACAAGTTCCATTTTTTGCTTATTCTCCGTCTATGGAAGGGTATGGAAAATTGCAGGATTCAGATACCTTTGCCGTGATCGGAGCAACAATCGCCGATAACTTTGATGTAAAGATGCCGGAAGGAACAATTGGAAAATCTATTTTGGGAGAATTAAAATAAATTGTAAATTCAATTTATAGATATTTAGAGAAGGTGCTGTCAGTTGCGACAGCACCTTTTGAAGTTAGTATGAGAAAAAAAGAATAAACCTTAGCAGCCACATCCAAATCCGTTGCCGCATCCAAATCCATTATTTCCACATCCACCACAGAAGATAAGCAATAAGATAATCCACAGACAACTGTCTCCGCCACATCCACAGCCGTCTCCGATTCGGTTATTGCCGCATCCGCCACAGAAGATAAGCAGCAGGATAATCCACAGGCAAGAATTATTTTCCCAGTTTCCTCCACAATTGTTGTCGCAACCACATCCACAGTTTGTAGCAGTTAAATCACTCATTCGATATATCCTCCAAAGATGATCATTTACAATGTTATAGTATGAACGAATATGAGAAAGTGTGAATAAATTGAAAGAAAAGGTTCTTTTTATGAAACGAGTAAAAGAAGCTATCGGATATTGGACGGAAGATATGGAAAAGGGAAAATATTTTGGGCAAGGAATCTGTATTGCTATATTGGATTCCGGGATTATTTTACATCCGGATTTTGACAGGCGGATTTTAGAGTTTACAGACTTTGTTGGAAAACAAAAAGCGATATATGATGACAGCGGTCATGGTACGCATGTGGCGGGAATACTCGCAGGAAGCGGGAAGATGTCGGATGGTATATATCAAGGGATGGCACCAAAGAGTGAGTTGGTTGTAGGAAAAGTATTAGATCAGCAGGGAAATGGAACAATTCAGGCTGTAGAAGAGGGAATCCATTGGATATTGGAATTGAAAAATAAAAGAAATATCCGTATTGTGAATATTTCAGTAGGGGCAAAGCCACAACTAAATAATATAGAAGAAAGAAACTTGTTGTCAGCTGTGGAGATGTTATGGGATGCAGGGCTGGTGGTTGTAGTGTCAGCGGGAAATTATGGTCCAAAGGATGGAACAATCGCTATTCCGGGGAGCAGCAGAAAGGTGATCACAGTAGGAGTGACAGGCGGCTCACAAATTGTTAATGTTCATTCGCAAAAGGAATGGAATTATTCGGGGAGAGGCCCGACAAAACAATGTGTTGTTAAGCCAGATCTGACAGCACCGGGAACAAAAGTAATAAGCTGTAACGGACAGTATACACATCGCTGGAAAAAGCCCTATATATCAAAGAGTGGGACGTCTATGGCAACTCCGGTAGTAGCAGGGGCAATAGCCTGTCTTTTGTCAAAATATCCGGATATGACAAATGTGGAAGTAAAGCTTAGACTTCGAGAAAGCTGTTTAAAAGAAGAAAAAGAGGAGCTGGGATGGGGAAAGTTGAATATGAGAAAGTTGATGAAATAAAAAATATAAAAGGTGTCAAGAAAAAACACTTGACACCATGCGGTATTTCGTGTAAGATAACATAGGTGATAATTGTGAATGAAATATTAGAACAATCATTATTGTATGATTTTTACGGCGAGTTGCTGAATGATCATCAAAAGGAAGTGTATGAGCAGTTTGTGCTAGATGATTTATCTTTGAGTGAGATTGCTCAGGAAAAAGGAATCAGCAGACAGGGCGTACATGACCTTGTAAAACGATGTCAGAAGACATTGGAAGGATATGAGGAAAAGCTACATCTGGTGGAGAAATTCTTGTCTATTAAAGAAAAGGTAGGACAGATTGATGAAATGCTGGATACTTATGAAGAGACAGGACGAGATAAAAAAGAGATGATTTCACAGATAAGGCAGATTTCGAATCGGATTATAGAGGAGTTGTAGAATGGCATTTGATAGTTTGACTGAAAAACTTCAGAATGTATTTAAAAACTTAAGAAGTAAAGGACGACTTACTGAGGATGATGTCAAAGCAGCTTTGAAAGAAGTTAAGATGGCGCTTCTTGAGGCGGATGTTAACTTCAAAGTTGTGAAGAGTTTCGTTAAAGAAGTTCAGGAACGGGCAATCGGTCAGGATGTGATGAACGGCCTGAATCCGGGACAGATGGTAATCAAGATTGTTAATGAAGAACTTATCAGGCTGATGGGATCTGAGACAACAGAGATTAAGCTTCAGCCGGGAAGTGCAATCACCGTTATTATGATGGCCGGTCTGCAAGGTGCAGGTAAGACAACGACAACTGCAAAGCTGGCAGGAAAGTTCAAGTTAAAAGGTAAGAAGCCACTTCTGGTAGCCTGTGATGTTTATAGACCTGCTGCAATTAAGCAGTTGGAAATCAATGGCGAAAAGCAGGGCGTGGAAGTATTTTCCATGGGTGATAAGATTAAACCTGCTGATATTGCAAAAGCTGCAATGGAACATGCAGCAAAGAATAAGAATAACATTGTGATCCTGGATACAGCAGGACGACTTCATATTGATGAAGAGATGATGGCTGAGCTTCAAGAAATCAAAGAAGCAGTTACAGTACATCAGACGATTCTGGTTGTTGATGCAATGACAGGACAGGATGCAGTTAACGTAGCAAGTAATTTCAATGATAAAATTGGAATTGATGGCGTTATTGTAACAAAGTTAGATGGTGATACAAGAGGCGGTGCTGCATTGTCGATTAAGGCAGTGACAGGAAAACCGATTTTATATGTAGGTATGGGTGAGAAGCTTTCTGATTTGGAACAGTTTTACCCGGACCGAATGGCATCACGAATTCTTGGTATGGGAGATGTGCTGACGCTGATTGAAAAAGCAGGCGCAGAGATAGATGAAGAACAAGCCAAGAAGACGATGGAGAAGATGAAGAAAGCTCAGTTTGATTATGAAGATTATCTGGACAGTATGTCACAGATGAAAAAAATGGGCGGGCTTTCAAGCATAATGGGAATGTTGCCGGGTATGCCAGGAATGGGTAATAAGAAGATGCCGGAACTCGACTCGGAAGAGAACGAGAAGAAGATGGCAAGGATGGAAGCAATGATACAGTCAATGACAGTAGAAGAAAGAAGAAATCCAGATTTGTTGAATCCATCAAGAAAACACCGAATCGCAAAAGGTGCAGGTGTAGATATTGCGGAAGTGAACCGCATGGTAAAACAGTTTAATGAGACAAGGAAGATGATGAAAAAGCTTCCGGGACTCATGGGCGGTATGGGTGGTAAAAAAGGAAAGTTTAAACTTCCTTTTTAACACATAGATAAAAAATAAAGCGAATAGTTCGCTGAAATTATGAAGGTAAAAAAGAAAGGATAGGTATTTAACATGGCAGTAAAAATCAGATTAAGAAGAATGGGACAGAAGAAAGCTCCTTTTTATAGAATCATTGTAGCAGATTCTAGATCTCCAAGAGATGGAAGATTTATCGATGAGATTGGAACATATGATCCAAACTGCGATCCAAGTGCAATCAAAGTAGACGAAGAAGCAGCTAAAAAATGGCTCAACAATGGTGCTCAGCCAACAGAAGTTGTATCTAAAATCTTCAAAGCAGCTGGAATTGAGAAATAATTAAAAATTATTTAACGCAATATTTTCGCGGAGGTGCGCGTAAATGAAAGAACTGGTAGAGGTTATTGCAAGAGCATTGGTGGACAACCCGGATGGAGTTGTTGTTACGGAACGTCAGGAAGGCAAGACAACAGTGTTAGAGGTTCGCGTTGCAGATGGAGACATGGGTAAGGTGATTGGAAAACAAGGTCGTATTGCGAAAGCAATCCGTTCTGTAGTGAAAGCAGCAGCTACAAAAGATAATAAAAGAGTGGTTGTTGATATTGTTCAGTAAAGAAATGCTATAGAATATTTTGAAATATACTTAGCGATAAAAGAGGGACAGCCGTTAAGACTGTCCCCTTTATTTTAGATAAGGAGTTCGATTATGGAACAGTTATTACAGGTAGGTGTGATCGCATCTACACATGGAGTAAGAGGTGAAGTAAAGGTATTTCCTACAACAGATGATCCGCAGCGATTTAAAAGCCTCAAAAATGTAATACTTGACACAGGAAAAGAACAGATACCGTTGGAAATTCAGGGGGTTAAATTTTTTAAACAGTTTGTAATCCTGAAATTTAAAGGCATCGATAATATAAATGATATTGAAAGATATAAAAGAAGAAGTTTATTTGTAACAAGAGAAGATGCAGTAGAATTAGAGGAAGATGAATATTATATTGCAGATTTGATCGGTATGGATGTTATAACAGACGAAGGCGAAGAAGGAAAACTGGTAGATGTTATCGAAACCGGTGCAAATGAAGTGTATGTCGTGGAATTTGACAAGTATGGCGAGGTGCTAATTCCTGCTATTCATGATTGCATATTAGATGTGGATATAGAAGCTATGAGCATGAAAGTACATTTGTTGGAGGGGCTGGTATAATGAACTTCCATATAATGACTTTATTTCCGGAAATGGTGATGAATGGATTGAATACAAGTATCATTGGAAGAGCAATTTCCCGTGATTTATTATCCATAGAAGCTGTTAATATTCGTGATTTTGCTTTCAATAAACATCAAAGCGTAGATGACTATCCGTATGGTGGAGGGGCTGGTATGCTGATGCAGGCGGAACCTGTCTATTTGGCTTATCAGTCGATTGAAGAGTCCATTGCAAAGAGAAAGAAGGAAAGTCAAATTGAAAATACTTCAGCAAAGGAAGAACAGACAGAAAACAATTTAGATAAAAAGAAAACGAGAGTTGTTTATTTATCCCCACAAGGAGATACATTTAATCAGAAGATGGCAGAAGAATTAGCACAGGAAGAAGACCTCGTCCTTTTATGCGGACATTATGAGGGGATTGATGAACGTGTGCTGGAGGAGATTGTTACAGATTATATTTCAATCGGAGATTATGTACTCACAGGCGGGGAACTTCCGGCTATGGTCATGGTTGATACAATTTCCAGACTGGTTCCGGGTGTGTTGCATAATGATGTATCAGCTGAATTTGAATCATTTCAGGATAATCTGCTTGAATATCCACAGTATTCAAGACCGGAAGAATGGCATGGAAAAAAAGTACCGGCTATTTTGTTGTCCGGACATCATGCAAATATAGAAAAATGGAGACGCGAACAGTCTATTCTTCGAACGAAAGAACGTCGTCCCGATTTATTTGAAAAATGTGAGCTGACAAAAAAAGAGAAAAAATGGCTGGAAGAAGTAGAGGCTCAAAAGCAGAAGTAAAATAAAAAGGAAAAAGCTGACAGAAAAAGTGCAAAACTACTTGCACAACAAGCGAAAATGTGATAAACTACAACAGTTGTTTGTGAAAAGAAGAGCGATGGTCCTCTGGCACAATAATGTGTTAAGAACGTCAAATATTAAGGAGGTCACACAATGAACGATATTATTAAAAACATTGAAGCTGAGCAGTTAAAAGAGAATGCTCCAGAAATTAACGTAGGAGATACTGTAAAAGTATACGCTAAGATCAAAGAAGGAAACCGTGAAAGAATTCAGGTTTTCGAAGGAACTGTTTTAAAGAAACAGGGTGGTGGAGTTAGAGAAACTTTCACAGTAAGAAAGTCATCCAACGGAGTTGGAGTTGAGAAAACTTGGCCAGTACACTCTCCACATGTAGAAAGAGTTGAGATTGTTCGTAGAGGTAAAGTAAGAAGAGCAAAACTGAACTACTTAAGAGGACGTGTAGGTAAGAGAGCTAAAGTTAAAGAATTAGTAAAATAGTAACGATGAGAGGGACAAGTACAGATTTGTAGTTTGTCCCTTTTTCATTATATGAAAGTAACTGTTGGTATGATATATTAAGAGATAGGCGATGAAAAAAAGAGCAAAGAAGAAAAGTTATACGATAGATCGAAAAAAGTGGAAATTATATTTCCGAAAGAAATGCCGCTCACTGAAAACAGAAAAAGTCAAGACAGCGATTGAATGGGGCACAGAAATTATTGTTGTATGTATTTTAGCATGGATGCTTGTAAGTTTTTTTGGACAGCGGGTAAGCAATGCCGGAGACTCTATGAGCCCGGTGTTGAAAAACGGAGATGTCGTGTTAATTAATCGGATTGTTTATGATGCCCGTAAGCCTAAAAGAGGTGAAATTATAGCATTTCGTCCAAATGGAAATGAAAACGCACATTATTGTATAAAGCGAGTAGTAGGGCTTCCAGGAGAAACGATACAGATCAAAGATGGAAAGGTTTATATTGATGGTAAAGTACAAAAGAAAAATGTCTATACATCAGACCTGGATTTTGCAGGAATTGCAGAAAAAAAGCTTACATTGGGTGAGACAGAATATTTTGTTTTAGGAGATAATAGTGCAGGTAGTGATGACAGCCGGCTTGCAGATATCGGGAATGTGAAACGTGAAGATATCGGCGGAAAAGTTTGGTTTGTGACAAATATAGGAAAGAATTTTGGATTTGTAAAATAGAGGAGGAAGATATGCATTTTCAGTGGTATCCAGGTCATATGACAAAGGCGAGAAGAATGATGCAGGAGAACATTAAATTGATTGATCTTGTGATCGAATTGGTTGATGCGAGAATTCCTGTCAGCAGCCGTAATCCTGATATTGATGAATTGGGAAAAAATAAGGCGAGACTGATCTTGCTGAATAAGTCAGATTTAGCAGAAGAGAGATGCAATGATGCGTGGATGGAATATTTCAAGAAAAAAGGATATTCTGTTGTAAAAGTAAATTCAAAAAAAGGCGGAGGGATTAAATCAATACATGGTGTGATCCAGGAAGCTTGTAAAGAAAAAATTGAACGAGACAGAAAAAGAGGAATTTTGAACAGACCGGTACGAGCAATGGTTGTTGGAATCCCAAATGTAGGTAAATCAACATTTATTAATGCACTTGCAGGAAAAGCCTGTGCAAAAACAGGAAATAAACCGGGTGTTACAAAAGGAAAACAATGGATTCGTTTGAATAAAAATGTGGAATTATTAGACACACCTGGAATTTTGTGGCCGAAATTTGAGGATCAGAGTGTGGGATTGAAGCTTGCATATATTGGTTCAATCAAGGATGAAATTCTGAATACAGAAGAACTGGCTGCAAAATTATGTGAGTTTTTGAATGATAAATATTCGGGAATATTGGCAGAAAAGTATGATATAGAGGAATCTGACGATGGTTTTGCGATGTTGCAGGAAATTGCAAAGAGCAGGCATTGCCTTGTAAAAGGAAATGAGTATGACACAGAAAAGGCAGCAAAACTGATGTTAGATGATTTCCGAAATGGTAGACTTGGAAGAATAACATTAGAATTTCCGGATGAGATGGATGCATAAAAGGGGCGCATAATGAAAGAAAGAAGTATTTTAGGGGAGTTGCTTAGTTGGCTTATCTACATTGTGATCGTTGTTATTTTGTCATTAGGAATCATTACATTTATTGGGCAGAGGACAAAAGTGAGCGGTCATTCTATGGAGACGACATTGTCAGATGGAGATAATCTGATCGTAGATAAAATCAGTTACCGATTCCGTGATCCAGAGAGATTTGAAATTATCGTATTTCCATTTCAGTATGAAGAACATACTTATTACATTAAACGAATCATTGGCCTTCCGGGAGAAACAGTGCAGGTGATAGATGGATATGTTTATATCAATGGAGAAATGCTGGATGAAAATTATGGATTGGAAGTTATGGACGATCCGGGAATTGCAGCAGAGCCAATTACACTGGGAGAAGATGAATATTTTGTGCTGGGAGATAATCGTAATCATAGTTCAGACAGTCGTGACCCATCAGTGGGAGTCCTTCATCGAGATGATATTATGGGAAGGGCATGGATTCGAATATGGCCGTTTGATAAGTTTGGAGTGATTAAGCATGAGTGAGAAGATCAGTGATATAAAGCTTGTATTTGAACAGGCAAAAATGGATGAATATCCGGAATTATATAAAAAATATGAATCCGATTCCCGTGCGGGAGTTAAGAATCTGATCCGTAAATATCAAAAACAAGAAGAAAAGCTGGAGCAAGAGAGAGCACGATTAGAGCAGATGCGAGAATATGAGCATTGTTATGCTGCCTGTAAATGGATCTGTGGGATTGATGAAGCTGGCCGAGGACCTTTGGCAGGTCCGGTTGTAGCAGGGGCTGTAATTCTTCCGGAAGATTGCGAGATATTGTATCTGAATGATTCTAAAAAGCTTTCTGCAAAAAAGAGAGAAGAATTGTATGATGAAATTATGGAGAAAGCAATTGCAACAGGGATTGGTATGGCATCTCCGGCGAGAATCGATGAGATTAATATTTTGCAGGCTACATATGAGGCAATGAGGGAAGCTATTCATAATTTAGGGATTATGCCGGAAATTTTGCTCAACGATGCAGTTACGATACCAGACATTGCAATTGCTCAGGTTCCGATTATTAAAGGAGATGCAAAGAGTGTATCTATTGCAGCGGCAAGTATTTTAGCGAAGGTGACGAGGGATCGCCTGATGTTACAATATGATAAAATTATGCCGGAATATGGATTTGCAAAACATAAAGGGTATGGTTCGCAGGAACATATTGCTGCATTGAAAGAATATGGACCAACACCAATTCATAGAAAAACATTTATCAAGAATTTTATCTCAGTCGAGAAGACTCCCACCTCTTTAGGTGGTGAGTAATAGCAAATTTGTCTCAGTGGGAGTCCAATCTCCGACTGAGATAAACGCTCCGCGAGGATGCGCAGTGATTCTGATAGGAATATGTCAGCTTCGCTGACCAGAATCACGCGCCAAGTCTCACGGACGTTCGACTTGAAAGATGAGTAAAAAACAGCCTATTTTGAAAAATAAGCTGTTTTAAGTGGTATCATGCGATATGATATTATGAATAATAGAAAAATAGGAAGTGTATATGAACAGGCAGCAGGCTACTATCTGGAACAGCAGGGATATGAGATTTTACAATATAATTATCGCTGTCATGCCGGAGAGATTGATATTGTTGCGAGAGATGGTTCGTATATTGTATTTTGTGAAGTGAAATATCGGAAAGGCAGAGGGACAGGGAATGCATTAGATGCTGTGAATGAAAAGAAACAGCGGGTGCTCTGTCGCTGTGCCTTATTCTATATTATGGAACATAATCTTGGAGAGAATCAGGCATATCGTTTTGACGTAGTAGGAATTGAGAAGAATAGGATAAATGTTATCCAGAACGCATTTGCTTTTCATTCATAAAAAATACACAGAGTTGTGATAAAATACAAATATGTGAAAATTATAAAATGGTCATATAGAATAAGGGAGATAAGGATGAGCCTTGGAATAAGATATAAAAACGAGAGACAAATTTTTCGGGAGATAGAAAAGGAAGTACCCTATTTGGAATATCCGCTCTTGACAGATACAAAAATTGTGCATCATGGATTTTCAACCAGACTTGGCGGTGTGAGTCAAGGGTGCTATGCATCGATGAATCTGAGCTTTACAAGAGGAGATGATGAAGCGGCAGTGCGTGAGAATTATCGTAGAATCGCAAAATCAATCGGGGTGAAATGCGAGAATATGGTACTTTCTCAACAGACACATACAACTAATGTAAGAGTAGTAACGGAAAAAGACAAAGGGAAGGGGATTGTGAAACCATTGGATTATACAGATGTGGATGGGATGGTTACAAATATCCACGGAATTTGCCTTGTGACATTTTATGCAGATTGTGTTCCGTTATATTTCGTAGACCCGGTTCAAAAGGCAATCGGACTTAGTCATTCCGGCTGGCGTGGAACAGTGGGGAAAATCGGAAAAGAAACAATTCGTAAGATGGAGGAGCAATATGGGTCTGATCCAAAGGATATTCTGGCAGCAGTAGGTCCGTCTATCTGTAAGGATTGTTATGAAGTCAGCGAAGATGTGATTTTAGAATTCCAGAAAAATTTTAAAGAAAGATATTGGAAAGATTTGTTTTATCGCAAAGAGAATGGAAAATATCAGCTGGATTTATGGAAAGCAAATGAAATTATATTTAAAGAATCCGGAATATTGCCAGAACATATTGCTGTGACGAATGTATGTACACACTGCAACAGTGAGATTCTGTATTCGCACCGTACAAGTGGAGACAGAAGAGGAAATCTGGCAGCATTTCTTGCATTAAAAGAGTAAGGCGACAGGAGGGCAGTATATGACAACAACAGATGAGCTTCAGCAGTCGGCGGAAGCGTCCGTAAATGAAGTGACTGAAAATATGAGTCAGTTCAGCAACTATATACAAGAACATATACCGAATTTGATAAACTTAGGTATAAAAATAATCATTGCAATTATCATATTTATGATAGGACGTGTAATTATAAAATGGATTCGTAAAAGTATCCGTTATTCCTTTCAGGTAAAAGAGACAGATGCTGGAATTGCAACATTTGTAGATTCCATGGTAAAATTCGGATTATATATATTATTAATTATTATCATTGCAGGAAATCTGGGAATTGAATTATCATCAATAACCGTGTTATTTGCATCAGCAGGTGTCGGTGTATCGTTGGCATTGCAGGATTTTATAACAAATTTTGCAGGTGGCATCATGATTCTGTTATTGAGACCGTTTACTGTCGGAGATTATATTATTGAAGATACGAATAAGAACGAAGGTACAGTAAAAGAAATTAAAATTTTCTATACAAAATTGATGACGATAGAGAACAAGGTAATTGTGATTCCAAATGGAAAACTTATGAATAACAGTCTGACAAATGTGACAGAGCGTGATGAACGAAGATTGGATTTGAAGGTTGGGATTTCTTATGAATCAGATTTGAAGAAAGCAAAAGAAATTCTGGAAAGATTATTGCTTAGTCACAAAGATATATTGACGAATGAAGACTGGAAGGTATTTGTGGACTCATTGGCAGACAGTTCCGTAGTTTTAGGAATCCGTGCTTATGTGAAGATGGAAAAATACTGGGATACAAGATGGGAACTTCTTGAACAGATAAAATTGACATTTGATGAAGAAGGAATTGAGATTCCATATAATCAGTTGACTGTGCATATGCAAGAAAAAGAATAAAAAACAGTTGAAATTCCTAAGAAAAGACGATATAATATATGAGGTTGCTATAAAACCAATGCCGAAATAGCTCAGTTGGTAGAGCACTTCACTCGTAATGAAGGGGTCGTCGGTTCGAGTCCGATTTTCGGCTTTTTCTAAAAAGTGGCGCAAACCCAGTGTTTTCAAGGGGTTGCGCCTATTTTTGTGTCAAAAAACAGATGTGAAAATCCAGAACACACATTCGAAAAAATCGGTAAAAATCGGACGAAATCGGATGAAAACCGTTTCAATTTTAGTCAAAATTTAGTCAAATCAAATGCCCCTCAGCCCAGTGCGCACAAGGGCTCCCGGAGAACCCTATCCGTAATTTTTAGTCAAATACTCATTTAGCTTGTCTTTTGACTTTGATTCTTCTTTCCTGAGTTCGGCGTACACGTCTGTGAGAGTCTTGGAATCAGAGTGTCCGAACAACCGGATTGCTTCGAGCAGATCGACACCGGAATAGTACAGGATGGTTGCATACTCGTGACGAAACACATGTGCCGATAATCCCTTACACATATCGATGTCATATGCCAATACATATCTTGTATGCTTTCCTTTCACAACTTTATCATAATGATGTTTCCCGCCAGCAGCCGTGTTAATTTTCAATTTGATCTTTTCGAAGAACCTCCGGTATTGCGTCTTGGACATTAGTGTCCCCTGGTTATTTGGGAAAACAATAAGACCGTTCAGTTGCTGCATATACTCCGTCAGGATCGGTTTCAGCGGCGCCAGAATGTCAATGGTTCGTTCTCCCTGTGGCGTCTTCGCGTAATCGCGGAAATTAGGCTTTTCACCTATGAACTCGACCACATTACTGACCTGTATCGTATCGTTCTCTAAATCCACGTCTGAGCGTGTCAGAGCGAGTATTTCCTCTCGACGCAGCCCAGCATACTGCAACACTCCGATGAAGCAACGTTCCTTCAGATCCAGATCGGCTCGCTTAATAGCTTCACGTTCAATTTTTGTAAGAGCACGTTTCTTTTTTCGCTTCACTTTTGTGACCGATAGATTGTCAGCCGGATTCTTAACGATTAACCGGTCATCGATTGCAGCGCGAAAAATCTGATTCACTGTAATCTTGTATTCATGCTGCAGATCTGGATGCCCGTTCAGCTTGTTGTATCCGTTCTGGACCTGCATCTTCCGAATAGATCCGATACTGATACCATCCAGTACACCGGTGTGGTTGTTCAAGGTGTTCTCGTAGGCCTTTTTCCTCGCGTGTGACAATTCTGTGCCTTTAATGTAAGTGTCATACCATTGCCACTTGTACTCGGAAAACGTAGTGTTCTTATCGTTCGCGTAACCTCCGGATAATACTTGTGCTCGCACGGCATCCTTGTTTGCTTCAAATTCTGTTACCGTGTGTCCATATACCGGGATGCGAAGCTCCTTTCCGTCATCGTCGAACTCACCACTCGCAATGCTGGTGTAATATCGACCATCAGCTCTCTTTTTGTATCTTGCCATGTTATCATCCTCCTTATCTTTTGTGCGACGTCGCACATTTGCGTATAAAAATAACAGCCAGCACAAAACAAATGTTCTGGATTGTGTAGCTGCCCCGAAGATGATACAATATATTCGCTTTTATAAGTGCATATCTTCGGGTATGTAATTGTGAAACCGTTCGGTATTACCAGTACCGGGCGGTTTTTTATTTAAACGCCGGAGCGGTTATATCATTCTTCATCCCAATTATCGTCAACATAATCGTCAGTATAGTTTACGTCACTCGATAATGACTGGTGAAATTCTTCGGCCAACATCGTCTTGTTGAATTCAGCAGTAGGTTCAATCTCTGTTACAAGTTGTTCTAATTCATCAATAGATGTGTAGAAAAATTCTTTTCTACGGTTTACCTTATTTACCCGTTTATCATCCAAAATTTGGTGCAATTTATTTTCGAGACCGACAGCATCATCGGAGAAAATAAAGCTGTGGACATCAAATTTAAATGGTACAGACGCATCCCCCAACTCATTGACTCTATCCTGAGGATTTAGTCTTCTTGTCATTCCTATTTTAAACATCTTGTCACCGAACGATCCAAGATTGCTAATCACGTATACATTTCCGGCCTTTCCATTTGCGAGATTCGAGATTTCTTTCTTTTTAACTATCACATCAGCTAACTGAGATTGAAGCTCTAGAATTCTTGCGTTTAATTTTTCGAACTCATCATCTTTTGCTGCAGATAATTGTTCTCTAAGTTTTTCAATCTCGCCATTGTATTTGGATTCTTCTCGCTCAACCTTCTTGCGTTCTGCTTCTAAGGCTTTTCGTTCTTCCGCTTCCTGGCGCATCTGCTCTCTTATAGCAAGTTGTTCTTGCCTAGCTTGTTCTTTCTTAACATAGTAATTATATTCAATCTTTACAGCATTAATAAACAGATATTCAATTTCTCCAATAAATTTTGTGAGTGTACCAGCTATGCTTTGATTACCATCGCCGGCAATCTTTAAATATTTTTGAGTTACAGTCTTTACATCGCTCACAGATTTATCCAGTTTTTCATATTTCAAGTTGTAAAGGATGTTCTGTAGTTCTGCTCTAAGAGCAATGACCATCAGTTTGTATATTGCTTGATTTGCTTTTGTAGTATATCTTGCAGAATACTTCTCGAGAATAGTGTTGATTTGCTTATCGTTTTCACGATACGCTTTCCTTAAATCCTTCACATCCATACAGTGGAGTTTCAGTATTACCGACGGACTGATTTCTTCCAAATCAGATAAATCGTTTTCGGGAAGCTTTATGGTAGATTGAGATGGTTCGTAATTTAAATATTTTTCAAATGTATAGTTTATCGCCTTAACAAGTTCTTTAGACCGGGCGAGCTTATTTGTTTGCGTTTTAACACTTTTCGTTAATTTAGCTTCCTGCAATCGTAGGTCATCTAAAGAAGAAAGGACTGCTGTGCTTTTTTCTTCTCTATCAGAAATAACTTCTTCTAATCTGGATATTCGTTTAGAAAGATCTGTTTCAGCTTGTTTTATCTTGTCAGCGTATTCTGTTTGCAAATCCTTTTCTTTTTGATGGTATTCGGATTGTAATAAATCTGTCATTTCTTTTATTTTGTAATAATCAAACGCTCCTAATTCTTGAAGTTGGCTATTCATAACCTCATTAGAATTTAAGAGCTCTTGATTTGCGCTTTGTAGCCTGTCAATTTCGGATTTGAATTCTTTGATTTTAAAAATGTCCATGAATCCCATGATTATTCCTCTTTTCAGTTGTATTTGTATCTAGAAAAAACACTACCAATGCTTTAGTTTATATAATCTCCGAAGAGGTTATATCTAATTAAAATCTTTCAATCTCAATTCGATCAGTCGCTTACTATACCCGAATAATCTGGAAAATTGAGATGTTGTAAAATCTAAATGTTCTTCGATTTCATCATCGGGAACAAGGAGATTAATTGCAAATCTATCAGCTTCAATTTCATATTTTGATGTATTTAATTGAGTCCTTGAATCCATAAAAATCGCATTAGATTTCTTGTGTAACAACATGTGCCCTAGTTCATGGGCACACACAAACATCTTCTCCTTGTCAGAAAGACGTTCATCAATATAAATAATATTGTTTCTCTGAAAATATTGATAGAATCCGTTCACACCCTCAAGCGGATGGAAGACAACAATTGCGTTGAGCGACTTTATTATCTCGAATGGATTTCTTGTATCATATTTTCTGGCAAGGTTGTTCGCCTTAGATGCTATATCCATGTATATCAGTCCTTCTTGTACTTTTTCGGAGTGTACTTCTCTTTGTTCTTTTTCTTTGCCATTTCCATACCTACTTGCATTGCGGACAGAATAGAATCAATTGCTTCTTGGCTTGCTGGATTTCCATCAAACATGAGCCCATCTTGTTTGAGCAATTCTTCTGTGTTTTCAAGTATGCTTTTAATATCCTTAGTATCTCGTGGTGTTAAACTGCTATCAACTTTTTCACCAGTAAGCAGATAGTCCGATGAAACATTCAAAAAATCTGCTATCTTTTGAATCTTGTCAGCACTAGGCGTAATTGTTTTAAATTTACCTATGTAACTGCGTGAAAATCCGAGTTCTTGCTCTAATCGATTTATTGAATATCCCTTTTCTTTGGCGGCTTGTTTTACGTTTTCGTAAAGTCCCATAGTAAATTCCTCCAAATATTGCGCAAAATACTATTGACATACGCCAAATCATGTGTATAATAAAGTTATAAGTTACGCAAGATATGGCGGAAATCAAAAAGTGATTACGCGTATTATATAATGTTGCTCGCACTTCAAATATAGAATATCTTGCGTAATTTGTCAATATAAAAACGTAATATTTTACGGTTTAATGAAAGGAGAGTGGTAACTTGTCTATTTACGATAATGTAAAAGCAGCTTGCAAAGAAAAAGGGGTTTCAATTTCAAATCTCGAATCTGACCTCAAATTTGCTCGTGGAAGTATTTACAAATGGAATAACAACACTCCAGGAGTCGATAAGGTAAAAGCAGTTGCGGATTATTTTAAGAAGCCTATTGAATATTTCTTAGAGTAGGAGGTGATGTAGATGAAGAAAGAAAAGTTTGTATCTATCCATATTGATAGAGAAAAAGGAATTTACGAGATTAACGGAGAAGAGAAGCGCAATGTATCTCATCTGGAGCTGGAATTTAAAAATGGAGAGTGGTCGCTGATGATTACAGAAGATGTGTTTTACAATACCAGCGACCGCAATATCTAAGGAATAAATTTGCTGATAAAATCAGTGACTTCTATGATCCCGTTTTTAAAACGGGTTTCCATATAAATGATGAATTCATCGAGTAAGACAAAGCCACCGTCCATGTATTTCTTTACAAGACCAGATCGCTTTAATTCATTGATGGTTTCATCTATATCGTCTGGATGCCATTTTGATAGGCAGGCAATATTTGTATAGAAATTATGGTTAAAATGCTTTGCGTTTGCTTTGGACATGCCATCATTTCGCATATGTAAATATTGTTTATACACAATGCAAGCGAGTTTATCGGCATCGTTTGTTAGGTTCATAGAGTTATACTCCTTTCTTTCCATACTCGGCATGGCAGTGCCTGTATGTAAATTATAGGAGATAAGAGAGAAAAAGACAATAAGAAGAAAGCGGGGTGATGTAGATGGGAGTTCTTGAAAAAAATGGTATTTCAGGCCCAACATCCATGACGGATTTTGAACTGAAGGATGGATGCTGGACCGAAGAATGTGCAGAACTGCAAAACTGGTGTATTAATGTAATGAAATTTCTTTCTAGTCATCCAAATCTGTCAACAAAAGTGGAGA
Source organism: Mediterraneibacter sp. NSJ-151 (assembly GCF_022487435.1). Taxonomy (NCBI): domain Bacteria; kingdom Bacillati; phylum Bacillota; class Clostridia; order Lachnospirales; family Lachnospiraceae; genus Mediterraneibacter; species Mediterraneibacter sp. NSJ-151. The sequence continues at coordinate 93,542 of NZ_JAKVPP010000007.1, read as the reverse complement.
TTACGAGAAATTCAATAAAGTTAGTTGTCTGATACTAATGTAGAGAAAGGAAACTAGGAGGTGAAAAACGTGACAGAATTCCATCCTGGTAGCGTTCCGGTAATGGTAGCAAGTAAAGTTCTCGGTATGGACAGGGAAGTTCTTATGAACAGCATGGATTCCGGAGAGCTCGATCTGGGGTTCGTCCACAAGACACCCAGAAAGAGAGGAAAACGTCCATACAGAAAATTTTACATCTCTCCGAAAAAACTATATGAGCTATCTGGATTCATGTGGCGGGGAGAGAAAACAGTAGAAGAGATTCGAAACAGGGAGGTGATATAGATGTGGAATAGATCTCGACGAAGACGGTGGCTGGACGAGCTGATCGCGGCAGCAATCGCATCGCTGATCGTAACCGGTCCGCTGATAATGGCAGTGATACTGTCGTGTATCGTCGGATACCTATAAAAAGAGCGCCCATGTGAGCCGGCAAGCTCAGGCACTCAGAAAATTAACCAATTTTATTTTAACAGATTTGGAGGAAAAATGGAAGATAAGAAAATTATAACAACAGAAGAGCAGCTTAGAATCTTAAGCTGTGTAGCAACGTGCGAAACGATTATGGAGACTGGAGTCGACGAAGATGTCGCGATGAGAATTGCTGCAAGAATCAACGCGAAGATCATAGATCATTTGACCGGCAGGAAGAAATTTGATGAAAAAATCATACATGAAATAAAGAAATTTGATTCCGTGTTGAATGTGTTGGATGTAATTATGGAAAGCATTGCGGGAGGTCTTAAGTAATGGCAAAACAGAAAAATGCAGAAAAATGTTGTGAGAACTGCACATATTTGACTGGAATCGGAGAAGGAGATCATATCTGTGATGTGGATCCATGCTTAATAGTATTGGCTGGATATGTTCCGACGGATGATTATTTCTGGTGTGACGGAGCTAAATGGAGGGAATCATAATGGAAAGTATCAAAATCAATAAACTTGAAGTAGAAAATGTAAAACGGATTAAAGCGGTCAAGATTGAGCCGACTGCAAGTGGGCTTACGATTGTTGGAGGAAACAACAACCAGGGGAAGACGTCGGTATTGGATTCTATTGCATGGGCTCTTGGAGGTGATAAATTCAGACCATCTGAAGCGCAGCGGAAGGGTTCCACAATCCCTCCTACATTACATATCGTAATGAGTAATGGTCTCGTAGTAGAACGGAAGGGAAAAAACAGCGCGCTTAAAGTCACGGATCCGGATGGAAACAAAGGCGGACAGCAGTTGCTGAATGAATTCGTGGAACAACTTGCACTGGATCTTCCGAAGTTTATGGATGCGTCCGGAAAAGAGAAAGCGCAGACGCTACTAAAAATAATTGGCGTCGGTGATCAACTTGCAGTTCTGGATAAGGAAGAAAAAGAACTGTACAACCAAAGGCTTGCAATCGGTCAGATTGCAGATCAGAAAAAGAAGTTTGCAGATGAACAGGCCTATTATCCGGATGCTCCAAAAGAACTAGTATCTGCAGCAGAACTGATTAAGCAACAACAGGACATTCTTGCAAAGAATGGTGAAAACCAGCGTAAACGTGATCAGCTAAATGAGATTACTAGAAACAAACACCGACTATTTGATGAGATTCAGATAGTAGATGGAAATATCGAAGCACTGCAGAAGCGGAAAGAAGACTTGGTTGCAAAATATAATCAGGCAGTATCCGATGAAGAGATTGCTATGAAGACAACATTAGAACTTCATGATGAATCAACTGCAGAACTGGAAGATAATATTGCCAATATCGAGGAAATCAATCGTAAGGTTCGTGCAAACATGGATAAAGATAAGGCGGAAGATGATGCTCTGGATTACAAAAATCAATATGCAGCGCTTACCGAAAAGATCGTGAATACCAGAGATAAAAAGACTGAGCTTTTAAATGCTGCAGAACTCCCTCTTCCGGATTTGTCCGTAAAAGATGGGGAACTTGTGTACAAAGGTCAGAAGTGGGACAACATGTCTGGATCCGATCGTATGAAGGTATCTACAGCGATTGTTCGGAAACTGAATCCGAAATGCGGTTTCGTTCTTCTTGACAAATTAGAACAGATGGATATGCAGACATTAAACGAATTCGGACAATGGTTGGAACAGGAAGGTCTGCAGGCAATCGCTACAAGGGTAAGCACTGGTGGAGAATGCAGCATCATCATCGAAGATGGATATGTTGCAAATCCAGAACCATTACCGAAAAAAGAATGGAAGGAAGGTAGCTTTTAATGGAGATTACAAGAGGAAAGATAGCTCGCGCTAAGAAAGTAGTTGTCTATGGACCGGAAGGAATTGGAAAGAGTACGTTTGCATCGAAATTTCCAAATCCTGTTTTCATTGATACAGAAGGAAGTACAAACGATATGGATGTGGCGAGACTGCCGCGTCCAAGCAGCTGGCAAATGTTGCTCGAAGAAATTGATTACATAAAGAATAATCCAAGTGTTTGCAAGACTCTCGTGATCGATACCATCGATTGGGCGGAGCAGTTATGTGTGGAATCAATCTGCAGTAAACATGGAAAATCAGGAATTGAAGATTTCGGATACGGAAACGGTTATGTGTATGCAAAAGAAGAGTTCGGGCGGTTTCTAAACCATCTGGAAGATGTAGTTGAACGAGGTGTCAATGTTGTTCTTACAGCTCATGCGCAAATGCGTAAATTTGAACAGCCGGATGAGATGGGTGCATATGATCGATATGAGCTGAAGCTCGGCAAGAAGACATCATCCCAAACTTCTCCATTGGTGAAAGAATGGGCGGACATGTTGTTGTTTGCGAATTACAGAACATATTCTGTTGCTGTAGATAAGGATGGTAAAAAGCATAAAGCGCAGGGAGGAAGACGTGTCATGTACACGAATCATCACCCATGTTGGGATGCGAAGAACAGGTATGGACTGGAAGACGAGATTCCATTCGATTATGCCGAGATTTCCAAGATTATAGAAGAATCAGTATCAGGAAGTAATGCTCAGCAGGCAACGCAGAAAAATGTGCCGGTGCAAGAATCTATTCCGGAGCCTGAAAAAGAATCGGCAAAAGAACCGGACTTCATGGATATTCCAGATGGTGTTCCGGAACAGATGGAATTTGATACAAACCCAGAAAATCAAGATGTTAAGGCTGATAGGAATCTGTCTGAGCAAGAGCCGGACAAACCGATTCCAAGATCCAGTGCATTCCATGTGGATGAAAATCTTCCAAAAGCATTGCGTGATCTGATGGAAGAGAAGCTGGTGTCTGAAGAGGAAATTCGGAAGGTTGTTGCGGACAAAGGATATTATCCGGAAGCAACTCCGATTCTGAACTATGATCCAAACTTCATATCTGGAGTGCTTGTCGGTGCATGGCCGCAGGTGTACGGCATGATTCAGAAACTGCGGGAAACATACGAAGTACCATTTAATTAAGTAGGAGGACATATATATGAGCGAAATGGAAAGAGAATTAGATTGGAACGATGAGATTGAAAAGGATAGTGATTTTACGCTGCTTCCGGAAGGAGACTACGATTTTACCGTAGAGAGTTTTGAGAGAGGAAGACATCCTGGAAGTGATAAGCTTCCAGCTTGCAACAAAGCGATTTTGAAACTGAGGATTGACTCCAATGAAGGATCCACAATTCTAACACATAACTTATTCCTTCATACAAAAACCGAGGGAATGATTTCAGCATTTTTCACGGCTATTGGTCAGAAGAAAAAAGGTGAAAAAGTAAAAATGAATTGGAACGCTGTTATTGGTGCAAAGGGACGATGCAAACTGTCTATTCGCAACTGGAAAGGAAATGATGGTGAAGAGCATCAGTCCAATGAAATCAAAAAGTTTTACGAAAAAGAGGAGAAGCAGTTCAAGGCAGGTGAGTTCTAATGCAGCTTAGACCATATCAACAAGAGGCAAAGGATTCCATCTTTCAGCAATGGGAGAATGGAGTCCACAAGACTCTCCTCGTACTTCCAACAGGATGCGGAAAGACAATCGTGTTTGCAAAAGTGACAGAACAATGTGTTCAAAACGGTGACAGGGTGCTAATCCTCGCACATCGTGGAGAGCTGCTTGATCAGGCGGCAGACAAGATTGCAAAATCAACTGGTCTTGGGTGCGCAACAGAAAAAGCAGAGCAGAGCTGTCTTGGTAGTTGGTTTCGTATCACGGTTGGATCTGTTCAGAGCTTAATGCGTGAAAAGAGACTTGGAAGGTTTCCAACTGATTACTTTGATACCATTATCATTGACGAGGCACATCACTGCATCAGTGATGGCTATCAGAGAGTTCTGCAGCATTTTACTGATGCAAAAGTGTTGGGAGTAACAGCAACACCAGATCGTGGAGATATGAAGAATCTTGGCACTGTGTTTGAAAGTCTTGCATACGAATACACACTTCCGAAAGCAATCAAAGAAGGATATCTGTCACCGATAAAGGCAGTTACTATTCCATTACAGGTTGATCTTACCGGAGTAAGTGTACAGTCTGGAGATTTTAAGCTCGGGGATCTTGGAACTGCCTTGGATCCATATCTGGAAGGGATAGCGGAAGAGATGGAAAAATACTGCAGTAATAAGAAAACAGTTGTATTTCTTCCGTTGGTTAAGACAAGTCAGAAATTCAGGGATATTTTGAATAATCACGGATTCCGTGCTGCAGAGGTAAATGGAGACAGTAAGGACAGAGCACAAATATTAGAAGATTTTGATAATGACAAATATAACGTGCTTTGTAATTCCATGCTTCTTACAGAAGGATGGGACTGTCCAAGTGTTAACTGCATCGTTGTATTGCGACCTACAAAAGTCCGGAGTTTATATTGTCAGATGGTTGGACGCGGAACCAGACTTTCTCCTGAGACCGGAAAAGACCATCTATTATTATTGGATTTTCTATGGCATACAGAACGGCATGAGCTTTGTCACCCAGCTTCTTTGATTTGTGAGAATGAAGAAGTAGCAAAGCAAATGACATCCAATATGGAAAAGGATGCCGGATGTCCTATTGACATAGAAGAGGCGGAGAGGGCTGCAGCAGAGGATGTTGTTGCACAGCGAGAAGAAGCTCTTGCAAAGCAGTTGGCAGAGATGAAGCGAAGGAAACGAAAGCTTGTGGATCCGCTGCAATTCGAGATGAGTATCCAGGCAGAAGATTTATCTGGATATGTTCCTGCATTTGGTTGGGAGATGGCACCACCATCTGAAAAGCAAGTAAAGACGCTGGAAAAACTCGGAATTCTTCCAGATCAGATTGATAACGCTGGAAAAGCGGCGAAAATCTTGGACAGACTTGATAAGCGTAGAACAGAAGGACTTACAACTCCAAAACAGATTCGTTTTCTCGAAAGCAGAGGATTCCAGCATGTTGGAACATGGCAGTTTGATAACGCAAAAAAATTAATTGACAGAATCGCCGGTAATGGGTGGAGAATTCCATCGGATATCAACCCGGCTGAATACAGAGGAGTATAGGCATGGAGCAACAAACAGATCTGCTTGAAATCATTGAGCATATTGACCCATCTGATCTGGATTATCAGGAATGGGTAAATGTCGGAATGGGATTAAAACATGAAGGATATACAGCTGCAGATTGGGACAATTGGAGTCGCAGAGACATTGGTCGGTATCACTCCGGAGAGTGCTTTAAGAAGTGGGGAAGCTTCCACGGATCTTCCATGCCAATTACAGCAGGAACACTTGTACAGATGGCACTTGACCATGGATGGAATCCATCTCATGGAGAGTCCGGACATGAATTAGACTGGAATGATGAAATCAGTGGTGAGAAGGATGATCTGGTTGTTGTGGATAAAGGATGGGTTGAAGGCAGAGAAGTAAGAGAGCCGAAGAACTGGAATCCGGTTTCTCAGATTATCCGATATCTTGAAACACTGTATGATCCATCTGAAATCGTTGGATATGTAGTAAAAAGCTGGGAGAAAGAAGGAAAATATCTCCCTGCTGACAAAGGAGACTACACCAGAACTGCAGGACAGCTCATCGAGAAACTTGCAAAATGTGAAGGTGACATTGGAAGCGTGCTGGGAGATTATGATGCATCTGCAGGGGCATGGATTCGTTTTAATCCGTTGGACGGAAAGGGCGTACGAAATGAGAATGTAACAGAATTTCGGTATGCGCTGGTCGAATCGGATGGAATGGAGATTGAAAAACAAAACGCAATCATTCAGGAGCTGGAGCTGCCAGTCTCGTGCTTGGTACATTCCGGCGGGAAAAGTCTACACGCAATTGTAAAGGTAGATGCTGAAAACTACAGTGAATATCGAAAACGAGTGGATTATTTATATAATGTCTGCCAGAAGAATGGATTGAAGGTAGATACGCAAAATAAGAATCCATCCAGATTGTCCCGTATGCCGGGAGTAGAGCGGAATGGCCATAAGCAGTTCCTTGTCGATACGAACATCGGAAAAGAATCGTGGACAGAATGGTATGAATGGATTGAAAGTGTAAACGATGATCTTCCGGATCCTGAAAGTCTTGATGATGTATGGGGCAATCTTCCAGAACTGGCACCATGCCTAATAGAAGGTGTGCTGCGTAAGGGACATAAGATGCTGATAGCCGGTCCGTCAAAAGCTGGAAAATCATTTCTGCAGATAGAGCTCTGTATCGCAATCGCAGAAGGCAAAAAATGGATGGGATGGAAGTGCTGCAAAGGAAAAGTAATGTATGTAAATCTGGAACTGGACAGACCGAGTTGTCTGCATCGATTCAAGGATGTGTACGAAGCGCTGGGATGGAGCCCGGATAACCTAAAAAATATTGATATCTGGAATCTCCGTGGAAAATCTGTTCCTATGGACAAACTGGCACCGAAACTGATCAGAAGAGCAGCAAAAAAAGAGTATGAAGCAATCATTATCGACCCGATATATAAAGTAATTACTGGTGATGAGAATAGTGCTGATCAGATGGCAAATTTCTGTAATCAGTTTGATAAGGTCTGTACGGAGCTTGGATGTGCAGTTATTTATTGTCATCATCATAGCAAAGGAAGTCAGGGCGGAAAAAAGGCAATGGATCGTGCGTCTGGCTCTGGAGTATTCGCAAGAGATCCGGATGCGCTTCTGGACTTAATAGAATTGGAAACAACAGATGCGTTGCTGAAACAAGAGGAAAATAAAGCGTCCTGCAGAGTTTGTGAAGCTTTATTAAAGCGATACGGATATGAGGATAAGATGAATGAAGACTTATCTCAAGATGATTTGTGCAGCGGTGTTGCGATGGTACAGTATTGCGGAAAGACGATGAAATCACTTGAATTCAAAGTTCTGAACGATGAGATTGACAAGGCAAGCAAGGCGGTGCAACAACGTACAGCATGGCGTATTGACGGCACGCTCAGAGAGTTTCCGAAGTTCGCTCCGGTAAATCTATGGTTCGATTATCCGGTACATAAAATGGACGAATCTGGAGCCCTGCAGGACATTAAGATAGAAGATGAAAAGCCGGGATGGAAGAGAGCCATGGACAAAAGGAAATCGCCAGCGCAGAAAAAGAAGGAGCGAAAAGAGTCGATAGAGCTTGCTTTTGAAGCCTGCGGAATCAGTGAAAAGGTAACTGTTGACGATTTGGCAGAGTACATGGCAGTGACAGAAAAGACAGTCCGAAACCGTTTGAAAGAGCACGGCGGATTTGTAATTGAAGGTGGTGAGGTACGGAAAAAAACGTAAATTACGTTATTTTCCCTCCGAGGGAAAAATACAGAAAATGCGTTATTTTCCGTAGGGAAGAAAGGAAAAAAAGTCCGTTATTTTCCTTTTCCATGAGCAGGGAAAAAATGAGGGAAAAAAACGCAAATTACGTTATTTTCCTTAGGGAAGAAAAAAACTATATATACTACGTATATATAAAAGGTCTTTTCCCTCCCTATCGGTCAGGTAGGGGTAAGTAGTCGTGCGAAAGCTCACGCACGACGACTCCTTCCCCTGCAGTACCTGACAAAAAAGTTTTTTTCAAAATTAAAATTTAACACTTTAAAGAGGTGAAGTTAGTGGTAACTGAATTTTTTATGGCGATGATTCCGCCTACAGTAACGCATCAAGAGAAACAAGTGCATGTGGTGAATGGTAAGCCAGTATTTTATGAACCGCCGGAACTTAGAACGGCAAGAGCAAAGATAAAAGGACATCTCGCAATCTATAAGCCGGATCAGAAGTATACGGAACCTATAGAACTTGTTGCAAAGTGGTGCTTCCCGAGAGGAAAACACAAAGATGGAGAATATCGGTCGAGTAAACCAGATACAGATAATCTGCAGAAGTTATTAAAGGACTGCATGACATCGGTTGGATTTTGGACAGATGATGCTTTAGTCTGCAGAGAGATAGCAGAGAAATTTTGGGCGGACATTCCAGGGATTTATATTCGGGTATCAGAACTATGATGGGGTTCATGGATGCTGCAAGGTTGTTTCATGATTGCTGGAAGATATACAGGCAGTACTATGGAATCAATATGGGTGAAAAAGATTGGGAACAATTTGTTGATGAAATTGAGAGCGTATACACAAAGCATCGAAAAGAAGCGTTGGCAAAGGATTTATTGGTCGCAATTGAAGCGGAACTAGAACGCATGAATAAACGAGAAAAAAGATAGGTGAAAGGGGATAGGTAAATATGTTCACAGGGATAAGCAAAGAAAAAGCCTTGGAGAAGATGAGCAAAGGAAAAGCTGTGTATGTTGTAGATCGCAACAATGAGGACGCTTTGGGAAACATACAGATGATTCCGCTTGCAAATTACCTGAATGGATTGGAGTTCCTGGAAGATGTTCCAGCGGTACCGAATCCAGACTTCGAGGGAGCAGTACAGGATATGATCAACAGCGCGTATGAGAAAGTGTAGTCAGAGCGTGAAAATACAAGGGTGGAGGAAAATATAGACCCCCATACCAGAACCGGAAAAAGTGATTCCGGAAAAGGAGAAAATAGTGGAAAAGAAACGTAAAGTTAAGTGCGATACTGCCAAGCTCCGTGATATGGTGGAATCCGGAATGTCTAACGATGACATTGCAAAAGAGCTGGGAACATGCAGAAGTAATGTAACGAGACAGATAAAAGTGAATGGATTAACCGGAATTCGGAAGAAGGGTGCGAAAATCAAAGAGAAGAAAGATGAACCGGTAAAGAAAGAGGAAAAGGAAAAAGTAATTCCTGGATACAACGCAGATCACCACTTGTGCAAGACATGTAGATGGAGAACTGCAGGGTATAAGCAGCGCATACATGGGTGCGATTATTCGTCCTATCATGATCACAGCAGATCGTATTACTGTAGTGTAGATAATTGTTTTGTGTACGAAAATGGGAACCCGAAGAAGAATAAAAAGACAATATCAATTTGAGCAATTAGTGAGAAAGGAGTAAGAGATTTGCTGGCCAGCGATAAAGACGTCTTTACTCCAAGAAAAGTATGAACAGAGAGCAATTTATAAAAACCTGCGTTCCGTTTTCGGTATGCATGGTAAGACAACTGCGATGAGTAATGGGATAGCGGGTAATTCAAACAGTCACACAGACTGGAAGTAAGATGAAATTTGATGAGGAGAGCAAGAAAATGGATGAAATGACAAAAAACAATAGAGTAACAATAGCAGGACGTATTGCAACAGTTTCCGAGTACAGCCATGAGGTATTTGGTGAGAAATTCTACAAGATGAACGTAGAGGTCGAAAGAACCAGTGGATCAACAGATGTTATCCCAGTGATTGTATCAGAGCGGTTTGGAATATTGGGTCCGCTAGGAAAGTTTGTCCAGATATCCGGACAGTACAGATCACACAACGTGCATACCGAAGACGGGAACCGCCTGGAGCTTAATGTATTTGCATCGGAAATCGAGATACCGGAGCGGTACATAGATAAAAATAAAATCGAGCTGGATGGATTTATCTGCAAGCCACCGACTTACCGGAAAACACCGCTTGGAAGAGAGATTGCGGATCTGATGCTTGCAGTAAACCGTCAGTACGGGAAATCGGATTACATCCCATGTATATTATGGGGACGAAATGCACGATTCGTATCCGGGCTTGATGTTGGTAGCCGGCTTAAGATTGAGGGTAGAATCCAGAGCAGAGAGTACACGAAGCAGATTTCAGAAACAGAAAGCGAGATAAGAGTTGCTTACGAGGTATCAGCATTTGCTGCAGTAATGAAAGAGGGAGTGTGATCAGGATGGTGCTGTGTAAAGATTGTAAGCATTGCAAGACAGTTCCGGTGGGACATGTAAGCTTTCGGAGCTGGTGCAAGATCCTGCCGAGGAAGAACCGGGGTGTGCAGATCTGGCGGAAGATGGTGAGACCGGGATGCCCGCTGAAAGAGAACAGGGAGGTGCGGCATGAGTAAAGAAATGCAATACCGTAACGATGGAATGGCATTTGCGTACAAGATAGCAAAAGAGCAGGGAATTGAAGCACTGGAAAAAGAAATTGCGTACAGAAATGCGAAGATGATGCCAAGTGCTGTTCAGAGGAAAGACATTGAGAAATTCGAGAATGAGGTTAAACAGAATTGTCTGGATACGGTGCTTATTATGGCATTAATCACTCTTAGGGATGAGTTCGAATTTGGAAAAGTTAGACTGAAAAGATTCAAAGAGCGGTTTAGTTTAAAAACCGAATGCCTGCAGGACGGAGATATTAACTGGGAAGACCTGCGGGGTGCACTGTTGGAAGAAACTGGTATAGAGACGGAGCTTAGGGATGATTTCTTGGCGAGAAGAAAGTGAGAGTTAAGTACACTGAGTCAATTGGTGTTACTGAATTGCCGGATGATTGGAAAAAAATAGAGAATAGAATTGAAGTGAGTAAGTGACAAGGTATTATGATATTAAATTAAAAGATAAAGAGAAAAATTGTTCTATATGGTATTGGGCTGATAGTTTTTCTATTGATAAAAATGGGATTCTAAGAGTGTATTCTGAAGAATGCGGAAATGTTGCTGTGCCATTACATCCAGATTACGAAGTATCAGTCAATTCAGTTGATGTAAAAGATGAGTGGGACGAGAATTAAGTTAGGATTTAATGAGGTGAATAAGAATGAAAAAATGTCCATATTGCTGTTCTACAAAAGGTTACTACATGATGGAAAGAGTGCGTAGAGCGTTACACTTTACATTCGATGATGAACCAGATGGAGCAACAGAAGATGTTGCTGATTATACCGGCAGAAGAAAGTATTGCAGGGAATGTGGAAGAATTTTACCGAGAGAGAAAGGCGGTACGGAATGAGTAGATTAATAGATGCAGACAAATTTTGCGAGTATGTTGATAAGCATTGCAAAGACAATATTGCAGTGTTGTAGAAGGAATTGATTCGCAGACAGCCGACGGCATATGACGTAGATGAAGTTACAAAACAAACAAAAGAATACTTCAAACGATGCATTGACAAGCTCCCAAGTAAGATAGTGGACGGAGAAGAGGTATGGACGGGCATTGATGCGATAGACGAGATTTTGAAACATAACGAGGCAATTACGAAGATTCTGAAAGGTGGATTGAATGAAGAAGAACAGAAACAATGAAAAACAGCGGAAAGGCATCGCTGATACTGTCCGGCAGACTGGGTTTGCACACATGGCAGAGCGACCGCCTGATAAACGTGCATCTGCAGATTTTCACCGGAATCCCTACCAGTCAGCAGTGCTGATCAGAGAGCAGGGAGAACAGATGGAACATAAGAGCGTGGAGCAGTATTTGGCAGAGAAGTATGATATTAAGACGGGAGTTGGTACCAGTGGTGAAGATAGAAGAGAACAACGTGAAGAATGAGAACGAGCAGAAGAAGGCTTATCTTCGCGGATACCGGAAACATGGTAAGCGGATTAAGCGCATCGAGGCGGAGATTGCAGAAATCCGTAGCATGAAAATGTATCCGTCCATGAACAATGACGGGATGCCTCATGGATCCGGACAGGGGGATTTATCCGGATATGCTGCGGAGCTTCGGGAGAAAGAGGACAAGCTGTACTACGAGGGAGTGGAGCAGGTAAAGACGTACAATGATATTTCTGGGAGAATTAGAGAACTGGAAGATGAGGATGAGAGAGACGTGCTGTTTTACCGGTATATAAAAGGACTTAGGTTCTGGGAAATAGCACAAGCGATGGATTACAGTGAAGACTGGATATATAAATTGCACGGTAGAGCACTGTGGCATTTGAATATTTCTTGAAACAGTATAGTTCAGTACAGTAAACACTGTGTTATTATGCTATCATCGGAAGCGAAGGTGAAGAGCTAGAGCTTCCTGAACTCCCCATAAAGTTGGAATTAAACTGAAAACCACGAAAGACGTCCTGTAGGTGATACGGGGCGTTTTTTGATGAGTATAAACATGAAAATACGCATGAAATACGCATAGAGTGTTGACAAAATCAAGAAACATGCGTATAATGTACGTATGGCAACACGTAGTTAAGATTCAAAATAGGAGTAGCACTTAATGAAACGTAGAGAATTAGTTAAGTTGCTCGAAGATAATGGATGGTATATGAAACGTAATGGTGGAAACCATGATTTATATACAGACGGAAATAGAACGGAACCTATTCCGAGACATCCAGATATCAACGAAAGACTTGCGAGAAACATCATTAAAAAGTTAGGGCTGAAATAGCCCTGGCTTGATGTTTGCCGTTAGGTGAAATTTTAAATATGTGTAATATGTGGAGGTTCGAACAATGCGTGAGGAAAGAAAAGCATATCCTATTGTGATATCAAAAGAAGAGGATGGTTTCTATTATGTGAGTATACCAGACTTTGATATTGCAACTCAGGGAGAAAGCATCGCAGATGCTATGGAAATGGCAAGGGATGCTATTGGAATTATGGGAATTGATTATTTGGATGACGGTAAGGTATTACCGGAACCAAATACAAAAGAAGTGGAATCTGGTGCCGATGATATTGTTACATTGGTCGATGTGGATTTTGCAGAGTACAGAAAAAAAGTGGATAATAAGGCGGTAAAGAAAAACTGCACAATTCCATACTGGTTAAACGTAGAGGCTGAAAAAGCAGGAATCAATTATTCGAAAGTTCTTCAGGATGCAATAATGAGAGTCTTGGGGATAAATAAAGGTGTTAACTAATTCTCTAGTTATAAAAAATAGAAAAGACATCCAGCAATGGGTGTCTTTTCTTATACCCAAAAGGATACTTAGCTCAGCTGGTAAGAGCATCCGGCTCATAACCGGACGGTCGCAGGTTCAAGTCCTGCAGTATCCAGTTAAAAACGAAACAAACGAAACGAATGAGAGGTGGTGACGTGATCGATGTTAAAGAACAGATAAAAAATGATTATTTATCTGGTGTAACTCCGATGCAGCTTTCCGAGAAATATAACACCAGTTTAAATACGATCAAGTCGTGGGTTAAGCGATATGGATGGGCAAAAATAAAGAATGAGGGTGCACCCTCAAATACATCTCAGGGTGCACCCCAGAAAAAGAAACATGGTGCGCAGCCAGGCAACAAGAATGCTGTCGGCCATGGCGCGCCGAAAGGAAATCAGAACGCAAGAAAGCATGGACTCTTCTCCAGGTATCTTCCAGAGGATACGCTGGAGCTTTTTAATGCAATGGATGATTCGGATCCATTGGACCTGCTATGGGACCAGATCAAGCTTGCGTACACAGCGATTATCCGGGCGCAGCAGATCATGTACGTCAAGGACAAAGACGATAAAACCAAATCAAAGATTGAAAAGAAAACAGGGACTATTATAGGACAGAAATGGGAGATTCAGTACGCATGGGATAAGCAGGCATCCTTCCTGTCGGCGCAGGCAAAAGCACAGTCGGAGCTTCGCAGCATGATCAAACAGTACGATGAGCTGCTGCATAAAAACTGGGATCTGGCCAGTGAGGAACAAAAAGCTCGCATCGAGCAGATGAGAGCAAATGCGGACAGGCTGAAGCGTGACAATAAATCGGAAGACGAGGAAGGGGTTGAGATAATCAATGACGCGGAAAAAGAAACAGGTACGGATATCAGAGATTGTGATACCGAAGTATCTGAAGATATTCAACAACACGAAGATTAAGCACATTATCTTGACATCCGGACGTGCCGGTACAAAATCCAGTTACGCTGCTATTCGAGCAGACTATCAGCTGGTTGCGGATCCACACGGTTCTGTCGTGGTATTGCGTAAGCATCATAACAAGCTCCGGAAGACGGTGTACAAAGAAATGCTCCGTGGAATTAACCGGCTGCAGATACCGAAGAGCAAGTTCACCATCACAAAGAGCCCGATGGAGATCACATACAAGAAGTATGGTACAACGATGTATTTCTCCGGATCAGACGGAATTGACGACACGAAAGGTATTATCGACGAGGATAAGCCGATAAAGCTGGTTATTCTGGACGAGCTGACAGAGTTTTTTGACGATGGAGAGGGAGAAGATGAACTGTCCAATATCGAAGCTACATTCGTCCGAGGAAACTCTAGTGGATTCCAAATGATATATTTGTACAACCCGCCAAAGAATCCGAATGCACCAATCAACCAGTGGTGCAAGAAGATGGAAAAGAGAGAGGATTGTATTCACATTCATGCGGATTACAGAGATGTTCCAGTAAAATGGCTAGGGCAGGACCTGATTGATTCGGCTGAAGCAATGAAACTATCCGATCCAAAAATGTACCGTTGGGTATGGCTTGGAGAGTCTATTGGTGTTGATGAGCTTATTTACTACATGTTTTCAGACAGGCATCGAGTAAAGACAGATCGTGACAGGATATATGAGAAAGTATATATAGGCGGTGACTACGGACAGCAGAACGCAACGACATACGAGGCATTTGGATACGATCGTTATCGAAGAAAACTTCCAGGGGTTGGGGAATATTACCACAGCGGAAGAGAAAGCGGCACACAAAAGAGCCCGTCAGAATACGCGCAGGATATGGTTGCGTTCATGGACGAAATACACGAAGTGCATAAGACGAAAGTATTTTACATATTTCTGGACCCATCAGCGAAGGGCTTGCAAGAGGAAATCCGGAGAGCGACAAGAAATCTTGAGTACAGCGTGAGAATTCATGACGCAGAGAATGAAGTCGCGCTCGGAATAAGCAGAGTACAGAAAGCTCTTATTTTTGACATATTAAACTTAGATCCGTGCCAAGAAAAAGCAACGGAAGAATTTGGAACCTATGAGTACGATAAGAAATCGATTGAAAAGGGAAAAGAAGTCCCAGTCAAAGAAGATGATCATTGCATGGATGCAATCCGGTATATGGTGATGGGTGTGTGGGATCGTATAAAACATTGGCTCCCGCTTGATTCCGATGAGAATGACACGAAATATGATAGATTAAGTAGAACGGAGATGTATGACGATGAATATATTTGATTTTTTTCATAAGCGTGGAATAGATACAGTTGATGCATCGTTCTACCGAAAAATAGAGGAATGGAAAAGTTGGTACGCTGGAAACGTAAGAAATTTTTCATTTTACCGTGCGTATACAGGACGTGGCACATACAAGCGATGCAAGCGGAAGAGCATGGGGATGGCGAAGAAATTGTCAGAGGATATTGCAGATCTTCTGCTTAATGAACGTGTAAAGATTACCATAGCAGATGAAAACACAGAAGAATTTGTTCAAAACATTCTCCGCGATAACAAATTTTATGTTTTGGGAAACGACTACCAGGAGAGAAAAGCGTACACCGGAACTGTCGCATACATTCCGTATCTGTACGACATGGAAGTACGCGATGATGGAGAGGTTCTTTCCGGGAAGATAGGAATTAACTACTGTAGTGCATCGAATATATTTCCGGTGAGCTGGAACAATGGAGCTGTTACCGAGTGCGTCTTTACATTTTTGCATACGGTAAATCGTAAAAAATATGTTCAAGTACAGTATCACAAGTTGGAGAACGGCCAGTATGTAATCGAGAACACTGTACTTGAGAATATGCAGGGAAGCAGAGAAGGAAAGGAACTATCGAAAGAAGAGTGGATGAAGCTTAAGCCGTTTAAAACACTCACTGAAAGAATAGAAACCGGATCTTCTGTCCCGCAATACGTGATTGATCGATTAAACATCACGAACAATGCGGATTTTGATGGAAGTAATCCAATGGGTGTTGCGATATTTGCAAATGCAATCGACACATTGAAGAAATTGGATATTGAATTTGATTCGTACAGTAGTGAATTCGAACTTGGAAGAAAAAGAATATTCGTTGCTCCAGAATTACTCTCGAATGATGATGGATCTCCTGCATTTGATCCTGACGATTGCGTTTTCTACAAGTTGCCGGATGACTACGACAAATTAAAAGAAGGTTTGATTCACGAAATTAACATGGACCTTCGCGCCGACGAACATAGCAAGGCAATTAATGATGATCTCAATTATCTGTCATTAAAATGTGGATTTGGTACAGAACGATATAGATTCGATTCTTCAGGAGTGAAGACGGCGACAGAGGTCATATCAGAAAACTCAGATATGTACCGCATGTTGAAAAAGCATGAAATTATTCTGGAAGATGTGCTGAAAGAATTGATTCAGATTATCATCCGCCTTGGCGTTGTTCTTGGAAATGATTTGAATCAGGATTCTGAAATTACAATAGATTTCGATGATTCGATTATAGAAGATAAGTCAGCTGAACGGCAGCAAGACAGACAGGATGTAAGTATGGGAGTTATGCCACTTGCTGAGTATCGTGCAAAATGGTATGGAGAAACCGAAGAAGAGGCAGCTGCTAATCTGCCAGAGCAGAATGCGGTTCTGGATGATGATGTGAAGATACCAACCACTAAGAACAACAGTGGGGGGCAGAAGTCCAAGGTAAACAGTTAAACGGAGCACAGACACAGAGCCTGATTGCAATTATGTCCCAGTTCAGTTCTGGAGAACTCACAGAAGGACAAGCTATAAACCTTATAGCGACAGCAATTGGAATTGAGAAAGATGAAGCAAGAAGATTGTTGAACGGAGATGTGATGTAATTGAGACAAGAGTACAAAGAGCAGTTATCCCGTAAGATAGCGGATAATTATTCCGAGCTGGAAGAACGCATTATGCAGGACATTGTCCGCAGGATACAGAAGATCGGAAAGATTACATCTACTGCAGACTGGCAGATAAACCGGTTGCGGATTCTGGGATACTCATCCGAGGATATTGAGAATATGATCAAAGATGCACTGAACAAGTCGTATCCGGAAATGTTTGAATTGTACGATAAGGTAATCGATTGGGAGTACGTTCGGAACAAAGACATCTATGAGCAGGTTAATGCAGAGTTTATCCCATTCGAAGAAAATGAGGAGCTGCAGCAAATTACAGATACACTGATCAGGCAGAGCGGCGTGGATCTGGAGAACATCACACAGTCACTCGGGTTCTATATCGACTACGGGAATGGAAACAGAGTTATGACACCACTCTCTCAGGTATACGAAAAATATCTGGATGCAGCGTGCTTCGATATTGTCTCTGGAGCATTCGACTATAACAGTGTTCTTCGGCGAGTAGTGACGCAGCTGACCAACAGTGGACTGCGGACGATTGATTATGCGTCTGGTTATTCCAGCAGGGTAGAGGTGGCAGCCAGAAGGTCGGTTATGACGGGAATATCGCAATTAACTGGAAAGATATCAGAAACAAACGCAGAAAAGCTCGGAACAGAGCATTTCGAGGTTGCGTGGCATTCCGGTGCCAGACCGACGCATGCAGTGTGGCAGGGAAAGGTTTGGACAAAACAACAGCTTACAACAGTATGCGGGCTTGGAAGTGTGACAGGTCTTCTCGGGGCAAACTGCTACCACGAATATTATCCGTTTATTCCGGGAATATCCGAACGAAATTGGACGGACGAGTGGTTAGAAGAGCAGGATCGAAAGGAAAATACACCGAAAGAGTTCCGTGGTAAAGAATACACCGTATACGAAGCAAAGCAGCGCCAGAGACAGATGGAGACGGCCATGCGGGCGCAACGTCAGAAGGTGCAGCTCTTGAAAGCTGGTGGCGCTGATCCAGACGATGTAATGTTGGCTAGATGCAAGTATCAAGGTCAGTTAGATGAGTATGCGAGATTTTCCAAGCGGATGGGACTGAAACAAGAGCGGGAGCGGATATATCTGGACGTGAGAGGAAGAGTTGCTACAAATACGAAAAAGCAAAATGCTCAGTATTCTGCCGAAATGATTAAGAACGCAGATAAAGATTCAAAACAATATTACAGATACAAAAATATTATTGGAGATAGCGTTGGGTCGCTTGCTGACTTCCGACAAATGAAGTATAATAACATTGAAAAGTTCGGTATCATAAAAAAGAAAGTTGATACATATTCGGAAATTGATAAAAAGGAATGGTCTTCTGAGTTTAAACAGAAGTCAAAAGAAGCGTATGTAAGATTTGAAAAAGAAGGCATATATATGTCTGTTCATGCATTGAGCCGACTGTCAAGATTAAATAAGCCTGGAGTTCCAGAAGTTACAGAAAAAGAGCTGATAGAATTAATTCATGGAAGCCCTAAATATAGAGAAGGTGAGAATAAACTGATTTACTTTGATGCAGAACGTCAATTGGTGGCAGTCAAAAATAAAGGAACGGGAGATATCGTTTCCGTAGTAAGGCGTAAAAGTCCGAAGGAGGTATGGGAAAATGTTTGATAAAATCATGAATTATATCAAAGAATTTTTGGAAAACACACCTGATGATATCTATGATTTTTCGTGTGATTTAGAAGGCTTATTATTAGTACATTATGATGAAATGCATAAAGAACAGCCAAGAGCTACGGAAATACTGAATGATGAGACCCCAGATGTGTGTGCTTTAGGAGAACCCGGTATGAAGCCGGAAGAAATTGAGGATTTCAAACAAAAATTAAAGATTGAGTACGATAAGGCTATGAAAGCAGTTGTATAAAAGAGGTGTACACATGGATAATTTCAAAATCATATATAAGATTCTTTCAGTGTTAGAAAAATCAATGGATTTAGAAAATGTAGACATCGAACGAATTAGCTCAAACAATTTAGGTATATCGCAGCAACGTTGGAATAAGTATATGGAAATGCTTTGGGATGCTGGATATATAAAAGGAGTTTCGATTAAAAAGTATACTGATGGAGAAATGAGAGTTGATATTGAAAACATCAGAATTACTTTAAAGGGACTTGAATACCTTAGCGAAAATTCAATAATGCAACGTATGTATAATGTAACAAAAGGAATTACAGATTTAATACCATGATACCACCCATTCGAAAGAGTGGGTGGTATTTTTGTACCAAATTTTAGGTGGTTATTATGAAATCATATACAGTAACAAATGATGCGGACATGCTGGCTCCAAATTGGCTGGCTGTCCGCATTAACTATACAACTATAAAATTCGTGTACAAACTTATAGACGGACACGAAACACTGAAAGGGGTGAGGATAGGAAATGAAACAGCGAAGATCGGTGACAAGATATTGTTTAATGGCAAGCGACTATCCGTAGAAAGGCGGTGATCCTATATCTCCCACCGGCGGGGAACGACCGGAAATGTAAAGGAGTGATTGTTTGATTGAGGTAAAAGTCCAAGAGGACATGCTTGTATTAAAAGGTCATGCATGCAGAAATGGAGCCGACGGAATTGACAGAGTCTGTGCAGCTGTGTCTGCTCTTACATGCAGTCTGGTTAATTCACTGACGGATCTTGCGGACGAGTCAGTTCACACAGATATGCAGACCGGAAATGTTACAATTAAATGGCAGAAGTTGTCTGACAAAGGCAGAATGCTAGTAGATTCATGGTTCCTTGGTTTGACAGATATCAACAGGGAATATCATTGCATACAGTTTATTTAGCTCCTTGTTTAGAGGTGTTTTTATTTTGCCCAAAACGTGAAGGCGTAAAAAGCTCGGGATCCTGTCGAGGAAAAACGGAGGTAGAGATAATGAAAAATAGAATGTATTTACAGCTCTTTGAAGGCGGAGACGGCGCTGGCGGCACAGGAGCTGGGGCTGGTAGCGGTAACCAGGGAGGAAATGCCGCATATACCTATGAGCAGTTAGAGGAAGTAGCCTCTGCTCGTGCGAATAAGGCAGAGAGAGCAGCTATTGCGAACTACTTAAGAAATAAAGGTATGAGTGAAGAGGATATTACAACAGCAATTGATGATTTCAAGGCGAAAAAGAAAGAAAATCAGCCGAATGTGTCTGCGATTGAAAGGGAACGTGATGAAGCTATCGCTGAACGCGATCAGCTTAAGAACACGGGTATACTTAGAGACAAGGGGGTGAAAGCAGATGATATTGATTATGTAATGTTTAAGGTTGGCAAGATGGTGGATGATAAGACGGATTTCACAAAAGCAGCAGAAAAGTTTTTGAAGGATAATCCGAGATATGCTGGCGGATCAGGATATCGCGTGTCAACGTCATCTGGAACCGAAACAAATGGGGCAGGCGGAAATCTTAATGATTCGATTAACAATGCTATCCGCTCTGCGATTAGAAGATAATGGAGGTATGATATGAATAGAAAAAGAATGGACTTAAGAATTTTTGAAACAGATGTGAATATTATTGACCGGACTGGTGCAGAGTCACTTATTCCGGTACAGGAATCCAATGAAATCATCCAGGGAGTTGTAGCACAGTCAGCCGTGCTCTCTAGAGGACGTAAGTTGGCGAATATGACATCAAAACAGTATAAGATGCCTGTTTTGAATATGTTGCCAGTTGCGTATTTCGTAAATGGAGATTCAGGACAGAAGCAGACAACGAAACAGGCATGGGACAAGAAGTTTATTACGGCGGAAGAGATTGCAGTAATTGTGCCAGTGCCGGAAGCAGTGCTTGACGATTCAGAATATGATATCTGGGGTGAGGTGAAGCCGAGAATCATTGAGGCATTCGGAAAAGTGATTGACGGAGCAATCTTATTCGATGTTGATAAGCCGGCTACTTGGAGAGGTGGTGTGGTTACAACTGCTACGGCTGCTGGTGCTGTTGTTACTCTCGGAAGCGAAGATAATCTTTACGATAAAATCATGGCGGAAGATGGAGTGATCGCGAAAGTTGAAAACAGCGGATATTTTGTAAATGGTCACATGGCAGATATTTCTATGAGAGCGAAACTGAGAGGACTAAAAGATACAACTGGCAATCCAATCTTCAAAACGGATATGCAGAGCAGGACAGCATATTCACTGGATGGATCACCTATGAACTTCCCGAACAATGGTGCTTTTGATAAGGCTAAGGCGCTTATGATCTCCGGAGATTTCAGCCAGCTTGTGTACTCCATTCGTCAGGACATCACATTCAAGCTGTTTACAGAAGGCGTTGTCCAGAACACAGACGGCACGATTGCTTACAACCTGATGCAGAACGACATGGTGGCATTGAGAGCAGTTATGCGTCTTGGATGGGAGATTCCAAACCCTATCAATTCTCTGCAGAAGGATAAGACAAAGAGATGTCCATTTGCAATCATGAAGGCCGGAGCGTAATTTCTGGCCTTAAGAATGTGAGGTGACTGACGTGTATGCAGACTATAGCTATTACATTGAAAAATACTGTGGAGATGTAATTACAGAGGAAGATTTTACGTGGTCCGAGAGGAAAGCAGAATCGTACATAAGGCAGCTGACGTTTTATCGTGGGGATATTTTTGGTGAAGAGTCAGAAAGCGTGAAAGATGCGGTATGCGCAGTGGCTGAAGTGTATTATTGTACGATGCTAAAGAGCAATCACAGTGAGCATGGTCCTGTAAAATCTGAAAATACTGATGGGTACTCTGTGACGTATGCAGAAGAGCAGGTGGATGGACAGACGATTGAGGAACTGACTAGAAAGAAGGCATATGACGCAGCATATCCATATCTTTTGCCGACCGGATGGCTTTCCAGAAGGGTGGTGTGTGCGAGTGCTAACAAACACAGATGTGACTGTTTTTAACAGAACGTACGATTCTGAAAGTCGAACGGACAAGTGGACTCGCGCATACGTGCCGGAAGCATGGTGGTTTAAGAGCGAGCAGTCCTCCATTACTACAGAAGGTCGCAAAAACCAAGATGTGATCACAATCCGGATCCCGGATACTTCGGTGTCCGTGAAAAAGGATGATTACATCGTAAAAGGTGCATGCAACATCAATATGCAAACTGTAAAGGAACTTGACGGATTTGAAAAGGCGCGTGTTACGTCTGCGAATTACAATACATTCGGCGGAAATCCGCATATAAAGGTGGTGGGTGTTTAGTGGCAAAAGGAAAGAAACAGTTTAAGATTGAAACTCCGAGAGGTACGGTTTATACACAATCCAGCAAAGGTGGAAAAGTGACAGCAAAACTGGAATGGAATCCGGGTTTCGCACCAAGCATGAAAAATGGATTCGGAAATGCTCAAGAGTTTGTGGATTCCGAGTGTATTCGTCGTATGAACCCAGAGACACCTAGAAGAACCGGTGTCCTGATTAAGTCTGCGACACTTGGAACGGTAATCGGCAGTGGAGAGATCAACCAGATCGCTCCGTACGCCCGCCGGCAGTACTACGAGCATAACACAAAGTCCAAATGGTTCGAACGCATGAAGAACCGGCACAAGGATTCCATTCTGAAAGGAGCTGCGAAGTATGTCCAATCTCATTGATAGCATCCGAACATTCATCTCTTCCTGCCCATTCATGCAAGACTGGCGTGTGAACGTGGATTACCTGGGGGACGCGATGGAGTATTCTATCGACCCTCTTCCATGTGACCCGATAATTCAGAGGTACACGGACGGTGGAGCAAAGAAACAGTACCAGTTCGCGTTCACCAGCAAGGAAGAGTATGATCAGGATGCGCGAATAAATATTGAAAACAGCGGATTCTACGAGCAGTTCGCGGAATGGCTGGAATCAAGAAGCTTTGCCGGGGAGCTACCTGATTTAGAAACAGGAAAAAGTCCGGTAAGAATAGAAACTATGAACAGCGGCTACTTGTACGATGTGGATGGAGAGAATGCCAGATACCGTATCGAGTGCCGCTTAATTTATACGCAGGAGGTATAAGAATATGTCAGATACAAAACCGAAGATTGTCGGAAGACACAAGCGTGTTGCTTTTATGGATACGGATACGACTGGAACCACCCCAAAATATGAGCGCATGACAAACTTTACTTCTATGACAAACGGAAAGAACCCAAAGGAATACAGTAGACAGTATGTGGATAAGGAAACCGAGGATACAGACGTTGTTGGATACGCTCCGTCTACAGACTATTCCTTCGACAGATACACGAACACTCCGGTCCACGAGAAAATCGCGAAGATCCACGACGGGGAACTGACAGGAAGTGATGCTCTTGTAGACATCCTCACTGTAGACCTTTTCGACGGAGATGAGACTGCAGGATATGTAGCAAGAAAAAGAACCTATGCTGTTATTCCGGATACAGACGGGGATGGAACAGATGCACTTGTTTACAGTGGCTCGTTTAAGTCTAAGTCCGACATCGAAGTTGTGAAAGTAACAGTAAGTGCGGATGGAAAAACAGCTACGGTCAAAACAGCATAGTAGAGAGGACGTGAGCCTATGAGCTTTTGGAAATGGAATGATGTTGAATTGGAAGTCGACATGGAAGACGTTGAGTTCCAAGAGAAGTATGAAAACGCATTCAACAAGATGGAAGTCACAGAAAAAGCGTTACAGAAGACTGGAAAGATGTCGGATATATCGAGAGCGTACTGTTTAATGTTTTATGAGCTTTTTGACAATATTTTTGGAGACGGAACCGCAGTGAAACTGATGGGGGATAAACTAAACTGTCGTGTCTGCGACGAATGTTATGATTCATTTATTGCATTCTGTGGTAAGCAGTCAATTGAAATAAATAAGAAGCGCTCGAAAATGCTAAGCAAGTACAAGCCGAAGATAAGGTGATTCAATGAATCTTTTCTATGAAACAGCCCCTACGGAAGTTACTATTGGCGGGATAGATTATCCAATCGTTACAGATTTTAGGGACTGCATATCCTTAATAGATATGCTTAAAGATAATGAATTGAAACCACTGGAAAAATATGAACTGGTCATGGAACGATTCACGCAAGATAAGCCTGCGGACTTCAAGGCCGCAACAGAGGCACTTACGGAATTTATTAACATGGAATGCCTTCCTAGGTGTGGAATGAATACAATGAGGGACGGCGAGAGCGAGGAAGAGCCGAAAAAGAAGAATCTATTCTCGTTTTCCATCGACTACCCGTGCATCCTCGCTGGGTTCATGCATGACTACAAGATAGATTTGTCCGATATTGAGTATATGCACTGGTGGAAGTTCCGGATGCTGTTCGACAATCTGTCCGAGGATACGGAGATTAAGCAGAGAATCTACTACAGAGGTGTTGACCTTGGCACGATAAAGGACAAAGAAGAGCGCAAACGAATTGCGAGGATCCAGCAACGAATAAAGTTGCCGGACGAAGAGTTGTCCGACTACGACATTGGAGATGCGTTTGCATGAAAAAAATAAGATATCCAGCATTGGAACGAAAATGGTATAGGTGCCCGAAATGTGGGACGAAGCTTGCAATTTTTGACAATGCAACAAAATGTAATGGGCTGTACATAAAGTGCAGAACGTGTAAAGAAGAAGTAGAAATTAATATTTAGCGCCTAAGTGAGCCTATGAGCCTGCGCTATCCACGAAAGGTAGGGATAGTATGGGTTACGATGGCTCACTTAAATTTGATACAGAAATAGACGAAAAAGGATTTAATTCCGGAATAACAAAACTTGGCGGTCTCGCGAAAGGCGGTCTTACAGTTCTTGCCGGAGCTGTTGCAAGTGTCGCAACTGCTATGGGAGCCGGTGTTGCTGCAGGAGTTAAGTACAACGCATCCATCGAGCAGTATCAGACATCATTTGAGGTGATGACAGGATCCGCAGATAAAGCAGCAGATGTAATCGAACGTTTGAAAAAGGTTGGTGCGCAGACACCATTCGAACTTCCAGATCTGGCGGACACGACACAGCTTTTGATGAATTATGGTTTTACTGCAGATGACGCAATGAACAGCATGATGATGCTGGGCGATATCTCGCAGGGGTCTGCCGATAAGATGAGCCGTATCGCAACGGCTTATGGCCAGATGTCTTCTGCAGGCAAGGTGCAGTTGGAAGATATTAAGCAGATGATTGAAGCTGGATTCAACCCGCTGCAGGAAATCAGCGAGTCTACTGGAGAGTCGATGGACAGCCTGTACGATAGAATCAGCAAAGGAACATTGTCGGTCGATGAGATTACGGCATCTATGCAACGTTCTACGTCTGAAGGCGGAAAGTACTTCCAGTCGATGGAGAAGCAGTCGCAGACATTCAGCGGACTCGTCTCTACGTTGAAGGACAATGCGCAGCAGCTTTTAGGGGATGTTGTAAGGCCGATATCTGATGGATTAACAGAGACATTACTTCCGGCGGCTATAAGCACGATTGAGCAACTCGCACAAGGATTTGAAGAAAACGGTCTTGCTGGAATGGTTCAGGCTGGTGCCAGTGTTGTGAATGGACTTATGACAGGTCTTGCGGAAAATGCTCCGCTTCTGGCAACAAAGGGGCTGGAATTACTTAATCAATTCTTGCTTGGAATTACTACAGGTCTTCCGGTGTTGCTATCCAAGGGATTTGAAATTGTAACACAGATTGCACTTGGAATACTGCAGAACATACCACAGATTATTACTCATGGAAGTGCTGTAATTACAAACTTCGTTATCGGTTTATTAGCTGGACTCCCAACGGTATTGCAATCTGGAGCACAAATGATTCTCCAGATTGTGAACGGCATTATTAATAATCTGCCATCCATTGTATCTGCTGCTGCCCAAGCAATCGCACGGTTTGTAGGAAGTATAACAAATAATCTACCGCAGGTATTATCCACCGGAATAAAAATTCTTGGCCAGCTTGCTGCCGGCCTGATCAGAGCGATACCAAACCTTGTCGGAAAGATACCGCAGATAATCTCTGCGATTAAGAATGCGTTCACCGGAGTCGACTGGGGAAGTATCGGAATGAATATTATCCGTGGTATTGCATCCGGTATTGCATCTGCAGCAGGAGAGATAGTAAGTGCTGCAGTTAGCGCTGCAAAAAACGCAGTAAATGCAGTAAAAGGTTGGCTCGGAATCCACTCTCCATCACGCAGAATGCGAGATGAGGTCGGAAAATACATGGCACTTGGTGTTGGTGTTGGATTTGAGAAGAATATTCCAGTGGAAGACATGCAAGACTCTATTGGATACGCAGTTAACAGTATGCGAAAATCTGTCGGTGCTGTAACGTCTTCTGGAAGCGTTGGTACAACTAATGAAACTACATGGCATACAGGAAAAAGTATTGTGAATGATAATACGGAATTGATTAAACACATAGATAAATTAGCTAATCGTCCAATACAGGTGGTTTCAAAACTCAATGGAAGAATTGTTGCAAAAGAAATAGCGGTACAAGTAGACGAAGAGATTAATAAAAACAACAATATGAACGATAGAATGGGCGGGATTAGAACATGGGATTATCAGTGATTTTTAACGGAATTGAATTAAACAAATACTTAAATGTATTGGTCGGCTTTTCAGATATGGATAGTCCAAATTGGAATCCAACGACAAAAGATGTTGGATTTAAGAATGGAAGCACATTTGTTGACACAAGATATGGGAAAAAACAGCTACTCATGCCGTTCGATATGTTTGAATTATCCAGAGAAGATATTGATGATTTAAAAAGAGCACTAAGAGTTGATGAGCCAAAGATGCTTGTATTTGGAGATGCCCCGGACAGATTTTTTTACGCCATACCGAGCGGAAATATGGATTTTGATGAGTACTTAATATATGGCACCGGAACAATTTCATGGATTATTCCAGATGGTGTTGCACACTCTCTTACCGAAAAGACATCCACAAACAATGGCGAATCAACAATCACTCTCACAAACCGCGGAACAGAAACCACTCCAATTGATGTAAGAGCGAAAATGCTTTCTGACAATGGGTATCTTGGTCTCGTATTAGATGACCGGTTTTACCAGATCGGCAATCCAGGAGAGGTTGATGGTGAGACGAAAGAAAAAACGGTTAAACTGTTTGATGATCACTTCACGCAGAACAGGGGGTGGGTTCTGAATGGCGGTGTAACTCCGGTTGTTACACCGGAACGGCTGCAGGTAGGAGCTGTTGGGTACACAGTAGAAAACGCAGCTACAAACGAGGGATATGTAAAAGCTACGGATTATGGATCTGGAGACAGCTGGCACGGTCCCGCACTCACTAAGATTATACCTGCAGATGAAAACGGAGAATATCCAACCAACTGGCGGTGCGAATACCGGTTTGACTTCAATACGGATGGTGGTGGTCCGTCAAGAGGAAAGCAGATTGGGCACAGTTCCGTGACATTCAGTGATGAAAACGATGATATTATCTGTTCAGTTGTATTTGAGGATAACAATCCGGTTATGGAAAGGTCTGACATGGCACTGTACATCGAGAATAAAAGAGTCTGGGATACGAGAGAGACGCAAAAGTTTTATGTTACAGGAAGAGGGAGCGGGGGTCCTGCAGTAGTAGTTGAAAAAATCGGAAATACAATTACGGTCGGATTTACATATGGAGGGATCAAGAAGACGTTTTTCTTATCAAATCCGAACGCAACACTTAAAAAAGTTACATGGTATTGCGCTGCATATAAGAGTCATACCCCGATTCAGAACAATAACATCCGGGCTTTGAATGTCCGGAAACACAACGTTCAGTATTATGAGGATATCCCAAACTTCTTATCTGATGGTGATGTGGTTGAGCTAAATTCCTCATCGAACGAGCTATATATCAACGATATAAAGGACTGGGATCGGGTGGATATTGGGAGCAAACCGTTACTTCTCCCGCCAGGACAGCATACACTCGGTATTGCAGTTTCAGACTTTGCAGAAATACCAGAAGTAGAAGTAACGTACAGAGAGAGGTGGTTATAAATGGAGTGGAAAATAATCGGACGGGATATGCGCGTACTTTGCAGTCCGTCTACAGATGCTCCGGATAGTCTTCCGGTGGATGACAGCAGTGGCGGACAGAAAATCAATATTGTAAACGGTGTGGCAACCGGAACGTATGATTTTATCACGTATACATTCCACAAGGATTCAAAGTATATCGAAAGTGGAAACTACGTTGCGTTTGTGGATAAGTACGGCCGTCATAGACTATATACAATTATGACTGTAGATGGTGAAGATGAGTTGGACGTTCACTGTGAAGACATCGGAATCGACTTGATCAACGAAGACACAGATTCGTGGGACACAACCGGAAATCCAGAAACGATAGAAACGACACTTGGAAGAGTACTCGGAGATACCGGATGGACTGTTGGAAGAAATGAGATTCCTAATCGGAAACGTGCAACGAAGTATGACAGCATCACAGATACTCAGCTTGCAAGAGTCGGTATGATCATGAACAGCTTCGAAGCAGAATGTGATTTTGAAATCGTGCTTGACGGATCTAAAGTGGTAAAACAGGTTGTGAATATCTATAAGACGTTGGGCGAGGACAAAACGCAACAGAGATTCATTGATGAGATCAACCTTACTGCTCTCAGACGAAATGAATCTATCGAAGATTTGTGTACCTGTGTCCGGTGTTACGGAAAAGAAGTAGATGGGAAAACTACTACGATTGCAGATATCGTCTATGACGATGGAAGATACTACAGCCCGAAAGGACACGTTCGGATCTATGACAGAGAAGCAAGAAATAAGTGGTCTCGTTTCCGTGCATATAATTTCGAAGGGCAGGGCGAGTTCCTCGGGTATATAAACGGGACTTTCAAGTACGACACAGACAGTGCGCAGGAACTGTTTAACAGAGGACTTGAAGAATTGAAGTCCAGAAATGAGAAAAAGGTTGCTTATGAAGCGTCACTGTACAAGCTCCAGGCTGATATAGGAGATGCGGTTCAGGTTGCGAGCACACGATCCGGAGAACCAATATATTTATCGGCAAGAGTGCAATCTGTAACGAATCACTATACTGTAAACGGAGAAGATACAGGTGTTTTGGCAAATTATACGTTGCTAGAGAGCAACCCATCACAGTCTACATCAGATTTGTTGGAAGAGTTAAAAAAGCAGATTGTGAGCGTGAGCGGTTCGACAATTTCGTATCAGATCGGAGCATCTGGAACAGAACCGCCGACAGGGGACTGGCAGACGACACCTATAGATCCCGGAAATGGTATGTATTTGTGGACGAGAACCGTTACATTATACAGTGATGGAAGTTCTACGACTGCATACTCTGTATCAAAAAATGGGGTTGATGGTGAAAAAGGGGAGAAGGGAGACACTGGAGCTCAAGGAATACAAGGAGAAAAAGGCGAGAAAGGTGACACTGGCGAGCGAGGTCTTCAAGGTCTGCAAGGACCACAGGGAGAGCAGGGAATCCCAGGGGAAAGAGGGGATGCGGGTGCTGACGGAAAGACTAGTTATTTCCATATAAAATACTCTGAAAATGCAAATGGAAACCCAATGACTGAAACTCCATCAACCTACATTGGAACGTATGTAGATTACACGCAAGCGGATTCTTCAGATTACAAGAAGTATACTTGGTCAAGATTTGAAGGAGCGCAGGGAGAAAGAGGTGAACGTGGCATTGCCGGTACGAATGGTACTAACGGTAAGACCTCGTATCTCCATATCGCATACGCCAATAGTGCTGATGGTACTAGCGGATTCTCAGTAAGTGATTCGGCTGGTAAGCTTTACATAGGACAGTATACCGATTTTACGTCAGCCGATTCGACAACACCAAGCGATTATGCTTGGACGAAAATCAAAGGCGAAACCGGTGCTCAGGGTATTCAGGGGCTGCAAGGACCGCAAGGAGAACAGGGAATTCAGGGCCCTAAGGGAGAAACAGGAGCTTCTGGTCAAAATGGAGCTACGAGCTACTTCCATATTAAGTATTCAGCAGTAGCAAATCCGACGAGTTCATCGCAAATGACAGAGACTCCGAGTACGTATATCGGTACTTATGTAGATTACACTCAGACCGATTCCACTGATCCATCGAAATACACTTGGTCAAGATTCCAAGGTGTTCAAGGCGCTAAGGGAGATCAAGGCATCGCAGGAAAAAATGGTTCGAATGGACAGACGTCCTACTTGCACATTGCTTACGCGAATAGCGCTGACGGAAAGACTGGATTTAGCGTGAGTGATTCGGCAAACAAACTGTATATAGGACAGTACACTGATTTTGTTCAGAATGATTCTACTGACCCGACCGCGTATGCGTGGACAAAGATAAAAGGTGAAACCGGCGCGCAAGGGATTCAAGGATTGCAAGGGATTCAAGGATTACAAGGTATTCAAGGACCGAAAGGCGATACCGGTTCATCCGGAAAGACAAGCTATTTCCACATTAAATACTCTGCGAACGCAAACGGTAACCCGATGACGGAAACACCGTCGACCTACATTGGAACGTATGTGGATTTTGTACAAGCTGATTCAACGGATTATGCAAAATATACATGGTCGAGATTCGTAGGGGCGCAAGGTGCGAAAGGTGATCAAGGTATCGCCGGAACAAACGGCACTGATGGTAAAACTTCATATTTACATATTGCCTATGCGAATAGTGCAGATGGCTCAAGCGGTTTTTCCGTTTCGG
Organism: Mediterraneibacter sp. NSJ-151; assembly: GCF_022487435.1. Taxonomy (NCBI): domain Bacteria; kingdom Bacillati; phylum Bacillota; class Clostridia; order Lachnospirales; family Lachnospiraceae; genus Mediterraneibacter; species Mediterraneibacter sp. NSJ-151. The sequence continues at coordinate 62,770 of NZ_JAKVPP010000007.1, read as the reverse complement.
ACGGTGTGAATAAACTCTACATCGGACAGTATACAGATTTTAATTCTGCGGACTCCACGGATTACAAAAAATATACGTGGACGAAAATCAAAGGTGATACCGGAGCAAAAGGTGATAAAGGCGATACCGGACAGACTGGTGCAACAGGTCCGCAAGGTCCACAAGGTAATACGGGCGCACAAGGACCGCAAGGAAACACCGGAGCAACTGGTAACGGTATAAAATCCATTACAAATCATTATCTGGCTACCAGTGCAGCGAGCGAAGTTACTTATTCTACGTCCGGTTGGACAACGGCAGTACAGGCTATGACGGCAGCCAAAAAGTATTTGTGGAATTATGAGGACGTTCTTTACACAAGCGGTACGCATTATTATTCTGCTCCGACAATCATTGGGGCATATGGAGATAAGGGTGCAACAGGACCGCAGGGAGAACAGGGAATTCAGGGTCCTAAGGGAGAAACAGGACCGCAAGGACCTCAAGGAATTCAAGGTGTCAAAGGAAATACCGGGTCGACCGGTCCACAAGGACCACAGGGAGTTAAGGGTGACACGGGGGCTACTGGACCACAGGGCGCAACCGGTCCACGTGGAGAAACAGGAGCAACTGGCGCGAAAGGTGATTCTGGAATCATCGTATCGTCTATAGCACCATCTAGTCCGACAGTCGGTCAGCTGTGGCAGACAGCATCCGGTCAACCGATTAAACGGTGGAACGGTAGTTCGTGGGTGCTGCATTATATATCAGTCGATAATCTGGATGTTGCGACATTAAGTGCGATCACAGCAAACATCGGAACATTGACAGGTAATTTTGAAAGCACATTACAGTTACCATCTGGTGGAGTAGACAACGTAAAAGGAACAACGAAGATATACGAGGGATTGATAAGCGGAAATTATGCGCTTACAAACGTCTCGAATTCGATTGGTTCCTTTGAATCTGGATTCAGTGGAATCAAAGGCAATGCTGCAAGACTAGGTATGGGAAATTATAGCTATGAGTACGGATATAACGGAATCCATGTGACGAATGGTGCAAAAAGCGCTGATTTGCCAGTGGATAAACTAAGAAAGCTTGACCTATTTGCGGATGCCCCTTACGAATGGAAACTATTGAAAGAAGTATCGAATAAAGGTTTCGGAAGTGTAACCATCGCCGATGGGTATCATGAATTCTTATTAACTGTCGGACCATTTGAAAGCGGCGATACAGGACTAAACAATCGCGTGTTAGCTAGCGTTATAATACCGCGTATCGCGCTTGTCAATACTCAAGGTGGTAGTGACGCTAACGGAATGTATCAAGCTTTTTACAATTCTTCATACTGGGCGGGATTGAACTACACCGCAGCGAACACAATACAAATCAGAGCGTCACAAGCAGGAGCCATTGCGAGATTGTGGGCGAGGTGATAAGCATGGAGAAACATATGGAGATCAGAGCGAGACCGTAACAGGTCTTTTTATTTTACGTAAAACCGGAAAGGAAAAGGAGTGAACAAGTGGAAGAATTGCTTATGAATACATATAATGTAGCATTACCAATATTTATGGGGTACATTGTATGGTTATTGAAACGACAGAACGGAAGAAGGGATGCGAACAGTAGGGGGACAATGCTTCTCCTGCGTGTCCAGCTTATCGAATACCACGATAAGTATATAGCGCTTAAAGAAATTCCGTCCTATGCTTATGAAAACTTTTGCGAAATGTATGAAGCGTACCATGCACTGGGTGGAAACGGAATGATCACAAAAATGAAACATGAAATCGATGATTTACATTTGAAAATGAAGGGAGAATAACTATGAACATGGAAGTATTTTTGCAGTATGTAACATACGCCTTAATGGCAGTAGGGGTACTGGCATTTATTGTCAGTGTGATCACACAGGTAATCAAAGAGATGCCGTATCTGAAAAACATTCAGACAAATGCGGTGGCGATGGTGGTGTCACTCATTGTTTGTCCAGTCGCGGTCATTATCGCGTGCCAGTATTTTAAAATTGTAATTCTCTGGTATTATGTATTCGCATCTTTTATCGCCGCATTTATTGTATACTTAGTTAGCACTGGCGGATGGGAAAAGATATCGGAGATGTGGAACAGAACAAAATATAATAAGAAATGATTCAGAGGGCGAGTAACATCGTCCTCTTTTTGCACCGGTGCAATGCCGGAGATAGGAGAAGAACATGAATTTTAGAGAAGCATTTGAGTTAATGAAACAAGGAAAGAAAGTAAAACTCCCGAGCTGGGGTGGATATTGGTACTGGGACGAAGAAAAGCAGACAGTTGTGATGAAGTGTCGTGCCGTAGATTCGGAAACAGGAAAAGACACTCTTGATATCAGAGAGACACAGAGAGTTGAATACACTCTTGAAAATATCTTGTCTGACGAATGGGTTTTTGCCGATGAGAGCAATACAACAATTCTCGGCGGAACACCAACATTTGGATTTGGTGACGCAATCAAATACTTGAAGCGTGGGTTAAAAGTTACTCGTAAGGGATGGAATGGCAAGAAACAGTACATTGAGCTTGCATCCAATATCAGCTATGTAAATGCAGGATGTGAGATTGTCAACTGCGAACATGATGCAATCGGAAACAAGGCTATTGCATTTGTAGGAACATCTGGTGTTCAGATGGGGTGGCTTGCATCACAGGCAGATATGCTTGCGGAAGACTGGGTATTTGTAGATTAGTTGTGCGACGTCGCACAGGAAGGAGCAACTATGTTAAAGAAAGAAGTAGCAGTACAGCTCATGAAACACCTTGTTGATCACGACTGGCATGGATACAGCCAGTATAGTCGATGGGGAGACGGAGAAGGAACCTGCGACATTACTATAGAAGGAAAAGTGTATAAAGTAGAACAGGGAGACAGGGACTGTAGTTCCGCAATCATTTCAGCGTTTGAAGCTGCTGGAATTAAATGTGGCGGTGCAACATATACCGGAAACATGCGTGCACTTATGGTTGGTACAGGAAACTTTGTCTGGCACCCGATGTCTTCCGAATATGTAGCGCAGGCGGGAGATGTCTACCTAAACGAGGAATGTCACACAGCTATGTGCCTATCGGCAAATCCAGACATGCTCATGGAGTTTTCTATTTCGGAGACTGGCGGGATTGATGGGGCTGAAGGGGATCAGACTAACTGGGAGAGCCATACTGCAGCATATTACAATTATCCGTGGGACGGAATCCTTGAATGTGTAAACAAAGAATCTGTATCAGCGCAGAAGAAGTCTATCCAGTCTCCTGGCTTTGCGAAAAACAACCTTGGATTGTGGTACCGCTCTCATGTGGAAGATTACGGCTGGCTGGACGCAGTGCATGACGGGCAGGTATCCGGAACAACAGGAAAAGGAAAACGTCTGGAAGCGATCAAGATAGATACTCGCAAATTACCGGGTGTAAAACTACATGCAATTGCGCATATCCAGAATATCGGAAATGTAGATTATGGGTATATCGACCACAACACAATCATCGGAACGGTTGGGAAGAAAAAACGACTTGAAGCAGTGAATATCATTGCCGAAGGGTTGGGTGAAAAGAAAATTTATATGCAGGCGCACTTTGATGGTGACGGATGGGGGACAGCGGTTCCGGGCGGAAATGCCGGAACGTATGGATTGAAGAAAGAAATGCAGGCTATTCGAATCTGGATTGCTTAATCATTCAGGCTCCTGGTCTTCGGATCGGGAGCATTTTCACGACTTTGAATCAAAAAAGAAAAGCCCCTTAAAACTTGAAAGTTCAGGGGCAATACTGTATCATCTTCCTTGGTAAAATACATTTTCAATTTAGTCAAAATTTAGTCAAAATGAAAATTTTGTGCGAAAAACAGCGTATTTATGGGCTTTGACGGTGGTTGTACGAACCACTCGTAATGAAGGGGTCGTCGGTTCAAGTCCGATTTTCGGCTGTATAGAGGTGTAGATTCAAGTTGAATCTACGCCTTTTTCTATTTAAACATACACCAAAACAATTAATGATTTTTAGTAATTGTTTACAAAAATAAAAAAGCATCTTGTGATATGTTTTTTATTATGCTATGATGCAATCACAACTCAAACATTCTAATAAATTCTAATATCTATGGCAGATCGCCAGCTTATTTCAATGTTTGATTAAAAACGAATAGACAAAGGAGGAATGCCTATGAGTGTCGGATTCTCTTTCTTACTGTTTTAATAATTGAAGAAGGAGGAAATATATGAAGAAGGGAAAGTATCTATTCGCGATAACAGGAACGATTATCTTGTTGCTGCAATCAATTCTTCCGGCCGTAGCGATTGATGAATCAGAAGATTTAAAAAACATTAAGGCGGAATTAGAGTCGATGATCCCGGAAGAAGAATTAGGAAAATATGGAAAAGGTGAGGTGATAGGAGAAGCATATATTGATCAAGAGGAAAGTTACTGTGAGGAAAAAAATTCAGAGGAAGCAGAAGAAGGAATTATGTTATTGTCTGCGGTGGGATCTCCGGCTGTGATTACTCCGGGAGCAGGACATTCGTATGGCTCGTGGGGGACTTGTGAATTTAGCGTGAAGACACAAACAGGGACATATCTTGGATTTTGTGCAGAGCCAAATTCGACGACACCAAGCGGAACATTCAGTGTGTCAGAGTTAAACAGTGACATAATTAAAGCATTGATCTTGTGTTATGTAATTCCGGAATTATATGAAAATTTAGGGAAAAACATTTTCAATGAAAGAGATAGAAATACTTATGCATATTGCCATGCGGCAGTTGGGTATGCGTATTGTGGCAGTTTGACAGGCTTATCTGCTTCAATGGCACAGGGAATTAAAAACATGGTGGCTGTAACCCAAAATCAGATGGCAACAAATGGGACTTTGCAAAGATATATGTCGGAGTATAAAACGTATGTTGCCTACAATGCACAGCAAGATATTGTGTGGGTAGAGCGTGCACCAAAAGGAAATATAAGGGTGTTGAAGACATCAACAAAGCCGGGGATTACAAATGGAAATACCTGCTATAGTCTCAATGGTGCGGTTTATGGAGTCTATACTGATCAGGCGTGTACAAATCAAGTGGCAACTCTAACGACAGATAAAGATGGAAATTCAAATGTAGCACAACTGGATGCAAATACATATTGGGTGAAAGAAATTAAAGTGCCTATAGGGTATGCCTGGAATCATACAGTATACAATGTGACAATTCGTTCTGGAGAAACAGCAGTTGTTAAAGTATCGGACGCACCAACGATGAATCCAGTTGAAATTTTATTGAAAAAGGTGGATGCAGAGACTTGGCAAAATGTACCACAAGGCCATGGGACTTTCGAAGGAGCATTGTTTGATGTGAAGTTTTATGCTGGAAATTATGAATCGGACCCTCAACAACAGGGGATTAAACCTGTTCGTTCGTGGGTGATAAGGACGGATTCAGAAGGTGTTGGAAAATTAAGAAATGAATATCGAGAATCAGGAGATGAATTTTACACAATGGACAATGGTGAAATTGCATTTCCATTAGGAACGGTTGTAATACAGGAAATTGCTGCTCCGGAAGGATATCAGATAAATCCAGAAGTAATTGTACGGAAAATAACAAGTGAGAATAAAGGAGAAGAAATCGTAGACAGTTATCAGAATGCTCAGATTCCGGAACAGGTTCTAATATTGGATATCGTTAAGGTTCAAAAGGAAACAATGACACCAATAGCCGGGGCAAAATTTATTCATACAATGCCTGATGGAAGCAGAGAAGAAGTAATGACGGATGGACAAGGAAAGGCTGCACTAAAAGGATTGATTCGTGGTGAACATATGGTAGAAGAATCTTTTGTACCAGATGGTTATACAAGGAATCCGGGAAAAATCAGATTTCAAATTTCAGGAAATAATCAAATTGAATTGAAGGAAAATACTTCGACAGTACAAAGTGGAAAAATACAGTTTGAGAAGACAGTAAGGGGAGCTGCATTACGGGTAGAAGACGCTTGTGCTCCATATAAGCTTTTGATAGATAAGAAAAATGAAGATGGTAAAAAGTTAAAAGATGCTGAATTCACTTTGTATCAGGATAAAGAATGTAAAAAGAAAATTACATGTAGTAAAACCAATGAAAATGGAGAAGCAAAGTTTGAAGGACTTGCAGTAGGAGAAACATATTTTATAAAGGAGACAAAGGCTCCACAAGGATACAGAATTCCGGTGAATTTAGATGGAAGTGATAAAATATACGAAATATCAGTAGCAAGTAATCCGATGGAAAATATATTTACCTGTCAGATTGATCAGAAAATATATCAGTTGGAGGATAGTAAAAGCATTATATCAGGAACAAAAGCGGAGCGAATTGTAACAATTGAAGTTGTAAATTATAAAGGAAATAAATTGCCTAAAACAGGAAGTGATTGGAATCTTTTGATTTTGACTGCAGGTATCGCATGTGTGTTAGGAGCGATATGGTGGAAGACTCCTTATAAAAAATAAGATAAACAAGAAAGTGAGATAAAAAAATTATGAAGATGAGTAGAAATATTGTACTAGGAATGGCAGGAGTGATGTTATTAAGCGGGATGGCACCCGTGATACCTGGGACTGCATTACAAGAACTGGTACCAATTGTAAAGGCTGAGGATAAAAGTCCAATTTACACTCAGGGTGGGGTTGCAGTTCTAGGAAACAGAGAAGCAGTGATTACGATAAAAGGAAATGAAGGGCAGAATCTGGTTGGAAAAAAATTCCGTATATATCAGTTGTTTTTAGCAGAGAACGCCAGAGATGGAGAATCGGTTAACTATACATGGAATCCTAATTGCGAGGCAGCACTGAAGAATGTGACAGCAAAAGCATTGACAAAAAAGGGAAAGAAAACAACCCCGGAACAGGTGACAGAGTATATGGCGATCGATTATATACAGTCATTAAATGCAAATCAAGTAGAGGGAGCGAAGGCAGAACAAAAAGAAGAAGGAACCTACAGTGAATTTCGATATTTTGTTGAAGAGTTAAGAGATGAATTAGAGAAGCTTTCGGTAAATTCAGATTGCGTAGAAGTAAGAGGGGTGAGACCGGATAATGTTATTCAAATCAGAGGAATGGCATATGGGTATTATATTATTGATGAGGTGACAGAAGTGAGTAATACATCTTCAGCAAGTTCATTATGCATGGTTAATACAGCAAATCCGACAGCAAGCATATCAATTAAATCAGATTATCCGGTAATTGCTAAACAAATACAGGAAGATGAGGCAAACGAAAATATAAAAGATCCAAACCGATGGAATGACATTGGGGATTTTGAAATCGGTCAATTTATACCATATCGATATGAATCTAATATTTCTAATATGAATGGTTATCGTACATACTATTATGCATGGCATGACAGAATGGATGATGCATTATCATTTCTTAAAGACACTGTAAAAATCACAATCTCAGGAAATATTTCCGATACCCAGAAAAAAGAATATACATTAAAAGAATCTGAATATCTGCTCAACACGATGCCGAGTAATGGCGACACATTTCAAATTTCAATACCAGATATAAAAAGTATTGTAGATAGAGAATTTCCAAGATTTAATTCTGGACAGGAAAATATTTATGATCAAAAAGTTACTCTGAGTTATAAGGCGATATTAAATGACAGGGCAGTACAGAAAATAGGAAGACCGGGAATTGAAAATGATGTCCGTTTAGAATTTTCAAATAATCCGGATTCGAACGATGGAGGAAGCAGCAGAGGATTTACACCATGGGATACCGTTGTATGTTTTACATATAAATTGCAGGTGCAAAAAGTGAATAATTATCAGAAAACATTGGCAGGTGCAAAATTCCGTTTATATAGTGATGAAGCTTGTCAAAATGAAGTGTATGTAAGAAAGGAAAAAGATGGGTACGCAGTTGTAAATCGAGATGCAGTCGGAGGAACGGATCATGTCGGTGGAAATAAATTTGAACGTGCTGTCGAGATGGTTTCACCGGAAAATGGACAATTTGAAATTTACGGTCTGGATTCTGGAACGTATTACCTAAAAGAAACAAAGGCACCTGCAGGCTATCGATTGTTAAAGAATCCGGTTAAACTTGAGATAAAGGCAATATTTACAGATGATAGAGATCATTATGTGAAGGGAAGCGGAGCAAATGATACAGTATTAAAAAATCTAAATGTGACGGCTAAAGTAGATTCATTTTACAGTGGTATTATGCATAGTGAAGAGAAGGAATTGAAAACAAATGCCGAAGAAGGAACAATTAATCTGACAGTAATAAACCAGGTTGGAAGTAAGCTTCCGGTTACAGGAACACCAGTTGTTCTGATTATGGTCTTAAGTGGAAGTATTTTAATGACAGTTGCAGTATTGAGCAGCAAACGAAAACGATAAGATATGTTGAAGACAAACAGACAATCAGAAAAGAAAGGAAAAAAGTTTCGAAACTTACTGTTTTGGGCTGGTTTTTTAATCTGTATATTTCCGGTTATCAGTAATATAGTTGAGCGGCAGCGTCAGGCAGATGCTGTCGCAACATATCGACAGACAATGGAAAAAGAGGATGAAAAAGAAATAGAAGAGAAGTGGAGACAGGCAAATGAATATAATGAAATGTTGTTTCAGGCAAAGGGGGGAATTGTAGAGGAAACGGAAGAGAAGAAATATGAAGAGTTACTAAATATTCATGGGACAGATATTATGGGAAGTCTTGAAATTCCTAAAATCCAAGTAGAACTTCCAATATATCACGGAACTGCAGATGAAGTTTTATCTAATGGAATCGGACATCTGGAAGGTACAAGTCTTCCGATAGGAGGAGAAAATACGCATAGCGTATTGACGGGGCACAGAGGACTTCCAAGTTCGAAATTACTGGTTCGTCTTGATGAAATGAAGATCGGAGATTTATTTTTTATACATACATACAAAGAAATGATGGCTTATAAGGTAGAAGACATTATGGTTGTAAAACCAGAAGATACTGCATGGATGGAGATAAAAGGTGAAAAAGATCTGGTATCGCTTGTTACGTGTACGCCTTTTGGAATAAACAGTCATAGATTGATTGTTACAGGACACAGGGTGGATTACAAAGAAAAAGAATATATAAAAATTAAACCACAGCTTCCTTCTGTACGGGAAATCATAGTTACAGTATTTCCCATCCTATTTGTGGTCAGTATAGTAGTAATAGAAATTAAAAATAGAATACAGACATATCGAAGACAGAGGAGAAGAAAGAGGAGGGAGAAGAACAGATGAAACACAAAAGAAAAATATTATGGGCAGGAATTGTGATGCTGTTTGCAGTATTTCAGTCATTTCCGGTATTGGCGGCATTTGAGCAGGAGCAGACAGGGATGATACAGATGACATTGCCGGAAGATTGGAAAAATATGAAAAGAGAAGGGATTGTTTTTGGATGTACAAAAATCGGAGAGATTGAAAATGGAGAGTATAAAATACTTCCAATTTATGATTTGGCAGGAATTGATTTAAATAACATAAAAACATCTTTAGAGTTGGATCGTGTATCCAAACGTCTGGAAGAATTTGGAGTAGAGCCGGAACAAAGAATCCAAACAGATGCAACAGGAAAAGTTGTGTTTGAGCAATTAGAAGAAGGAATTTATTTTATACAGGCAGAAAAAAGCAATGAATATGATTTGATTACTCCGATGCTCGTAGCATTGCCAAGTTGGGATGAAACAGAAGGAAAAATATCTTATGAAATAAAGGTGTCGCCAAAGCATGTACCGATGGGAAAGGTCGGAAAGGATATGGCACCGCAGACAGGATTGGAAACAAGCGCATGGAAATGGGCTATAGTAGGAATGTGTTTTATCTTGGCGGGAACTATCGTAGCTGTTGAATGGAGAAAAGAAAGGAAAAATGAGGAATAAAATTACAATGAGTATAATCGGTATTTTATTTGTCGGCGGTCTTTTGTTTTTTAGCATTGCGGTGAAGGAATATCAGCCGTATATAGAAGAGATGATAAAAAAAGAAGAGATTGTTCAAAATGTAATTGATACAGAATTACCGGAAAGTCCTATGAGGAGAAGTGTAGATTTTGCAGCATTGAAAAAAATCAACAAAGATATTGTGGGATGGCTGTATATTCCTCAGATTGAAGTGGATGCGCCGGTTTTAAAAGGGGAAAATGATACAATATATTTGACGAGAAATTTCGAAGGAGAATATAGTCCGCTTGGTTCTATTTTTACATGGGCATATACAGACGATATGTTGACAGATAAACACATCTGTCTGTTTGGACATAATACCGCATCCGGGCAGATGTTTGGAAGATTAAACGAATTTCAGAATAGTGTTTTTGCAGAAGCCAATCGTGAATTATATTTGTATACTCCTTCCAAAACAAAAAAACTTCAAATAGAAAATGTATTTGTTTGTGAAAGTACGAATGATATTTTCCAAAAACAGTGGAATGGACCAGAAGGTCAAATCGTGACATTGGCAACTTGTATCGGATACGAGGTGACACCGGAAAGGTTGGTAGTAAATTGCATGGTGATAGATGAGCGAGCAGCATTTTGATAAAACCTCTTGCCTTTTATTATTTAAGATTCTATAGTTATCTTATAAACATAAAAATAGGGCGTTCAATGGGAGGAAGTAAAATGAAACAGATTCAGGCAGTTCAATTAACAAAAGAACTTGTTCAGATTGAAAGTACAGATCCGGGAACATATGAGAGAAAAATCAAGGATTATCTGAAAGAACTATTGAAATTACCGGGAGTAGAATTAAAAGAAGAGGAAGTGTTGCCGGGCAGATTTAATTTATGTGCAGAGCTTTTAGGAACAGATCAAACATTACCGGCTCTTATATTTATTTGCCATATGGATACTGTGGTTGTAGGAGATGGGTGGACATTGCCACCATTTCGTGCACTAGAACAGGATAATAAAATTTATGGCAGAGGTGCATGTGATATGAAATCCGGTCTTGCATGTTGTACGACGGCATTTATACATGCGGCTACAATAGCACAGCAGAAACATAAAAAACCTAAACGTACATTAAAATTAATCTGTACAGTAGATGAAGAAGATTTTATGAGAGGATCGGAACAATGTATCAAATCAGGATGGGTAAGCAAAGATGACTGGGTTGTTGATGCAGAGCCGACAAATGGAATGATTCAGGTGGCACATAAGGGGCGTACTTGGTACGAGGTGGATGTGCAGGGACATACAGCACATGCAAGTACACCATGGAAGGGAGCAGATGCCATTGCAGCTATGGCGGAGATTATACATACATTCCATAAAGAGATGGAACAGGTTCCGACACATCCAGATCTTGGAAAATCGACAGTGACATTTGGACAGATTCAAGGCGGATATCGACCATATGTTGTGCCGGATGCATGCAAATTGTGGATTGATCTGAGACTGGTTCCGCCGACAAATACGCAGAAAACTACAGAGCTTTTAGAAAAAGCAATTGAGAGAGCAAAAGAAATCGTACATGGAATATCAGTCACATATACCATTACGGGAGATCGTCCTTACATAGAAAAAGATGATAATTCGCCGATGCTTGAAGCATTAAAAAAATCTTGTCTGGTTGTTACAAAACAAGAGCCTGAGGTTGCACCATTTCCGGGATATACAGATACAGCTGTGATAGCAGGAAAATTAGGCAATCATAATTGTATGTCCTATGGTCCGGGAAATCTTGAATGTGCACATCAGCCGGATGAATGGGTGGATATTGATGATATCATCCGTTGTGAACGGGTATATAAACATCTCAGTGAAACAATTTTTTAAACAAAGGAGTTTCTTTCACTGATTTTAGGTTCTGTCATACACTATTAATATAGAAAAAATGGAGTGGCTGAATGGAACCGATTTTAGAAATGCAACACATCACATATTCATATCACACAACGGAAGGGGAGACAAAAGCTTTAGAGGATGTTTCTTTCAGTGTTTCAGAAGGAGAATTTATTGCGATTGTCGGTCCTTCCGGTTGTGGAAAATCAACACTTCTATCTATTATTTGTGGAATCCTAAAGCCTGAAAAAGGGCTTATCAAAATGAATGGAAAAAATCTCAAACAAAGTACAACAAATATCGGCTATATGTTACAGCACGATCATTTGTTTGAATGGCGTACAGTTTATCATAATGTCTTATTAGGGTTGGAAGTTCAGCATATGTTGTCTGCAAAGACAAGGAAGAAAGCACTGGAATTATTAGAACAATATGGTCTGCAGCAATTTAAAAATTCCAGACCTTCTCAATTGTCTGGTGGTATGCGTCAAAGGGTGGCACTTATAAGAACATTGGTTCTGGAACCAGAATTACTTTTGCTGGATGAACCATTTTCAGCACTCGATTACCAGACTCGTCTTACAGTGGGAAACGATATCGGTCAGATTCTTAAACATGAACATAAAACAGCGATTCTTGTTACACATGATTTGTCAGAAGCAGTCAGTCTGGCAGATCGGGTTTTGATCTTAACGCCACGTCCGGCTACAATTTCTAAAATCGTTGATATTTCCTTTGAATTGGAAAATGATACACCGATGCATCGAAGAAATGCATCAGAATTTAAGAATTATTTCAATTTAATATGGAAGGAATTAAATGGTTATGAATGAATTATCTGATGGACAGAAAACTTATTTAAAACAGCAGAATAAACATAGATGGATTGTACGAGTGTCAAGAATTGCAATTTTGCTGATATTTTTATTTTTGTGGGAAATTTCGGCAACAACTGGTCTGATAGATTCATTTATATTCAGCAGCCCTTCTAAAGTAATCTGTTGTTTTTGGAATATGATATTAAGTGGTTTTATTTTTGTGCATTTGTGGACGACATTTTATGAAACGTTAGTCAGTTTTTTGCTGGTAACATTAATCAGTATCTGCATAGCAGTATTACTATGGTACAGCAAAAAAATATCAGAAATATTAGATCCTTACTTTGTAGTTTTAAACAGTCTTCCAAAGTCAGCTTTAGCGCCACTGTTGATTGTGTGGCTGGGCGCAAACACGACAACGATTATTATAGCAGGAATGTCGGTTGCGATATTTGGAAGTGTTTTGAGTTTATATACAACGTTTGAGTCTGTAGACCAGGGAAAATTATGGCTTATCTATACACTGCATGGAAGTAAAAGGCAGGCTTTGACAAAGGTTGTACTTCCGTCATCAATTCCTGCAATTATCAGTAATATGAAGGTGAATATCGGACTGTGTCTGGTCGGTGTGATCATTGGAGAATTTCTTGCAGCGAGAAGTGGAATTGGATATTTGATTATTTATTCGAGCCAGGTATTTAAAATGGATTGGCTGTTAATGAGCATTTGTATTTTATGTGTTTTTTCTATGTTATTATACGCATTGATCAATGCGGTGGAAAATTGGTATCAGAATCGACTCAAGAGATAAAGAAAAATAATATGAAGAGTATATGAAAAAAGTATAAAAGCTGGATGATACAATTGCGAACTGTGTATAATTGAGATAGTATATAAGATAGAAAAGAATAATAGAAAACGAAAAGATGAGGAATAAAAAACGTGAGTGTATGGAATTGGAAAGTGAGCAATAAAGCAGGGCAGAAAGTAAATTATCAGAAAGAATTAGATAAATTAATTCTGGAATTAAAAAAAGAAGAAAAAGTGCCACGGCTTCTTCTTCACAGCTGCTGTGCACCATGCAGCAGTTATGTTTTAGAATATTTGTCGCAATATTTTGAGGTTACAGTATTTTATTATAATCCGAATATATATCCAGAAAGTGAATATACGAAGAGAGTGCTGGAACAGCAAAAACTGATATCAGAAATGCGTTTTAAACATCCGGTTACATTTATTGCGGGAAATTATGATTCAGAAAAATTCTATAATATGGCACGTGGGCTGGAGAATGTAAAAGAAGGTGGCGAAAGATGTTTCAAATGTTATGAATTAAGATTGAGGGAAGCTGCTAAAATTGCAAAGAATGGGGAATATGATTTTTTTACGACGACATTGAGTATCAGCCCTTTAAAAAATGCCCAGAAATTAAACGAGATAGGGATGCTTTTAGCTGAAGAATATGGAATAGAGTATCTGCTGTCGGATTTTAAAAAGAAAAATGGATATAAACGTTCGGTTGAATTGTCTGAGCAATATGGATTGTACAGACAGGATTATTGTGGCTGTGTATTTTCGATGAAAGAACGAAAAGAAGCGGAAAATAAAAACAAAAAATAAAGTGCAATTTCTTTATGTTGTCAGAATAAAAAACAGAGTGAAATCTATTTTTTGGTGCTCTCACAGAAAAAAAGATAGACATTAACACTTTAGTATGTTAAACTAATGTGCAAAAGTAACGCTCTGAAGATATAGAAAGTCTGAATATGACTGGAGTTTATTCTTACAGAACAAAGTAATACAATAAAGAAGAGAGGAAATTGGCTATGGCACAATTATGGGGTGGCCGTTTTACAAAAGAAACGGATCAGCTGGTATACAATTTTAATGCATCCATTTCCTTTGATAAGAAGTTTTATGAGCAAGATATCCGGGGAAGTATTGCACATGTGACAATGCTTGCAAAACAGGGAATCCTGACAGAAGATGAGAAGAAACAGATTATCGAAGGATTAAACGGAATCAAACAAGATGTCGAGAATGGGACATTAGAGATTACGGACAAATATGAAGATATTCATAGTTTTGTGGAAGCAAATTTAATTGACAGAATTGGAGATGCAGGGAAGAAGCTGCATACCGGGCGAAGTAGAAATGATCAGGTTGCACTCGACATGAAGTTATATACCCGAGATGAGATTCTGGAATTGGATAAGCTGTTAAAGGATATATTGGAAGTGCTCTTAAAAATTATGAAAGAGAATACGGAAACCTATATGCCTGGATTTACCCACCTTCAGAAAGCACAGCCAATCACACTGGCACATCATATGGGAGCATATTTTGAAATGTTTAAAAGAGATCGCTCCCGGATGAAAGATATTTACGCAAGAATGAATTATTGTCCATTAGGTTCAGGGGCACTGGCAGGAACTACGTATCCATTAGATCGTGAATATACTGCAACGTTGCTTGGTTTTGAAGGACCGACACTTAATAGTATGGATTCTGTCGCAGATCGTGATTATTTAATTGAACTTTTGTCTGCAATGTCGACTGTGATGATGCATTTGAGTAGATTTTCGGAAGAAGTGATTATTTGGAATTCAAATGAATATCAGTTTGTAGATATTGATGATGCATACAGTACAGGAAGCAGTATTATGCCTCAGAAAAAGAATCCGGATATTGCAGAGCTGGTTCGTGGTAAGACAGGAAGAGTATATGGAGCATTGATGTCTATGTTGACAACGATGAAAGGAATTCCACTGGCATATAATAAAGATATGCAGGAAGACAAAGAATTTGTTTTTGATGCGATTGACACAACCAAAGGATGTCTGGCATTATTTACCGGAATGCTTCGCACGATGAAATTCAATAAAACAAGAATGGAAAACAGTGCTAAGAATGGTTTTACAAACGCGACAGATGCAGCAGATTATCTTGTTAACCATGGAGTTCCATTCCGGGATGCACATGGTATTGTAGGTCAACTGGTGTTATATTGTATTGATAAGAATATTGCACTCGATGATATGTCATTGGAAGAGTTCAAAGCGATTTCACCGGTATTTGAAGAAGACATTTATGAAGCAATCAGTATGAAAACCTGTGTTGAGATGAGAAATACGATAGGAGCACCTGGAAAAGCTGCAATGGAAAAAGTGATTGCAAAGGAAGAAGCATATTTGATTGCAGAATAATCATAATACAGTTAAATCATAGAAGAGTTAGATAAAGGAGAAGATGTATAATGGAACAGAAGTTAAAAGTCGGTATCTTAGGAGCAACAGGAATGGTAGGACAGAGATTTATTTCTCTTCTTGAAAATCACCCATGGTTTGAGGTAGTAACAGTAGCAGCAAGCCCACGTTCAGCAGGAAAGACATATGAAGATGCTGTTGGAGACAGATGGAAAATGGATACTCCGATGCCGGAAGCAGTAAAAAAACTGGTTGTATTGAATGTAAATGAAGTAGAAAAAGTTGCATCTACAGTAGATTTTGTGTTTAGTGCAGTAGATATGACAAAAGAAGAAATCAAGGCAATTGAAGAGGCTTATGCTAAAACAGAAACTCCGGTTGTTTCAAACAATAGTGCACATCGCTGGACACCAGATGTACCAATGGTAGTGCCTGAGATCAATGCAGAGCATTTTGAGGTGATTGCAGATCAGAAAAA
This sequence comes from Mediterraneibacter sp. NSJ-151, assembly GCF_022487435.1. Taxonomy (NCBI): domain Bacteria; kingdom Bacillati; phylum Bacillota; class Clostridia; order Lachnospirales; family Lachnospiraceae; genus Mediterraneibacter; species Mediterraneibacter sp. NSJ-151. Next base: position 46,450 of record NZ_JAKVPP010000007.1, on the reverse strand, counting down.
ACGTCTTGGAACAACTCGTGGATTTATTGCAGTAAAACCAAACTGTTCTATTCAGAGTTACGCACCTTGTCTGGCAGCATGGAAAGAATTTGGACCAAAAGAAGTTGTTGCTACAACATACCAGGCAATTTCAGGAGCAGGAAAGACATTTAAGGATTGGCCGGAAATGGTTGGAAATATTATTCCATTTATCGGAGGAGAAGAAGAGAAGAGTGAGCAGGAGCCACTTCGTGTACTTGGAAGAGTAGAGAATGGACAGATCGTGAAAGCCGAGCTTCCAAAGATTACATGTCAGTGTATCCGAGTACCTGTTTTAAATGGACATACAGCAGCTGTATTTATCAATTTTGAAAAGAAACCTACAAAAGAACAGCTTATCGAAAAGCTTGTGAATTTCAAAGGATTTCCACAGGAAGCAAACCTTCCAAGTGCTCCAAAGCAGTTTATCCAGTACTTAGAAGAAGATAATCGTCCACAGGTTACACAGGATGTAAATTATGAAAATGGAATGGGCGTATCAATTGGTCGACTCAGAGAAGACAGCATGTTTGATTATAAATTCGTTGGACTGTCTCATAACACAGTAAGAGGTGCAGCAGGTGGTGCTGTCCTTTGTGCAGAAGCTTTGACAGCAAAGGGGTATATTCAGGCAAAATAATTACAAAAGAACCTTCGGGCAATATCTGTCCGAAGGTATTAACAAATATAAAGAAACAGATAAAAGAAAATATTGGGCATAAAGGAGGTTGTCACGATGGGAATGACAATGACACAGAAGATCCTGGCAGCACATGCAGGGTTGGACTCTGTAGAGGCAGGACAGCTGATCATGGCAAAATTAGATGTAGTGATGGCAAATGATATCACCGGACCTATGGCTCTGCCAATCGTAAAACAGATGTCAGATCATGTGTTTGATAAGGATAAGGTTGTATTTGTACCGGATCATTTTACACCAAACAAAGATATTAAATCAGCAGAAAATTCAAAAGCAATCCGAGAGTTTGCGAAAGAACAGGGATTGAAATGGTATTTTGAACAAGGAAAATCTGGTGTTGAACATGCAATCCTTCCTGAGGCTGGTGTAGTGGCTGCCGGAGAATGTATTATTGGTGCGGATTCTCATACATGTACATACGGAGCATTAGGAGCATTTTCTACAGGTGTGGGTACAACAGATATTGCTACAGGTATGGCAACAGGTGAATTGTGGTTCAAGGTACCAGGGGCAATCAAATTTGTATTAACAGGAAAACCAGGACCATATGTAAGTGGTAAAGATATTATTATTCATATTATCGGTAAAATCGGTGTTGATGGAGCTTTATATAAATCAATGGAATTCGTAGGTGATGGGATTGAGAATCTCTCTATGGATGACAGATTTACAATGGCGAACATGGCAATTGAAGCAGGTGCTAAAAATGGTATCTTTATTGTAGACGATAAGACAGAAGAGTATTTGAAAGAGCATACAAAGAAAGAGTATACAGTGTATACGGCAGATGAAGATGCACAATATGAGCAGGTCGTTGAAATCAACCTTGCAGAAGTGCGTCCGACTGTAGCGTTTCCTCATTTACCTGGAAATGCCAAGACAATTGATGAGATTGAAGCAATGGAGCCGATTAAGATTGATCAGGTAGTGATCGGATCTTGTACAAATGGACGTATGGAAGATATGAGAAAAGCAGCAGCAATTCTGAAAGGACACACTGTTCATCCGGATGTACGTGTAATGGTAATTCCTGCTACACAGAAGATTTATAAGCAATGTATTAAAGAAGGTCTTCTTGATATTTTTGTAGATGCAGGATGTGCTGTGAATACGCCAAGCTGCGGACCTTGTATGGGAGGTCATATGGGAGTTATGGCAGCAGGAGAGAAATGTGTTTCAACAACAAATCGTAATTTTGTAGGTAGAATGGGACATGTTGATTCATTGATTTATCTGGCATCACCGGAAGTTGCAGCAGCAAGTGCAATTGCAGGATGCATCGCTAATCCAGAGAAAGTAGGTGACAAATAATGAAAGCAAAAGGACATGTATTTAAGTATGGGGATAACGTGGATACAGATGTTATTATTCCAGCAAGATATTTGAATTCATTTGACGCACAGGAACTGGCAAGCCATGCAATGGTAGATATCGATCCGGATTTTGTAAAAAAAGTACAGCCGGGAGATTTGATCGTAGCAAATAAAAACTTTGGCTGCGGATCATCCAGAGAGCATGCTCCACTTTGTTTAAAAACAGCAGGTGTAAGCTGTGTTATTGCAGAGACATTTGCAAGAATTTTCTATCGTAATGCAATTAACATTGGTCTTCCAATCATCGAATGTCCGGAAGCAGCAAGAGGAATCGATGCCGGAGATGAAGTAGAAGTAGATTTTGACAGTGGAAAAATTTATAACCGTACAAAAGGAACAGAATTTCAGGGACAGGCTTTCCCAGAGTTTATGCAGAAATTAATCGCAGCGGGCGGACTTGTAAACTATACAAATAGTAGAAAATAATATGTGAGGATGAAAAGATGAACTTATTATATAAGAGTACACGAAACGCAGATAAGACAGTAACAGCTTCTCAGGCAATTTTAAAAGGTCTTGCAGAAGATGGCGGTTTATTTGTGCCAACAGAACTGCCAAAATTAGATGTGACAATGAATGAATTGAAAACGATGTCTTATCAGGAGACAGCGTATGCTGTTATGAAACAGTTCTTAACAGATTTTACAGAAGAAGAATTGAAACATTGTATTAATAGTGCATACGATTCCAAATTCGATACAGAAGTAATTGCTCCACTTGTAAAAGTAGGTGATACATATCACTTGGAATTGTTCCACGGAGCAACCATTGCATTTAAAGATATGGCATTATCTATCCTGCCACATTTGTTGACAACAGCTGCAAAGAAAAATAATGTCACAAAAGATATTGTGATTTTAACAGCTACTTCAGGTGATACTGGAAAAGCTGCTCTTGCCGGATTTGCAGATGTACCGGGAACTAAAATTATTGTTTTTTATCCAAAGAACGGTGTAAGTAAAGTACAGGAATTACAGATGGTGACACAGAAAGGGGATAATACTTCGGTTGTTGCAATTCATGGTAATTTTGACAATGCTCAGAGTGGCGTGAAAGCACTTTTTGAGGATAAAGAGTTAGAAAAAGAACTCTCAGATGCAGGATATCAGTTCTCATCAGCGAATTCAATCAATATCGGACGTCTGGTTCCGCAGGTTGTTTATTACGTATATGCTTATGCAAAACTACTTGAAAATGAAGAAATTGAAAATGGCGAAGAAATTAATGTTACAGTTCCAACAGGAAACTTTGGAAATATTCTTGCTGCTTATTATGCAAAACAGATGGGAGTTCCGATTGCAAAATTAATCTGTGCTTCTAATGAAAATAAAGTTTTGTTTGATTTCTTTAAAACAGGAAAATATGATAGAAACAGAGAGTTTGTTTTGACTTCATCACCATCGATGGATATTTTGATTTCAAGCAATCTGGAAAGATTGATTTATACAATTGCAGGACAGGATGCTAAGAAAAACAGTGAGTTGATGGAAGCTTTGAAAAAAGATGGTGTATATGAAATTACTCCTGAGATGAAAGAAAAATTATCTGATTTCGAAGGTGGATATTCTACAGAAGAAGAAACAAAAGAGACAATTGGTGGAACTTATAAGTCTACAGGATATGTGATGGATACACATACTGCTGTTGCAGCACATGTAAGCAGGGCATATCGTGATGCAAGCAAGGATCAGAAAAAGATGTTGGTTGCATCAACAGCAAGCCCTTATAAATTTGCAAGAAGTGTAATGACAGCAATTGATGAGAAATATGATGAATTAGAAGAATTTGCATTGATCGACGAACTTGAGAAGGTTTCAGGAGTAGCGATTCCGAATGCAATTGAAGAAATTCGCAACGCACAGATTAGACATACAAAAGAGTGCGATGTAGATAAAATGAAAGAGACCGTAAAAGAAATTCTCGGTGTAGAGGAGTAAAAAATGAATGACGTATTTGGATTTGTAAGTCTAATCGTATTAGGATGTGGTATATATACATTATATGCATATATTAAAATGAAAAAAACAGGTGAGATCAATGAGATCCTTCTGTTAGGAAATGCTTATGTTGCAAAAAAATGTAAAAATAAAAAAGCATTTCTGGAAAAGGCACTTCCGTCAGTACTTGTGTTTGGTATAGTTACAACAATATATGGTGTAATTGATATGATCAATTCATTTGTCAAACCAGTCGGAATAGTGGATACAATTGCAAATATTTTATTCTTGATCGTACTTGTTGGTTTTTTGGTTTATACTACAAAATTAAAAAAACAGTATTTTTAATCTGATGTGGTTATAATTTGCAACAATTTCCAATATCTTGATGTTGTAAAAAGTATGTAAATGAGTTATAATACTCTCAGAGAAAAAATCACCTGAGATGTTCGATAACCTTGTTGTTTTGAACCTACATTACTTTAAACGGGACTCTCAAATCTCTGTAATATGTCAGGCCATCATTATGCAGTGGAAGACAGAAAAGCAGATGCGGACGCCCACCTAGCAGAAGCTAGGAGTCAGAAGACAGGGAACGGCATTTTGGGGATATACGAAAGAAGAGGCAGTCAGTAATGGCTGCCTTTTTGTATGATAGGAAAGACTAAAAACATACATAAAAAATATGCATAAAAATTCAGGAAAAACATTGACAAGATTACCAGATGATGGTACTCTTTTCCTATGTAATAGAAAAAAGCTATGAAGAGGATTATTACATTTATATCTGAATTCAGAGAGCTGCTGGTTGGTGAGAAGCAGTTGAAAGAATAGATGGAACTGGCCTCGGAGCGGCTGCCCCAAATTCTGGCAGACAGGTTCAGAAGAGTAGACGCAGACGGAACCCAACCGTTATCTAGGGTAGATATATCGTTTTGTATATGAGTATACAAAGCCTGTATCTGATAAGTGTATGAAGTAACATTCATAAATAAGAGTGGTACCGCGTAGGACTTGATAAATAGCAGTCTTTCGTCTCTTGCAAAGATATTTTGCGAGACGGAGGACTTTTTCTTTTGCATAAAAAATATAATGGTATGTAAAACGAGGAGGAAATGAATCATGATGAATCACAATAAGTACAAAAGACAGTATTATATGCCGCCAACAAAGTGTCTGGATTGGACAGAAAAAGAATATATTGATAAAGCTCCAATCTGGTGTAGCGTGGATTTACGAGATGGCAATCAGGCATTGGTGATTCCAATGAGTCTTGAACAGAAAGTAGAATTCTTCAAATTACTCGTAAAGATTGGATTTAAAGAAATTGAAGTCGGATTTCCGGCAGCGTCTGAAACAGAATATGAATTCTGCCGTACTTTGATTGAGCAGAATCTGATCCCGGATGATGTAACCATTCAGGTGTTGACACAGGCAAGAGAACATATTATCAAGAAAACATTTGAGGCAATCAAAGGTGCAAAAAAAGCAATTGTTCATGTATACAATTCAACATCTTATGCACAAAGAGAGCAGGTATTCCGCAAGTCAAAAGAAGAAGTAAAACAGATTGCAATCGATGGAGCAGCATTATTAAAAAGACTGGCAGATGAAGCAGGACAGGATCTTTATTTTGAGTATAGTCCAGAGAGCTTTACAGGTACAGAGATGGATTATGCAGTAGAAGTATGTAACGCAGTGCTGGATGTATGGCAGCCGACACCGGAAAGGAAAGCAATCATCAATATTCCGGTAACGGTACAATTATCTTTGCCACATGTTTACGCAAGCCAGGTGGAATACATGTCAAAGAATTTGAAATACCGAGAGAATGTAATTCTTTCACAGCATGCACATAACGACAGAGGGTGCGGGGTTGCAGATACAGAGCTTGGACTTTTAGCAGGGGCAGACCGTGTGGAAGGTACATTGTTTGGAAATGGTGAGCGTACAGGTAATGTGGATATTATTACAGTTGCAATGAATATGTATGCACAGGGTGTTGATCCGAAACTTGACTTTTCTGATATGCCGGGAATCGTAGAAAAGTACGAAGAATATACAGGCATGACAGTAGGAGAAAGAAGTCCTTATAGTGGAGCATTGGTGTTTGCTGCATTTTCTGGTTCACATCAAGATGCAATCGCAAAAGGAATGAAATGGATTGACGAAAAAGATCCAAATCATTGGACAGTTCCGTATCTTCCAATCAATCCTACTGATGTCGGAAGAAGCTATGATGCAGATGTTATACGAATCAACAGTCAGTCAGGTAAAGGTGGAGTTGGTTATATTTTGGAAACTCGATTTGGACTTAATCTTCCGCCAAAGATGCGTGAGGCAATGAGTTATGCAACGAAGAGTGTTTCTGACCACAAGCATGCTGAACTGCAGCCAGAAGAAATCTTTGAATTATTTAAAGAAAAATTTGAAAATATTACATCACCATACAGCATCAACGAAGTACATTTCCAACAGAAAGATGGAATTACAACTCAGGTTACTTCTACATATGAAGGAAAAACAATTACAACAGAAGCAACAGGAAATGGTCGATTGGATGCAGTAAGTAATGCTTTAAAGAAAGCTTATAATTTAGATTTCTCATTGGTAACTTACCAGGAACATGCTCTGGAACAAAGCTCAAGTTCACAGGCAATTGCTTATGTGGGAATCCAGACTCCAAGTGGCAAGCTTGCATGGGGAGCCGGAGTAGATCCAGATATTATCCATGCATCGATTGACGCATTGATTACAGCAATCAATAACCGATAAACAAAATTTCAGTTCTATAATTAAATGAATATAGCAAAAGCGGGTTTGGTCATCGTTGACTGAGCCCGCTTTTTAAGGCGTAAAATCTGTCAGAAAGCTACAGAATAGTCCATGAAATGATATACTTGAATATTTTGATTGGGTATGCTATTCTATTAAAACTGAATGCGGTGTGGATTAAAAATACATAGCTGCGAGGAGAGTTAGAGTTGTTACAATAAAATGTAATGATAGATGAGGAAGTATATGAAAGAAAAGTTTAATCGAATAAAAGGATATGCGTTTCGTGTTATGGATGTGGTGAGCTCGCATCATACAGGAGCCTATGCTGCTCAGGCAGCTTATTTTTTCGTCTTATCCATGATTCCAATCATATTATTATTGTTAACGATGGTACAATTTACCTCATTAACAAAGGATTATATTATGAATGCTGTACTGCAGGCATTTCCAACGACAGTAGAAGGGTTGATTGAATCTATAGTGGATCAGGTGTACAGCCAGTCTGGCACAATCATTCCAATCACAGTTCTAGTGGCGTTATGGTCGGCAGGGAGAGGAGTACTGTCGATTACAAATGGACTGAATTGCGTATATGAAAGCAGAGAAACACGTAATTATGTATATTTGCGAATCAGAGCATCATTGTATACAGTGATATTTTTGGTGGCAATTATTTTGTCACTTGTTTTATCTGTATTTGGTAATCGGATTGCAATTATGTTAAATCAACATTTTCCGGTGTTAGTCAGATTAATCGATACGGTTATTCGAAGCAGAACTCTGATTACATTATGTATTCTTACATTATTCTGGGATACAGTATATAAATATTTGCCGAACAGAAAGAATATAGGGAAAACAACAATGAAGAAACAACTCCCAGGAGCAATATTTACAGCGTGTGCGTGGCAAGTGATTTCGTTTGTATTCTCTATTTATCTTGATATATTTACCGGATTTACAACAATGTATGGAAGCCTTACGATGATTATTTTAATTATGCTCTGGCTTTATATGTGTATGTATGTCATTTTGCTTGGAGGAGAAGTAAATGCCCTGTTACAAAGGGCAATTAAGATGTTTGCACATGAGAAAGAAGAGGAATCATCAGAAAATCAAACTTGACAAACAGTATGAATATGATAAAATATAGGGGTAATTTTGAAAAATAAAATGAACATAAAAGCGAAGACCGTGTACAGTAGAGAGCTATCTTCTATCAGAGAGAGAGAATCATCGGCTGAAAATTTTCTTAAGTTCAGATAGTAATTGAATTTCCCACGTTAGCTGTGTTTTTGAAAAAATAAAGTAGAGAACACCGTAAGTTGTACGTTACACAAACAGAGTGTCCAAAAGTTATAACTTTGGGAAACAGGGTGGTACCGCGAGTATAATATAAGCTTCGTCCCTTTTTGGGGATGGAGCTTTTTTCATTTGAAAGGAGAAAAATGATGAAAGAAAGATTGGAACAGATCAGAAAAGAAGCAATTGAAGCAATTCAGGCTTCTGATGCTCCAGAAAAATTAAATGATGTGCGTGTTAAATTCCTTGGAAAAAAAGGTGAATTAACAGCTGTATTGAAAGGTATGAAGGATGTTGCTCCAGAAGAACGTCCAAAGGTTGGTCAGCTTGTTAATGAGACAAGAGCTGCAATTGAGCAGATTATGGAAGAGACAAAAACAAAGATGGAAAAAGCAATCCGCGAGGAAAAACTGAAAGCAGAAGTAATCGATGTTACACTTCCATCTAAGAAAAATAGTGTAGGACATAGACATCCAAACACAATTGCATTGGAAGAAGTAGAAAGAATCTTCGTAGGAATGGGATATGAAGTAGTTGAAGGACCAGAAGTAGAGTACGATCTGTACAATTTTGAAAAATTGAATATTCCGGCAGATCATCCTGCAAAAGATGAACAGGATACATTCTATATTAATAAAGATATCGTACTTCGTACACAGACATCTCCGGTACAGGCACGAGTGATGGAACAGGGAAAACTTCCAATCCGTATGATTGCACCGGGAAGAGTATTCCGTTCTGATGAAGTAGATGCAACACACTCTCCATCCTTCCATCAGATTGAAGGTCTTGTAATCGATAAAAATGTTTCATTTGCAGATTTAAAAGGTACTTTGGAAGTATTTGCAAAAGAATTATTCGGACCAGATACAAAGACAAAATTCCGTCCACATCATTTCCCATTTACAGAGCCAAGTGCAGAGGTGGATGTGAGCTGTTTTAAATGCGGTGGAAAAGGATGCCGTTTCTGTAAAGGATCCGGATGGATTGAGATTCTCGGATGCGGAATGGTTCATCCACACGTACTGGAAATGTGCGGAATTGATCCGGAAGAATACAATGGATTTGCTTTCGGTGTAGGTCTGGAACGTATCGCATTATTGAAATACGAGATTGATGACATGAGATTATTATATGAAAATGATATTCGTTTCTTGAAACAATTCTAGTGAGCAGGTAAAACAAACATAAATAAAGAGGAAAATTGTTTTTGGCGAACAGAACAATAAGCGAATAATGAAATAATAAAAAGGAGATTTAAAACATGAATACTTCATTATCATGGATTAAAGCGTATGTGCCAGATTTGGATGTCACAGCGCAGGAATATACAGACGCAATGACTTTATCAGGAACAAAGGTAGAGGGATTTGAAAAATTAGATGCAGATCTGGATAAGATTGTTGTAGGTCAGATTGATAAGATTGAAAAGCATCCAGATGCAGATAAACTGATAATCTGCCAGGTAAATGTAGGAACAGAGCAGGTTCAGATTGTAACAGGTGCCCATAATGTATTTGAAGGTGCAAAGGTACCGGTAGTTCTTGATGGAGGACGCGTTGCAGGAGGTCACGAGCCTGGACAAAGAGTAGAGGGCGGAATTAAGATTAAAAAAGGAAAACTCCGTGGAGTAGAAAGCTTCGGTATGATGTGTTCCATTGAGGAGCTTGGTTCTACAAAAGATATGTATCCGGAAGCTCCGGAAAATGGTATTTATATTTTCAAAGATGATGTAGAAGTTGGGGCAGATGCAGTAGAAGTACTTGGACTTCATGATGTTGTATTTGAGTACGAAATCACATCAAATCGTGTAGATTGCTACAGTGTTGTTGGTATCGCAAGAGAAGCAGCAGCGACATTTAATAAAGAATTTAAACCACCAGTTGTAACAGAGACAGGCAATCAGGAAGATGTTAATGATTATGTAAAAGTGACTGTAGAAAATACAGAGCTTTGTTCACGCTATTGTGCAAGAGTTGTAAAAAATATCAAAATCGGACCATCTCCAGAATGGATGCAGAGAAGACTTGCATCAGTTGGAATCCGTCCGATTAACAACCTTGTAGATATCACAAACTATGTGATGGAAGAGTATGGTCAGCCGATGCATGCATATGATCTTGATACACTTGCAGGTCATGAGATTGTTGTTAAAAATGCAGAAGACGGACAGAAGTTTGTTACATTAGACGGACAGGAGCGTCAGATGGATAAAGATGTTCTTATGATTTGCGATGGCGAGAAGGCAGTAGGTATTGCAGGTATCATGGGTGGAGAAAACTCAATGATCACAGATGATGTAAAGACAATGCTTTTCGAAGCGGCATGTTTTGATGGAGTAAACATTCGTAAATCAAGTAAGAGAGTCGGACTTCGTACAGATGCTTCAGGAAAATTTGAAAAAGGACTGGATCCAAACAATGCAAAAGCGGCAATTGACCGTGCATGTCAGTTGATTGAAGAACTGGGCGCAGGAGAAGTTGTAGGCGGAACAGTTGACGTATACAGTAAGAAGAAAGAACCTGTTCGTGTACCATTTGATGAAAATAGAATCAACAGAATGTTAGGAACAGACATTTCAAAAGAAGATATGCTGGCATATTTTGCGAAGATTGATTTGGAATATGATGCAGATACAAACGAAGTGATCGCACCTACATTCCGTCATGATTTATTCCGTCTTGCAGACCTTGCAGAAGAAGTGGCAAGATTTTATGGATATGATAACATTCCTACAACACTTCCAAATGGAGAGGCAACAACAGGTAAGCTGACATTTAAACTGAGAGTAGAACAGGTCGCAAGAGATATTGCAGAATTCTGTGGATTTAGCCAGGGAATGTCATATTCATTTGAAAGTCCGAAAGTGTTTGATAAATTATTACTTCCGGCAGATTCACCATTGCGTCAGGCAATCGAGATTATGAATCCACTTGGTGAAGATTATAGCATTATGAGAACAACATCTCTTAATGGAATGTTAACTTCACTTGCTACAAACTATAACAGAAGAAATAAAAATGTACGTCTGTATGAGCTTGGAAATGTTTATATTCCAGAAAAGCTTCCACTTACAGAACTCCCGGATGAAAGAATGCAGTTTACTCTTGGTATGTATGGGGATGGAGATTTCTTCAATATGAAAGGTGTTGTAGAAGAGTTCTTTGAGAAGATTGGAATGAAGGGACGTGAAAGCTACGATCCAAATGCAGGAAAATCTTATCTGCATCCAGGAAGACAGGCAAATATCTTGTATGATGGAAAAGTGGTTGGATATTTGGGAGAAGTTCACCCGGATGTTGCTGATATTTATGGAATCGGAGAAAGAGCATATGTCGCAGTGATTGATATGCCAGTTGTTCTGGAATATGCAACATTTGACAGAAAATATACAGGTATTGCAAAATATCCTGCGGTTTCCCGTGATTTGAGTATGGTAGTACCAAAAGAAATCCTGGTTGGACAGATTGAAGATATTATTGCAAAAAAAGGCGGAAATTATCTGGAAAGCTTTGCTTTGTTTGACCTGTATGAGGGAGCTCAGATTAAAGAAGGATTTAAGTCTGTTGCATATTCAATTGTATTCCGTGCAAAAGATAAGACTTTGGAAGAGGCTGATATTACAGCAGCGATGAACAAGATCTTAAAAGCATTGGAAGAAATGGGAATTGAACTTCGTAAATAAGAAAGAGAAGGGACAAGTCATTGAAAACAAGTGATTTTTATTATGATCTGCCAGAGGAACTGATTGCTCAGGATCCTCTGGAGGATCGTTCTAGTTCTCGCCTGCTTATATTAGATAAAGAAACAGGTAAGACAGAGCATCATATATTTAAAGAAATTATTGATTATCTGAATCCGGGAGATTGTCTCGTGATTAATGATACAAAGGTAATTCCGGCGAGACTGATCGGTGAAAAGATTGGTACAGGAGCAAAGATAGAAGTACTCTTATTAAAACGTAAAGAAAAAGACGTTTGGGAGACACTTGTAAAACCTGGCAAAAAGATGAAAGTCGGAGCACAGGTGAGCTTTGGTAACGGATTGCTGATTGGAGAAGTTATCGAAGTGGTAGAGGAAGGAAACCGACTGATAAAATTCCATTATGAAGGAATTTTTGAAGAGGTTCTGGATCAGCTTGGCGAGATGCCGCTGCCACCATATATCACACATCAGTTACAGGATCGTAATCGTTATAATACTGTATACGCAAAAAACGAGGGGTCTGCTGCAGCTCCGACTGCAGGATTGCATTTCACATCAGAGCTTCTGGATGCAATTCAGGAAAAGGGTGTTGATATTGCACGTGTGACTTTACACGTTGGGCTTGGAACATTCCGTCCGGTAAAAGTAGAAGATGTCACAGAACATCATATGCATTCTGAATTTTATCAGGTAGATGAAGAAGCAGCTGAGAAAATTAATCGTGCCAAAGATGGAGCGGGGCGCGTTATTTGCGTAGGAACAACAAGCTGTCGTACGATTGAGTCAGCAGCAGATGAAACCGGTCATTTGAAGCCATGCAGTGGATGGACAGAAATATTTATTTATCCGGGATATAAATTTAAAATGTTAGATTGCCTGATCACAAATTTCCATCTTCCAGAATCAACATTGATTATGTTAGTGTCTGCACTTGCCGGAAAAGAACATGTGATGGCAGCTTATGAAGAAGCAGTAAAAGAAAGATATCGCTTTTTCTCGTTCGGGGATGCGATGTTTATAAAGTAAGTAAAATATAGAATGATTACAATAAACCCTCCTTTTGCATATGGTATGCAAAAGGAGGATTTTCAGAATATATACAGAGATGAATAAGAAAATTAACGTATTAAGTTTTACAAAAAAAGGAAGTCAAAAAAATAAAGAGCTGTGTAGCTATTTAACAGAACAAGAGTATGATTGCATTGGATATACGATAAAACGTTTTTCCGTAGAGTGTGATTTAGAACCCATGCCAGAATATTTGTCTTTATGGATTGGGAAAAAATGGGGGAAAGAAGATTTTATTTTTATTGGTGCAATAGGGATTGCAGTGCGTTTAATCGCTCCGTGGGTGAAAGATAAATATTCAGATTCTGCAGTATTGGTGATGGATGAAAAAGCTCAATATTGCATACCAGTCCTATCTGGTCATGTCGGAGGGGGAATAGAGCTTGCGCACATGATAGAAAACTGTATGGGTGCAATGCCGGTTATTACGACAGCGACAGATGTACAGAAGAAATTTGCAGTAGATGTGTTTGCAAAGAAAAACAGACTGCAAATTACAGACAGAAAACTGGCAAAAGAAATTTCGGCAGCTGTTTTGGAAGAAAAAAAGATAGGATTTTACAGTGAACTTGGTTACAAAGGGAAAGTGCCGAAAGAAGTCGTGTGTTGTGAATCAGAAAGAGAATTGGATAAATTTGAATATGGAATTATTGTGACAGCTCAAAAAAAAGAAGAAAATCAAAAATCGAACAGATTATATTTGCTTGCGAAAACATATGTTATAGGTCTGGGGTGTAGAAAAAACATATCTTATATAAAATTAGAAAAAGGTCTTCAGTTAGCATTAGCACAAGTTCAAATAGATTTGGCTGAAATTTTAGCATTTGCAAGTATTGATCTAAAGAAAGAAGAACCGGCGATAAAAAAACTGTCGGAGAACTATCAAATTCCATTTTTGACATATTCGGCAGAAAAGCTGAAAAAAGTAGAGTGTGTTAGTAGTAGTTCAGAATTTGTGGCATCGGTTACCGGTGTGGATAATGTATGTGAGAGAGCTGCAAAATATTGTTGCCCGGATGGAAGGATGATATTAGATAAACTGAAATTGGATGGTATGACGGTAGCTATTGTACAGAAAAAGATGGAAGTTTTATTTTAAGAAAGAACAGGTTTTGGCGTGGATAAGAACGATAAAGAAGAATTGGAAATGTGCAGGATTTTGATATTTTCCGGGACAACAGAAGGAAATCAAATCGCAAAAGCAGTGTGCAGACTGCCGGCAAAGGTTTATGTCAGCGTTGCAACTGAGTATGGAAAAGTGTGTGCAGAAGAACAGTCCGAAGCTGAGATTATAGCAGGGAGAATGGATCGTGAAGAAATTCAAGAATTTTTAAATCTATATAAGATAGATATTGTGATCGATGCAACCCATCCATTTGCAAGAGTGGTGACAGAAAATATACAGAAAGCATGCGAAAATGGAAAAATAAAATATATCCGTTGTGTCAGAGAAGCGGAAAATGAAGCATTTGAAAATGAAAATTGTGTCTGGGCAGAGAATGTCGATAAAGCAGTTTCTTATTTGCAGGAGACGAAAGGAAACATATTAATTACGACAGGTGGAAAAGAACTTCAAAAATATACTCAGCTTAAGGATTATCAAGACAGATGTTATGCGCGTGTGCTTTCAACAAAAAATTCTATGACAGATGCGGCTAAACTAGGATTTGAAGGCAGACATTTAATCGCTATGCAGGGACCATTTTCAACAGAAATGAATATTGCCTTGCTTCATTATACAGAAGCAGCATATCTGGTGACAAAAGAATCGGGAAAAGCAGGTGGCTTTGATGAAAAGATTGAAGCAGCGCAAAAAACAGGCACAAAATTAGTTATTATACAAAGACCGATAGAAAATGGGTTGAGTGTGGAACAGACAATTTCCTATTGCATGGAGAAAATGTATCCTTTTTCATGAAAAGTTTTGTGAAAAGAAATGAAGATAAGGACATAAAAAGAAAAAAGTTGTTTTTAGATAGAAAAAAAGCTATAATAAGGAACGAATTATATGTAAAAATAATAAGAACAACGAGCAAACAGGATACAACAAAAGGAGACAAAGACTATATGTGTGGATTTGCAGGATTTGTAGGAGAGGTTGAAAATCGTGAAGAGGTTCTGGAAAATATGATGAATACGATTATTCACAGAGGACCGGACAGCGAAGGAAAATATGTGGATGAAGATGCGGCGCTGGGGTTTCGACGTCTGAGTATTATCGACCTTTCTGAAGTTGGCGACCAGCCATTATATAACGAAGACAGAAGTAAGGTACTTGTATTTAATGGGGAAATCTACAATTATCAGGAACTGAGAAAAGAATTAGTGGAAGCAGGACATGTATTTGTGTCGAATACAGATTCCGAGACATTGATACATGGCTATGAAGAATGGGGAGAAAGCCTGGTAGAACGTCTGAGAGGTATGTATGCGTTTGTAATCTGGGATACAAAAACAAAAAAACTATTTGGGGCAAGAGATATTTTTGGGATTAAACCAATGTATTATGCACAGATGAATGGAACATTGATGTTTGGTTCAGAAATTAAATCTTTTATGGAGCATCCGAAATTTGATAAGATTTTTAATGAAGATGCACTTGGAAATTACTTGTCATTTCAGTTTGTTCCGACAAATGAGACATTTTTTAAAGGTGTTTTCTGCTTACAGCCGGGACATTACTTTACTTATGAAAATGAAAAGATGGAGATTACACGTTATTTTGAACCGGATTTTACAGGAGATACGACAAAATCATTTGAAGAAATCGTAGATGATATTGAAGCAGTGATGAAAGAATCTGTAGAGATGCATAAGATCAGTGATGTAGAAGTTGCTTCCTATCTTTCGAGTGGTGTAGACTCCAGTTATTTAACCTATTTAGGTCAGGTTGACCGTACATTTACAGTTGGTTTTGATGAAGGAAAATACAGCGAGATCCAGGATGCAAAAGAATTTGCTGCAAGTATTAATATGCAAAACGATGCAAAAGTAATCAGTCCGGAAGAATATTGGGATAAATTATCTGATATTCAGTATTATATGGATGAGCCGGTAGCAGATCCGGCAGCAATTGCATTATATTTCTTGAGTGAGGAAGCTTCGAAAAAAGTAAAGGTTGTGCTTTCGGGAGAAGGGTCAGACGAGCTGTTTGGTGGTTATAATATTTATTGTGAACCATTGGAACATACGAGCTTTAATAAGATTCCAATGCCGATTCGAAGAGCGCTTGGCAAATTTGCAGAATACTGCCTGCCTAGAGGAACAAAGGGAAGAGGCTTTTTAATGCGTCATGGAAAAACCTTAGAAGAGCGTTATTTTGCAAATGCAACGAATATTTTTACGGAACGTGAAGCAAATAAAATTTTAAAGAAGGGCTGTGAACCTCAGATTCAAAAAGTGACAAAACCATTGTATGAACGTGTACAGGGAAAAGATCCGGTGACAAAAATGCAGTATGTTGATATGCATCTTTGGCTGGTTCATGATATTTTGATGAAAGGTGATAAGATGGGAATGGCAAATTCTCTGGAGGTTCGTGTTCCGTTTTTGGATAAAAAAGTACTGGAGCTTGCAGAAACATTGCCATTAGATTATAAAGTACGTGCACCAAAGACTAAAGTAGCACTGCGAGGAGCAGCTGAAAAAGTGATTCGCAGTAAGACAGCAGAAAAGAAAAAACTGGGATTCCCAATTCCAACGCGTGTTTGGCTAAAAGAGGACAAGTATTATAACCGAGTAAAAGAGATGTTTCAGTCAGAAGCAGCAAACAAATTCTTTAATACAGAACTTCTGATCAAAATGTTAGATGACCATAAGAATGGAAAGAATAAAAATGAAAAAACAGACAATAGCAGAAAAATCTGGACAGTTTATATTTTCCTTGTATGGTATGACAGATATTTTGAACATGGCAAACCGGTTCATCCGGAAATGGCAGCAAGATGATTTGAATAAACAGGGGATGTTGATATGGAGAATGGAACTGTAAGACCAAATAAGAAAAGCTTTCAATGGTCTAAATTATTTGTTCAGAATCCGCAATATTTTGACTATGATTTATTAATGATTCTGGTTTTCTTAATGTGTTTTGGACTGGTGATGCTTTATAGTACAAGTGCATATAGTGCAAATGCGGATTTTGGAAATGATATGTTCTATTTTTCAAAGCAGGCAATTATAAGTGCGGTTAGTTTTGCGTTTATGTTGTTTGTATCAAAACTAGACTATCATGTGTATGGTGCTTTTTCCTGGCAGATTTATTATATTTCCTTGTTTTTGATGCTGCTGGTAAAAACACCGCTTGGAGTAGAAGCATATGGATCAAGAAGATGGCTTCAGCTTCCCGGCAAGATGACATTACAGCCATCAGAAATTGCCAAAATTGCAGTTATTTTGTTAATCCCTTATGAAATCTGCAGGCTGGGTCCTAAGATTCAGTCAAAGAAAGGGATTGAACGAGTTTGTGCAGTTGGAGCAGTTGCAGCAGGTGGTGTAATGGTTCTGACAGATAACTTAAGTACAGCGATTATTGTTGCGGGGATTACCGGGATATTAATCTTTGTTGCACATCCTAAGATAAAACCATTTTTGCAGCTGATTGCTGCAGGAGCTGTAGTTGTTGTAGTTGGACTTTCATATCTTTCGGTAAATATTTCAAGTAGTGAAAACTTCCGTCTGCGACGAATAATCACCTGGCTTGATCCGGAAAATCATGCAGATGAAGGTGGATTTCAAGTAATGCAGGGATTGTATGCAATTGGATCCGGTGGATTTTTTGGGAAAGGTCTTGGAAATAGTACGCAAAAGCTGGGGGTAATTCCTGAAGTGCAAAATGATATGATTCTGACAATTGTATGCGAGGAGCTGGGCGTGTTCGGCGTAATTGTCGTTCTCGTACTGTTTGGACTACTTTTATATCGCTTGATGTTTATTGCAAAGAATGCGCCGGATCTCTATGGCTCATTAATTGCAAGTGGAATCTTTGCACATATTTCGCTTCAGGTTATTTTAAATATTGCCGTAGTGACCAATATGATGCCGACAACGGGAGTTACATTACCGTTTATCAGTTATGGAGGTACGTCGATTTTGTTTCTTATGACAGAGATGGGAATTGCACTTGGAATATCTCGTAAAATTAAATTGAAGCAATAAGGTTACTGTTCACAGTTACTGTGAACAGTAACGCAATAAGATGGGTTTCCCAAAATGGAATGAAAAAGCTCTTTTCAATCACTCAAAAGTATGATATATTATAATGTAGTATTAAAAACTACATGTGATAGAAATTTATCACACACAGTGTGATTTGGGAGGAACTACAATGAGTTATAGAGTGATTGTTGACAGTTGCGGAGAACTGACAGATGAGATGAAACAGAGCGGAATGTTCGTATCAGCCGCATTGACTATGCAGGTGGGAGAATATCATATTATAGATGATGAGACATTTGATCAGGCAGATTTTTTAAAGAAAGTTGCTGAATGTCCGGAAAGTCCAAAGTCTTCTTGTCCTTCACCGGAGCAATATCTGGCGAAGTATAATTGTGATGCAGATCATATTTATGTAGTTACATTATCGGCAGAGCTCAGTGGTTCTTATAACAGTGCTCAGTTAGGAAGAAATTTGTACTTTGAAGAGTATGGAGAAAAAGACATCTATGTATTTAATTCTTGTTCAGCATCCATAGGTGAGACATTGATTGCATTAAAGATTCAGGAGTGCGAAGAGGCCGGAATGGATTTTCAGACAGTGATCGATACAGTAGAAGCTTATATAGAAGGGCAGCATACTTATTTTGTACTGGAGAATCTGGATACACTTCGTAAGAATGGAAGATTAACAGGAATCAAAGCACTGGTTGCAGGCGCATTGAACATAAAACCGGTTATGGGATCAACACCGGAAGGTACGATTTGTCAGAAAGCGCAGGCTCGTGGAATGAAGAAAGCATTAGTTAAGATGGCAGATTATGTTGAACAGGAAACAGAGAATGCAAGAGAAAAAGTGCTGGCAATTTCACATTGTAATTGTGAACAGAGAGCAAAAGATTTTGAAAAAATATTATTAGAGAAGATGGCAGTAAAGAAGAGCATCATCGTGGATACAGCCGGAATAAGTTCTATGTATGCAAATGATGGTGGTATTATCGTTGCGATTTAATAGATGAAAGGAAGGTTTATATGAGTCAGGAGAAAGTAGATCGATATAAACAGGAAAAAGCAAATAGAAAAAAGAATATCCGCAAACAGAGAGTTATGGGTGTTGTAAGAACCTGTGTATTGTCGCTGGCAGGCTTGGCATTAGTCGGATGGTTAGGATATTCTGCATATGATACATATGAGTCAAAGCAGGAAAGAGAAGTTGCTTCAGTTAATTATGATGCGATTAACAGTTATTTATCAACAATTTCTCAGTAAGATAAGAAGTAAAGAAGAGACAGAGAAGAAAAAAATCTTTTCTGTCTCTTTTTTTATTGCCGTGTATACGACAAAAAGGTCCAGTGGATTTTTTTAGTTCTAATTTTTTTCACAAAATAAGGGGTTGAAAAAGGGTGGGAAGTGGTTTACAATGGTTCTAAGTGGTAGGAAGTGGTGAATTGTGGAATAAAGTGGGAGAAAAGTGGAGCCCATAAATTCTAAAAAGGAGTTCTTAATGTTACTAGGAGAGTTTAATCACAGCATAGATGAAAAAGGCCGATTGATTATACCAGCCAAGTTACGTGAAGATTTGGGCGATAGCTTTGTAATCTGCAATGGACTGGAAGGCTGTTTATTTGTGTACTCTCAAGATGAGTGGAACAAATTTGTAGCAGAACTGGAAACCTTACCACGGATGAATAAGGATGCCAGAATATTCAAGAGATATTTCTTTGGAAGTGCTTCAGAGGGCAGTTTCGATAAACAAGGGAGAGTTTTAGTACCGCCGTCACTCAGAAAAGCAGCACATCTTGAAAAGGACGTTGTTCTTGTGGGAGTTCAAGATCGTGTAGAAATCTGGGATAAAGGACTTTGGGAAGAACGCAGTATGGTCAGCGAAGAAGATTTGGATGCAATTGCAGAACGAATGGAAGCAATTGGAATCAGGATATAATGAGTAGTAGTGAGTCAGGAGCGTGTTTGCACGGTTATGACGAACGGCGATCATAAGAGCTGGTAATATAATGCGAAAAGATGGAGGAAGATATGGCATTTAAACACAAATCAGTATTACTTGAAGAAACAGTAGATGGTCTGGCAATTAAACCAGACGGAATCTATGTAGACGGAACGTTAGGCGGAGGTGGACATGCATTTGAAGTTTGCAGTCGTCTGAACGAACAGGGGAGATTTATAGGTATAGATCAAGATGCAGCAGCAATAGAAGCTGCAAGCGAAAGATTACGTGACTTTGGGGAGAAGGTTACAATAATAAGAAGCAATTATTGTGAGATGAAGTCACGGCTTCATGAAATTGGTGTAGATAAAGTTGATGGTATTGTGATCGATCTGGGAGTATCGTCATATCAGCTGGATACTGCAGAAAGAGGATTTTCTTATCGAGTAGATGCTCCGTTAGATATGCGAATGGATCAAAGACAGCAACTGACAGCACGAGAAATCGTGAATACGTATAGCGAAGCAGATCTTTTCAGGGTGATTCGTGACTATGGAGAGGACAAGTTTGCGAAAAATATTGCAAAACATATCGTAATAGAGCGTCAAAAAGCACCGATTGAGACAACGGGACAGCTTAACGAGATTATTCGTCATGCAATCCCAATGAAATTTCAAAAGACAGCAGGACACCCATCAAAGAGAACATTTCAGGCAATTCGTATTGAGTTGAACAGAGAATTGGATGTTTTAAGGGAATCGCTTGATGATATGATCGAGATGCTTAATCCTGGTGGAAGAATATGCATTATCACATTTCATTCTTTGGAAGACAGAATTGTGAAAAGTGCATTTCGAAAAAATGAAAATCCTTGCATATGTCCATCGCATTTTCCGGTATGTGTATGTGGAAATGTTTCAAAAGGAAAGGTCATTACAAGGAAACCAATTCTTCCAAGTGAAGAAGAATTAGAGTATAACAGCCGTTCTAAAAGTGCAAAGTTACGTATTTTTGAGCGCTGTTAGCAAAATAAAGGGAGTATATCAAATAGAATTTCATCAGGAGGGGAGAGCCTGGTGAAAGAGAAAGGCAAAAAGCAATGGCAGATATAGGACGTATGAAGACGTATAGTAAAGCAGAATATTATGCTGGACAGCACAGAAGAATGTATGTCTATGGAAGTGCAGCTTTGCAGCCGGAAACAGTGCCAAAGCAGATAGAAAAGCCGAAAAAGCAGAGTGCGAAAGCTAGTCGTCAGGTGCGTAAAAATCGAAAACGTGCACAGAGTATAAGTCCTGTATATGCTGTCTTTCTGACAGGAGCAGCAATTTTTGCAGTATGTATCAGTGTTATGTTTTTGCAGTTGCAGGCAGAGGTTGTAAGTCGTTCGGAAAACATTACGGCATTACAAGAAGAACTTTCAAATCTGACAGAAGAAAATGATACAGCTTACCGAAGTGCAGAAGATGCTGTGAATCTGGAAGAGGTTCGCAATAAAGCAATCAACGAATTTGGAATGGTATATGCAGCCCAGGGGAGCGTGGTGGAATATACAGGTCCAGAGAGTGACAGTGTAACGCAGTATAGTGATATACCAAAAGATGGTGTATTAGCAAAATCAAAAGATGTGTCAGAATAAGGTAAGAAGATGGCAGTCAAAAAGAATAAAAAAAACAATTATCAATTTTTAACAAGAAAATTTCCAAAAAGAATGCAAAAGAAGCTGGTAATGCTATTTATGGCAGTTATACTGGCTTTTGTTGTTCTTATAGCAAAAATTACATATATCAATGCTTCCAAAGGAAGCAAATTTACAAAAATTGTTTTGGATCAGCAGACATATGACAGCAGGGTAATTCCATATAAACGAGGAGATATTGTCGATCGAAACGGAACTAAGATTGCGACAAGCGAGAGAGTATATAATGTAATACTCGATGTTTATGTTATGACTTCCAAAGAAGAATACATCAATCCTACAAAGAAAGTATTGTCGGATTGTTTTGGGATAAATGAAGGGGATGTAGATCAAATCATTTCTGATAACCCGGATAGCAGATACCAGATACTTGCAGAAAATATAACTTATGAAAAAGCACAGAAATTTAGGGCAATTGAGGAAGATACAGAAAACTATCCAAATGTAAAAGGAATCTGGCTTGAGGATGATTATAAGCGTAATTATCCATATGCTACATTGGCGAGTGATGTGATTGGATTTGCTACAGTAGATAATATTGGAGCACTGGGGATTGAAAGTGCATATAATGATGTTTTAAATGGATTGAATGGAAGAGAGTATGGCTATTTTTCTGATAATGCATCATTAGAGAGAACTGTAAAAGATGCAAAAAATGGAAACACGGTTGTTTCGACGATTGATGTGACATTACAGAGCATTGTAGAGCAGTGTATTAAAGAATTTAATGAAGAACATACCGGTGAAGAACGGGAAGATGAGCTGGGAAGTAAGAATACAGCAGTGATGATCATGAATCCAAATACCGGAGAAATTCTTGCAGAGGCTTCTTATCCTAATTTTGATTTAAATAAGCCAAGGGATTTGTCTGCTATTTATTCGACGGAAGACTGGAATGCAAAAACAGAGGATGAGCAGTTTGAGGCAATGAATGAATTGTGGCGTAATTTTTGCGTTAGTGATGCATTTGAACCAGGCTCGACGATCAAACCATTTACAGTGGCAACAGGTCTGGATACAGGAGCAATCAAAGGGGATGAAACCTATGTGTGTGGAGGATATCTGCATGTGGGAGACTGGGATATCCGATGTCATCTTACTTCAGGACATGGAACAGAGACAGTTGCGGATGCTATAGCAAATTCCTGTAACGTTGCACTGATGGAAATTGCCGAATCGATAGGTGTTGAAGACTTTATTCGATATCAGCATATTTTCGGCTTTGGGGAATATACCGGAATTGATCTTCCGGGAGAAGCTTCGACAGCAGGATTATTATTTACCAAAGATACAATGGGGGATACGGATCTTGCGACCAGTTCATTTGGACAGAGTTTTAATGTTACAATGACGCAGGTGATAACAGCATTCTCATCTCTGGTAAATGGCGGTAATTACTATGAGCCACATATTGTAAAACAAATCCAGGATGAAAATGGAAAAGTTATAGAAACAAAGAATCCGGTTTTGCTTCGAAAAACTATTTCAGAGCAAACGTCAGAACAGGTAAAGACGTATTTGAAAGCTGTTATGGATTATGGTACAGGTAAAACAGCAGCAATGGAAGGATACAATATTGGGGCAAAGACAGGTACTGCGGAGAAGCTTCCGCGTAATAATGGAAAGTATGTATTATCCTTTATCGGATGTGCCCCACTCGATAATCCGGAAGTAGTAGTGTATGTGGTAATCGATGAGCCAAATACTGCGGCACAGGATGACAGTTCACTTGTGCTTGGGCTGGCAAAAAAAATCATGTCACAAGCATTTCCGTATTTAAACGTTACCACTGTGGAAGGATATGATCCTGTTGCGGTACAGGAAACAGAGGATTCATCGGATACATCAAATAGCAATGAGGAAACAGGGGATTATGATTATACAGATTATGATGCATCATATACAGACACCTATAGCAATTGGGATGGGGCATATGTAGATGATACATATACACCGGATTTCACAGACTGGACTTCGGACTATTATACAGAATAAAATAGATTCGTTCATGAGATGTGAACGAAGAAGCATAACCTTACAGAAGACATAATATTTTATATAAACTGTCTTTTGTAAGGTTTTTTATGAAAAATCGTACTTATAATAAGAAAAAAATAATGATTGTTTTTTTCGCTGCTGTTATTATGATCATAGCATTGCTTGGACGAATGATTTTTTTGATGATATTTGATGCAGAATATTATCAGAAAAGGGCAAAAGAATTACATGAAAGAGAACGTAAGATCAAAGCGGCCAGAGGAGAGATTTTAGACCGGAACGGGGTGGTTCTTGCAACAAATAAAACAGTTTGTACAATATCGGTGATACATAATCAGATAAAAAATAAGGAACAGACAATACAAATGCTTTCAAAAGAGTTGGGGCTGGAAGAAGCATATGTACGGAAGAGAGTAGAGAAAATTTCTTCTATGGAAAAAATAAAAACAAATGTAGAAAAAGAGGTTGGAGACAGAATACGCAATCTGGATTTAGACGGAGTGAAAGTGGATGAGGATTTTAAACGTTATTATCCATATGGAGAACTGGCATCGCAAGTACTGGGGTTCACAGGCGGTGATAATCAGGGGATTATCGGACTTGAAGTGAAATATGAAGAATATCTAAAAGGAGTTAATGGGACAATTCTTACAATGACAGATGCAAGGGGAATAGAGCTGGAAGGAGTGGCAGAAGACCGTATGGAGCCGAAACCGGGAAATACATTAGAGATTACGATGGATTATAATATACAATCCTACTGTGAGCAGGCGGCAAAGAGAGTAATGGAAGAAAAAGAATCTGATGCGGTGGCAATTATTTTGATGGATCCTCAAAATGGAGAGATTTATGCGATGGCAAATGTTCCGGAATTTAATTTGAATGACCCGTTTACATTGTCTTCAAAGATTGATACAAGTGAGCTTACAGATGAAAAAAAGCAAGATTTATTAAATCAGATGTGGAGAAATCGGTGTATTAATGATACCTATGAGCCTGGCTCAACTTTTAAGGTAATTACTTCAGCAGCATGTCTGGAAGAAGGTGTTGTAACAGTAAATGATACCTTTTCGTGTCCGGGGTACAAAATAGTAGAGGATAGAAAAATCAGATGCCACAAAGTAGGAGGACATGGTCTGGAAACATTTACACAAGGAATTCAAAATTCATGTAATCCGGTATTTATGGAAATAGGTTTGCGATTAGGTGCTGATAAATTTTATGATTATTTTCAAAAGTTTGGGCTGTTAAAGTTGACAAATGTAGATTTGCCGGGAGAAGCAGGAACGATCATGCATAAAAAAGAAGATATTGGATTAGTAGAACTGGCGACGATGACATTCGGACAATCATTTCAAATCACACCGATACAACTACTTACAACAATAAGTTCAATTATAAATGGTGGAACCCGTATTACGCCTCATTTTGGAAAGAAAGTTTATAATTCAGATGGAAAGGAAATAAAAACACTGACATATCAAAAGCAAAAGGAAATCGTATCAAAAGAAACTTCAGAAACTATGAAAATGCTGCTGGAAAGTGTTGTTTCAGAGGGGTCCGGACATAATGCATATTTGGAAGGATATCGCATAGGAGGAAAGACTGCGACTTCACAGACGCTTCCGCGAAGTGCAAATAAATATATCTCTTCATTTGTCGGATTTGCCCCGGCAAATGATCCGAAAGTGATCGGAATGGTGATCATATATGATCCAAAGGGAATCTATTATGGAGGTACAATTGCAGCTCCGGTACTAAGAGATATTTATGATAATGTTCTTCCGTATTTGGAAAAACAGGAAAAATAAAATGTCGTCCATATTCTGGTGAGGTTGAAAATCCACAGACTATGAGTTATACTGTATAAGATATAGCGAGAGTTACAAAAGAGAAACTTCTCGCTGAACCAAAGAGATGAAGAGGTGTGAGTATGGCAAATCATGTAGTAATTCCAGTGTTAATATCATTCGCATTAAGTGTGATTATGGGACCATTTGTAATCCCGTTTTTGCGAAGATTAAAGATGGGGCAGACAGAACGTGTTGACGGAGTTCAGTCGCATTTGAAAAAAGCAGGAACGCCGACGATGGGTGGCGTTATGATATTAGGAAGTGTAGTGATCACTTCACTGTTCTATGTAAAAGATTATCCGAAGATTATTCCGGTATTGTTTTTGACAGTTGGCTTCGGTCTGATTGGTTTTCTTGATGATTATTTAAAAGTGGTTATGAAACGTTCAGATGGATTATTTCCGAAGCAGAAGATGGCATTGCAGATTGTAGTGACAGCGATATTTGCTTATTATGTAGTAAGGATTGCGAAGATTCCACTTACAATGCTGATTCCATTTTCAGGTGGAAAATATCTGGATATTGGATGGCTTGCAGTTCCGCTTTTATTTATTGCGGTAATCGGAACTGTAAACGGAACAAACTTTACAGATGGGCTGGATGGATTAGCATCTAGTGTAACTGTATTAGTTGCAACATTTTTTACAGTTGTTGCAGTTGGAACAAAGAGTGGAATTGAACCGATTACTTGTGCGGTAGTAGGTGCTTTACTTGGATTTTTATTGTTTAACGTATATCCGGCAAGCGTATTTATGGGAGATACAGGTTCGCTTGCATTGGGAGGATTTGTGGCAGGTGCTGCATATATGATGCAGATGCCGTTGTTTATTATTATTGTTGGTTTAATCTATCTGGTGGAAGTGGCTTCTGTCATTATTCAGGTCACATATTTTAAAAAGACAGGTGGAAAACGAATTTTTAAAATGGCTCCGATACATCATCATTTTGAATTGTGTGGATGGTCAGAGACAAGAGTTGTTGCTGTATTTTCTATTATTACAGCAATATTATGTTTGATTGCACTTATGGGGGTATAAAGATGGACATAAGAGATAAAAATGTATTGGTATTTGGTTCTGGAATTAGTGGGATAGCAGCAAGTCGTCTGCTTTTGAGAGAAGGAGCTGATGTAATTTTATATGATGGAAATGAGAAGCTTGATGCAGAAACAATCAAAGAAAATATTTTACATGATGAAGAGCACGGAGTAACTTTGTCCGGCGATGTAAAGGTTATATTAGGGGAACTCTCCAAAGAGGTGATGGAAAGTCTTGTGCTTACTGTGATGAGTCCGGGAGTGCCGACAGATCTTGAAGTTGTGAACCAGATGAGAGAAATGGGTATTCCAATATGGGGCGAGATTGAACTTGCTTACGTATATGGAAAAGGTGAGGTTCTTGCAATCACAGGAACAAATGGAAAGACAACTACAACTACATTACTTGGGGAGATTATGAAGAAATATCAGGAACATGTATATGTAGTAGGAAATATTGGAAATCCATATACAGAAGTAGCGCTGGATATGACAGAGGATTCTGTGGCAGTAGCAGAGATGAGTAGTTTTCAGCTGGAAACAATACATACATTTCGTCCAAAGGTCAGCGCAATATTGAATATTACTCCGGATCATTTAAATCGTCATCATACAATGGAAGCTTATATTGAAGTAAAGAAGAACATTTGCAGAAACCAGACAGCAGATGATGTGTGTGTATTGAATTATGAGGATGAAGTGACAAGAAAATTCGGGGAAGAGATTAAAGCGAAGGTTCTATATTTCAGTAGTCAGCGTATATTAGATAGAGGTATTTATCTTGATGAGGGTGATATTGTATATAGTTATGATACAGATGTTGCAGTAACAATCTGTAATGTGAAGGAACTTCAGCTTCTGGGAACACATAATTATGAAAATATTATGGCAGCAGCTGCGATGGCAATCGCATATGGTGTGCCTGTAGACCTGGTTCGAGAGGTGATTAAGTCTTTCAAAGGTGTAGCTCATCGAATTGAGTTTGTAGCAGAGAAAAATGGTGTAGCTTATTATAATGATTCCAAAGGAACAAACCCGGATGCAGCAATCAAAGGAATTCAGGCAATGAATCGTCCAACGCTTCTGATCGGGGGCGGATATGACAAAGACTCGTCGTACGATGAGTGGATCAATGCTTTTGACGGAAAAGTGAAAAAGCTTGTATTACTTGGTGCAACAAGAGAAAAGATTGATGCAACAGCAAAGAAATTAGGCTTTACAGATACAATTCTTGTAGATACGTTTGAAGAAGCGGTGGCAACATGCGTGAAATATGCAGAGCCGGGAGATGCGGTTCTCTTATCACCGGCATGTGCAAGCTGGGGAATGTTTAAATGTTATGAAGAACGAGGCGATAAATTCAAAGAGCTGGTAAATGAATTATAAGGAGTGAAGTTCCTTGAAACGCCCGGAGAAGAGAGCGAATCTAGATTATGTGCTGTTGATCGTTTTGGTCATGTTGATTGGAGCAGGGCTTGTATTGTTATACAGTACGAGTGCTTATAACGGACAGAATAAGTTTCAAGATGCATATTATTATGTTAAAAAACAAGGTGCTGCTACAGTCTTAGGTGTGATTGGAATGTTAATTGTAGCAAAGATTGATTATCATAAGTGGATTCCATTTGCAAATCTGGGATATCTGGTATCAATTATATTGTCAGTATTAGTGATGCTTGTGGGAGAAGAATATAACGGGTCCAAAAGATGGCTTTCTTTGGGCCCGCTTTCTTTTCAACCATCGGAATTTTCGAAGGTAGCGATTATTTTATTTCTGGCATGTCTGATCTCAGGACAAAAGAAGTGTGTAGATAATTGGCGTTCAATGCTGTGTCTGATGCTTCCGGTACTTCCGGTTACAGCATTGGTAGGAGCAAGTAATTTAAGTACAGCGATTATTATATTAGGTATTGGCGTAGTACTTATTTTTGTTGCAAGTCCAAAGTATATACAATTTATTTGGATGGGGATTCTCGGAATCGGATTTATGGCAATATTTCTGGCACTGGAAAGCTATCGACTGGAAAGGCTGGCAATATGGAGAAATCCGGAGCAATACGAAAAAGGATATCAAACATTACAAGGACTTTATGCGATTGGTTCAGGCGGGTTGTTTGGAAGAGGAATTGGTCAAAGCGTTCAAAAGCTTGGATTCTTGCCGGAAGCACAAAATGACATGATATTTTCGATTATATGTGAAGAGCTGGGGTTATTTGGAGCTGGTATGATTATTATTTTATTTCTCATTTTAATCTGGCGCTTTTTCATTATTGCGATAAATGCAAAAGATTTGCTTGGAGCATTAATCGTTACCGGAGCGATGGCACATATGATGATACAGGTAATCTTAAATATTGCGGTTGTGACCAACAGCATTCCAAATACGGGAATCACGCTTCCCTTTATCAGTTATGGAGGTACATCAGTTTTATTTCTATTACTGGAAATGGGTCTTGTGTTGAGTGTATCAAATCTGGTAAGATAGCAATAGACATGATTACTGTGACTGGCAGTATCAAATGAAAACGAAGGAGGCGGCTGCCGATGACACAGCAGCGAAACAGAAAGACAGACAGAGGGAGAAGCCGGACTACAGCGAAGCATTATTCGCGTGACGATATTATATACCTTGCTGGTTCTGAGGATCTGCATGATCGTGAGATACGTTCACAAAATAATAAAAACAATAAAAAACAATCAAAGAAGCATAAAAAGAACAGAAGAAATGTAAGTGGAAAAGTATTTTTGTATTTATTTATAATTATCATTATTTGTGCAGGTCTTGTTTATCTGGAGACCTTGATCTTCCAATTAAAGCAGATCCGGGTGACGGGAAATGTTTACACAACCCAGCAGGAAGTAGAAGAGTGGGTAAAGCAAAATCCGTATTCAGGAAATACATTGTATGATTTGTGGTATTTTAACAGGGAAAACTGCACACAATTACCATCTGTTGAGAAGGTAAAAGTAAGCCTTATTTCACCGAGGAAGATTAATGTGGCGGTGACAGAAAAGACGATGACAGGAAGGATTGATCTTGGAAGTGGTTATCTGTATTTTGATAAGGATGGAATCGCTTCATTAAAAAGCGAGGAACTGATCGAAGGAACTGCTATGATCGAGGGAATACAGATTGAAGAAAGCAAGGTGAAACTTGGAAAGAAAATACCGGTGGATGATAAAGATGTGTTTAAGCAACTTTCAGAACTTATAGCACTGTTACAAGAGAATGAACTGACAGCAGATAAAATCATATGTTCAGGAAGTGAACTCACAGTTGTTTTTGGCAACGTAAGAGTTTCTCTGGGAAGTGCTTCCTATGAGGATAAGATTCCACAGATTTCGCCGATATTGCAAAAATTGTCTGAGCAGTATGAAAATCAGTCGGGAGAATTGCATTTGGAGAGTTATCAGACATCAGATACATCAATCCGGTTTGTGCCGGACACACAATAAAAAATGAAATTTGCGATGTTGAGCAAAAAAAACATAAAATACAAAAAAATCTATTGATTATTTACTGAAAAAAATATATTATATAATTATTGGATTATAGCGTTCAATTTCAAATGGGATGTATAATAATAAAGATTAATAAGACGACAAAGGAGGAACTACTCTTGTTAGAAATTAAAACTAATGAATCAGAGGCAGCTGCAAAGATAATTGTTATTGGCGTTGGTGGAGGCGGTAACAATGCCGTTAACCGAATGATCGATGAACAGATCGCAGGTGTAGAATTTATTGCAATTAATACAGATAAACAGGCACTTCAGTTATGTAAAGCACCAACATTGATGCAGATTGGTGAGAAACTGACAAAAGGTCTTGGAGCAGGAGCTCAGCCGGAAGTTGGAGAGAAAGCAGCAGAAGAAAGTGCAGAAGAGATTTCAGCAGCATTGAAAGGTGCTGACATGGTATTCGTTACTTGTGGAATGGGTGGCGGTACCGGAACAGGAGCAACACCTGTAGTTGCACGTATTGCAAAAGAACAGGGTGCATTGACAGTTGGTGTTGTTACAAAGCCTTTCCGTTTCGAGTCAAGAACACGTATGCAGAATGCATTGGCAGGAATTGACAAATTGAAAGAGAATGTTGACACATTAATCGTAATTCCAAATGATAAACTGTTGGAAGTAGTAGATAGAAGAACTACAATGCCGGAAGCACTGAAGAAGGCAGATGAAGTATTACAGCAGGGTATTCAGGGAATCACAGATTTGATCAACGTACCATCACTTATCAACCTTGACTTTGCCGATGTACAGACAGTTATGAAAGACAAAGGTATTGCTCACATCGGTATCGGTGAGGGACGTGGAGATGACAAGGCTCTTGAGGCAGTGAAACAGGCTGTTGCAAGTCCATTGCTTGAGACAACAATTCAGGGTGCATCTCACGTTATTATCAATGTATCTGGTGATATTACACTTATGGATGCATCTGATGCAGCAGAGTATGTTCAGGAGCTTGCCGGAGAGAATGCAAACATTATCTTTGGTGCTACTTATGATGATTCAAGATCTGATGAAGCTACAATCACAGTTATTGCAACTGGTTTACATAATGTAGGTGGAAGCTCATCAAAATTGAAAGCAAGATTAGAAGGACAGCAGAAAGTAGGGTCTATCCTTCCTTCAGGAGATGGGGCAAACAGAACAGTACCTTCATATGATGGAAGAACAACAGCAAGACCAATGGGTGGTACAGCACCATCTATGCAGCAGTCAAGACCTGTTACAAGCGGGGTAAAAGAGCAGTCTATTAAGATTCCGGATTTCTTTAAGAAATAAATAGATAGAGAATAAGTAATATGAAAGAAGAGTATCGAATATCGGTGCTCTTCTTTTTTAGTTGCCATGCAGAAAAGAATGTGCTTTGCACATTCTTGCGCCTGCGGCGGTCGCTTGCGACACCTAGATTGTACGCTGCAGTGTGCATCCTTAGCGGAGCAATTTTTATATATTAGGAAAGCACTTTCCTAATATATAAAAAGAGTGTGTGAAAACCTGGTTTTCACACACTCTTTTAAATTATCAACTAAAATCTTACAGCTGTGGACCTGCAGAAACAAGTGCTTTACCAGCTTCATTTCCTTCGTATTTAGCGAAGTTTTTGACAAATCTCTGTGCAAGATCTTTTGCTTTTTCTTCCCATTCAGAAGCATCAGCGTATGTGTCACGAGGATCAAGGATACCTGTGTCAACACCCTCGAGTTCTGTAGGAACTTCAAAGTTGAAGTATGGGATTGTCTTTGTAGGAGCGTTGTTGATTGCTCCGTTCAGGATAGCATCGATGATACCACGTGTATCTTTAATAGAGATACGTTTTCCTGTTCCATTCCATCCTGTATTTACGAGGTAAGCTTTAGCTCCACTCTTCTCCATCTTCTTAACAAGCTCTTCTGCATATTTTGTTGGGTGCAGTTCAAGGAATGCCTGTCCGAAGCAAGCTGAGAATGTAGGTGTTGGCTCTGTGATTCCACGCTCTGTTCCAGCAAGTTTTGCTGTAAATCCAGACAAGAAGTAGTACTGTGTCTGATCTTCTGTAAGGATAGATACTGGAGGAAGTACTCCAAATGCATCTGCTGATAAGAAGATAACATTTTTAGCTACTGGTGCAGAAGAAACTGGACGTACAATATTTTTAATGTGGTTGATAGGGTAAGAAACACGTGTGTTTTCTGTTACGCTCTTATCATTAAAATCAATCTTTCCGTTCTCATCCAGTGTAACGTTCTCAAGAAGAGCGTCACGAACGATTGCATTGTAGATATCTGGCTCAGATTCTTTGTCAAGGTTGATAACTTTTGCGTAGCATCCACCCTCAAAGTTGAATACACCATTATCATCCCAACCATGCTCGTCATCACCGATCAGGAGACGTTTAGGATCTGTAGAAAGTGTTGTTTTACCTGTTCCTGAAAGACCGAAGAAGATTGCTGTGTTTTCTCCGTTCATATCTGTGTTTGCAGAACAGTGCATAGAAGCGATTCCTTTTAATGGAAGGAAGTAGTTCATCATAGAGAACATACCTTTCTTCATCTCTCCGCCATACCATGTGTTAACGATAACCTGTTCTTTGCTTGTGATATTGAACATAACAGCTGTCTCAGAGTTCAGTCCTAATTCTTTGTAGTTCTCTACTTTTGCTTTAGAAGCGTTGTAAACAACGAAATCTGGCTCAAAGTTCTCGAGTTCTTCCTCTGTAGGCTGGATGAACATGTTTGTTACAAAGTGTGCCTGCCATGCAACTTCAACGATGAAACGGATAGCCATACGAGTATCCTTGTTAGCTCCGCAGAATGCATCGACAACAAAAAGTCTCTTATTAGAAAGCTCTTTAATTGCGATATCTTTTACAGCTTTCCAAGACTCTTCTGTAGCTGGGTGGTTATCATTTTTATATTCGTCAGATGTCCACCATACAGTATCTTTAGAGTTCTCGTCCATAACGATGAATTTGTCTTTAGGTGAACGACCTGTATATACACCAGTCATAACGTTCACTGCACCAAGTTCACTTTCCTGACCAACTTCAAAGCCTTCTAATCCAGGTTTTGTCTCTTCTTCAAATAACATTTCATATGAAGGATTGTAAACAACCTCAGTAGTTCCTGTAATGCCGTATTTAGTTAAATCAATTTTTGCCATCTTACATATACCTCTTTCTTTGTAGTAATACTGTACGTCCATCTAAGATTAGACGATACCATATTCTTTTCTAATTATACATAATATGGGGATAAAATCAATAAAAATCCTATTAAATGTTAGAAAATTGTCGAAGATTCTTTGATAGCGGATGCCAGATTTTGACAAAATCTGAGAGGAGTAGTTTCTATAATGAGCTTGTAGGAAATGAGGAGGGGATATGTACTATGAATTATACATAGATTTATTTTTTTTAGAAAATTTTATGATGGATTCCATTTTACTATTGTTTGTGCGTAGTGTGTTTGGTAAAAAGTCATTTACGATAAGAACATTTACAGCAGGAATTATTTCCGCTGTATTTTCCTGTGTGGTTATTGCAATAAGAATGCCGGAAGCGGTTAAGTGTTTTTTCAATTATTGTATTATCCCGGTCATTATGATCTGGGCAGGAGTAAAAATTTCAAATGTATTGCAGTTGTTCGAGGGCCTGTTGCTATTGTATTTTACGGCAATATGCTTAGGAGGAATCATGCAACTGTTCCGACCATACCTTGGAATTGTAAGTGTGGTATATGGTGGTGCGTTGGTGGGATTCTTTATTTTAAAAATGAGCTGGAATTTGCTTACAAGAGCTGGAAATCTTCAAAAGCGGTGCTGTCGGGTTGTCTTATACGATGAAACAAAAAAATGGGATATTCGTGCAATGATTGACACAGGAAATATGCTTCAAGATCCGGTAGGACAAAAACCGGTTCATATTATTTCAAAGAAAATGGCAGAAAAAATATATGGGGCAAAAATGGTTGAAGAATTAATGGAGTATTCACTTTCTAAAGAGAATGAAGAAAAATGGATGCAAAAGAAACTGCATTTTATTTCATGTCAGACCATTCAAGGAACACATTTATTGCCGGTTATAACAATGGATAAAATGGAAATCAGACAAAAATCAGTAATAGAAATACAGATGCCGCAGATTGGTATTGGCGTTATGCAAGAAACAGACTATCAGATGATTGTAAATGCGCAGAGTATAGGAGGAGCTAAATATGGTTGCAGAGACAATAAATACACAACAGTTTAAGATAAATGTAATATCTAATTTTCAAAATATATTTTTTCATCCGAGAAAAGAAATTCATTACATAGGTGGAACGGATGTACTTCCGGCACCATTAGATGCAAACGAAGAACAAAAAATGATAGAAGCACTTGAGACAAATGAGCAGGAGAAAGCAAAAAAGAGTCTGATTGAACATAATCTGCGTCTCGTTGTTTATATTGCAAAGAAATTTGATAATACAGGGGTTGGGGTGGAAGATCTGATCTCCATTGGAACAATCGGGTTGATTAAAGCAATCAACACATTTAATCCAACAAAGAAAATTAAGCTGGCGACGTATGCGTCACGCTGTATTGAAAATGAAATTTTGATGTATCTTAGGAGAAATAATAAAACAAAACTGGAAGTGTCAATTGATGAGCCATTGAATGTAGACTGGGATGGAAACGAGTTGCTGTTGTCCGATATATTAGGAACAGAAGAAGATACAATTTATAAAGATTTGGAAAATGAAGCGGAAAGAAAGTTGTTAATCCATGCAATTAGCAAATTATCAAACAGAGAACGGATGATCATCCGGATGAGATATGGGCTGGACAATCCGTCCGGGAAGGAAAAAACACAAAAGGAAGTTGCAGATTTTCTTGGAATTTCACAATCTTATATTTCAAGATTGGAGAAAAAAATCATGCTTCGTCTAAGAAGAGAAATTGTTCGATATCAATAATAAAAAGTAAGAAAATATATAGCGAAAAATATATAAAAACAGGAAATGTTTAGCTTTACCACTTTGTTTTCCGGTGATACAATAAAAATAAAAAGGTCGGTGAATAGTATGAAATTGACGTTTATAGGTGCTGCACATGAGGTTACCGGTAGTTGTCATTTCTTGCAGGTGGCAGGAAAGAATATACTGGTTGACTGTGGTATGGAACAGGGACCCGATTTATATGAAAATCCTGGTTTACCGATTCCGGAGAATGAAGTGGATTATGTGTTGCTGACACACGCACATATTGACCATTCAGGTATGCTTCCAAAACTTGTGAAGAATGGATTTAAAGGACAGATATTTGCAACTTATGCGACAGCTGACTTATGTAACATTATGCTTCGTGATAGTGCACATATTCAGGAATTCGAAGCAGAATGGCGCAATCGTAAGGGAAGACGTGCAGGTAAACCGGTATACGAGCCGATATACACAATGGAAGATGCGATCAATGCAATTGATTTATTAGTTCCATGTGAATATGGACAGCGTATTCGGATTTGTGACGGAGTTGAGATTCGATTTACAGATGTAGGGCATCTGCTGGGCTCTGCAAGTATTGAGGTGTGGCTTACAGAAGGGGATGTGAGCAAGAAGATTGTATTTTCCGGCGATGTGGGTAATCTGGACCAGCCGATTATCAAAGACCCAACATATACTGCTACAGCAGATTATGTAGTTGTTGAATCCACGTATGGCAATCGGGTGCACAGTACGGAAAAGATAGATTACGTGGGAGATTTTACTCAGATTTTAAAAGAAACCTTTGACCGGGGTGGAAATGTAGTTATTCCTTCTTTTGCGGTTGGAAGAACGCAGGAGCTGTTATATTTTATCCGTGAGATCAAAGAAAAAAATATGCTTCCGGAATATGCGAATTTTGAAGTGTATCTGGATAGCCCTCTGGCAATTGAGGCAACGAAAGTATTTTCGAAGAATAAAATGGAATGTTTCGATGAGGATGCCATGAAGCTTGTGAATGCAGGGATTAACCCGTTGGTATTTCCGGGACTAAAGATTATGACAACAAGTGATGATTCTAAGATGATAAATTTTATCGAAAAACCAAAGGTGATTATTTCAGCTTCTGGAATGTGCGATGCAGGACGTATCCGTCATCATTTGAAACATAATCTATGGCGTGAAGAGTGTACCATTTTGTTTGTCGGATATCAGGCAGTCGGAACATTAGGACGCAGATTGATCGAAGGCGAAAAAAATGTAAAGCTTTTCGGAGAACCAATCGAGGTGCGTGCACATATTGAAAGTCTGCATGGAGTCAGTGGGCATGCAGATATGAATGGGTTGTTAAAATGGATTGAAGGATTCCAAGCTCCGCTACAGCATGTATTTGTAGTACATGGGGAAGATACTGTTACTGAAGAATTTGCCAAGACAGTAGAAGAAAAATTTGGCTACCCGGCATTTGCACCATACCCGCAGGGCTGTGTTGATCTTGCAACAGGTGAGATTGAGAAGGAAGGAGTAAGAATTCCGATAAAAGCAAAGAAAGCTTCACAGAAGAGGGCTGATGCAGCCTTTGAAAGATTGCTGGCAGCAGCGAAGCGATTGCTTGATATTGTATATAAGAATGAAGGATTGGCAAACAAAGAAAAAGCGAAATTCGAATCTCAGATTCAAAATCTGGCAGATAAATGGGATAGATTAGAGTAATATAATAATCAAATAATTTTTGCACAAACTTAGAAACAAAAATACAAAAAAAGGTCTGTAAGGGCCTTTTTTTGATGCAGAATAGATGAAAATTGCAGGGACTCTTATTTAATCTTGCAAAAACATATACATTCGTGGTATGATTCTATGAAAAGAACACTTTAGGACGCTACCACGTCAAAGAAGCGGGCTTAGAAGAAATAAGGAAAAGTGAGGAATAAATATGAATAGTAATGTGTGGGGAATTTCTGCGATTATTGTATGCTATCTTGTAGGGATGGTCGCAATTGGAATTTATTTTATGAAGAAAAACAGTTCCACCGGAGATTATTATCTCGGGGGCAGACAATTAGGTCCGATTGTGACAGCAATGAGTGCAGAAGCATCGGATATGAGCAGCTGGCTCTTGATGGGGCTGCCGGGAGTTGCTTATCTGACAGGGACGGCAGATGCGGCGTGGACGGCAATCGGACTTGCAATTGGAACCTATTTGAACTGGCTCATTGTAGCAAAGCGGCTGAGACGGTATTCGGTCGTTGCAGGAAATGCGATTACAATTCCACAATTTTTTAAGAATCGTTATCATGATAAAAGTGGAATTCTTGCAGGATTGTCAGCAATATTTATTGTTATCTTTTTTATTCCGTATACAGCATCCGGTTTTGCGGCATGCGGAAAACTTTTTTCTACCTTGTTCGGAGTTCCTTATTTTGGAGCAATGCTGGTCAGCGCAATTGTAATTGTGGCATATACAGCATTAGGAGGATTCTCAGCAGCAAGTACAACAGATTTGATTCAGAGTATTGTTATGTCGGTGGCCTTGATCAGCGTTGTGTTATTTGGTATTAAGACATTGGGCGGCATGGATGTGATCGCATCACAGACTGCTTCCATGCAGGGATATTTATCTCTTACAAGTGTATATAATGAGGGTACAGCGGTCCCTTATGGTTCGATTAAAATCGCATCTACGCTTGCATGGGGACTAGGATATTTTGGAATGCCGCATGTACTTTTGCGTTTTATGGCAATCAGTGATGAGAATAAAATAAAACTTTCCAGAAGAATTGCAACAATTTGGGTAGTGATTTCTATGGCAGTTGCAGTATTTATCGGAATTATGGGATATACTTTAAGCAGACAGGGATATATTGATGTGCTTACAGGAGCAGATTCTGAAAAAGTAATTATTACCATTGCAACATTGATGAGCAAGAGTGGTGTACTTGGAATTGTACTTGCGGGACTGATCATGTCAGGGATTCTGGCATGTACGATGTCGACAGCCGATTCACAGCTGCTTGCGGCATCATCAAGTGTATCGGAAGATTTGTTAAAGGGAATATTGAAAAAAGAAGTTAGTGAGAAGACCTCTCTTATAATCGCAAGAGTAACCGTACTTTTGATTGCGGTCATGGGAGTACTTATGGCACTGAATCCGGAAAGCTCAGTTTTTGCAATCGTTTCCTTTGCATGGGCAGGTTTTGGCGCAGTGTTTGGACCGGTAGTATTGCTTGCACTGTTCTGGAAACGTTCCAACCGACAGGGAGCCATTGTCAGCATGTTTGCAGGCGGTGTTATGATTTTCGTATGGAAATATCTTGTACGCCCGATGGGCGGGGCGTGGGATATTTACGAACTGCTCCCGGCTTTTCTGGTTGCGATGGTTTTAAATATTATTGTGAGTCTTATGACTGCACCGCCGGAAAAAGAGATTGTTGATGAATTTGAAAAAGCAGCAGATAATAGTTATAATTTGTAGAAATGTCAAGGACTAAAACTTTTTTTATTTTATTAGAGTCAGAATAACAAGGAGACAATGTGAGAAAAATTTTACTAGATTTAAATTTTTGAAATCTTGTAGGAGGATTCAAACTATGGCTCTGAATAAAGTTGAAATATGTGGTGTAAATACAGCGAAGCTTCCTCTCCTGTCGGAACAGGAGAAGGAAGCTTTGTTTGTTCGTATTAAACAAGGAGATAAGGACGCTAGAGAAGAATATATAAAGGGAAATCTCAGACTGGTTTTAAGTGTAATCAAGCGATTTTCGTCAAGTAATGAAAATGCTGATGATCTGTTTCAGGTTGGATGCGTGGGACTGATGAAGGCAGTGGATAATTTTGAACCGGATCGCCTGGTGAAATTTTCGACATATGCAGTGCCGATGATCATAGGAGAAGTCAGACGTTATTTGAGAGATAATAATTCAATCAGGGTGAGTCGGTCACTTAGGGATACGGCATACAGAGCAATATATGCAAAAGAGGCATATGTGAAAATGAATATGAAAGAACCGACAGTAGAAGAAATTGCACAGGAGATTGGTATTTCAAAAGAAGATATCGTGTTTGCAATGGATGCAATTCAAAGTCCGATGAGTTTGTATGAGCCGATTTATAGCGATGGAGGTGATACGTTATATGTTATGGATCAGGTGAGCGATAAAAAGAATAAGGAAGAAAACTGGGTAGAAGAAT
This sequence comes from Mediterraneibacter sp. NSJ-151, assembly GCF_022487435.1. Taxonomy (NCBI): domain Bacteria; kingdom Bacillati; phylum Bacillota; class Clostridia; order Lachnospirales; family Lachnospiraceae; genus Mediterraneibacter; species Mediterraneibacter sp. NSJ-151. The sequence continues at coordinate 7,241 of NZ_JAKVPP010000007.1, read as the reverse complement.
TGTCTTTGGAAGCGGCGATGAATCGGTTGGGAGAAAGAGAACGTCATATTATACAGATGCGGTTTTTTGAAGGAAAAACACAGGTAGAAGTGGCACAGGAGATTCAAATTTCACAGGCACAAGTAAGCAGATTGGAGAAAAATGCGTTGCTTATAATGAGACAATATTTAACCGGAAAATAAAAGATAGAAAAAAAGTAGAGTTAGATATTGAAATTTTTGAGACTTCATACTATGATAATCGTAGACTACAGGAAAGGGTATGAAGTAACCATGTATAAAGCATGTATATTTGATTTGGATGGAACATTGACAAACACATTAGACTCTCTTGTGTATTCGACAAACGAGACATTAAAAGAGATGAAGCTTCCGCAGATTTCAGAAGAACAGTGTCGACTGTTTGTCGGGAATGGAGCAAGGGTGCAGATGGAAAAAGCACTGGGGAGTTCAGGATCAGAGAACCTTGACAGAATTGAAGAAGCAATGCAGATATATGGACGTATATTTGATGCGAATTGCACATATCATGTAGTACCTTATGAAGGAATCACAGAGATGCTGGAGTCGATGAAGAATCGAGGGTTGAAACTTGCAGTTTTGTCAAATAAGCCACATAAGCAGGCGGTTCATGTTGTGGAGACTATTTTTGGCAAAGAGACATTTCAATGGATTCAAGGGCAGATAGACACAGTTCCGAGAAAACCAGATCCTACGGCTGTACTTCAGATTGCAGAGAAATTAGGAGCAACACCAGAAGAGACACTATATATTGGTGATTCAGAAGTGGATGTAGCTACAGGTAAGAATGCACAGATGCATACCGTAGGAGTGACATGGGGATTTCGTGGCAAAGAGGTTTTAGAAGATGCCGGGGCGGAATTGATTGTAGATTCGCCAGAAGAAATCATGAACATGATAGAGGATTAGGGAGGTTTGAAATATGAACGAATACAGTGAAGAGTGCTTATTAACTTTCTTAGAAAATCAGTCTCAGTTATTTGATGAGCCAGTTGCGGAATCAATGGAAGAGGCAGAAGCTTTTTTAGAAGATTGTATGGCAGTAGTCGTGGATTCGCTCGATGAGGTAAAAGAGTACTTCGAAGAGAACGGAGCAGATGTAGAAACTATGAGCATGGATGAATTAGAAGAGGCTTCGGAAGTATTTCCATTACCAAACGGTCAGTATTTGATTGTAGAAGGTTAGTATAGTAGAACCATTCAGACTAAGTTTAGAAATATTTTATATGAAAAAAATGAATAGAAAGAACCGCAAAAAAGCTGCAGCCTAATGGACTGCGGCTTTTTCAATGGCTTCATTAATTGCATCCAGGAGGATTTGTGAGGTATATGGTGTTTCAGATGAAAGAGTAATATTGTCGGTTGACTGGGTTTTACAAACCTGATCTGCTATATTTTCAATAGCTGGTTGCAGCAGAGGAAACATGGCGGCTGTACTTTCATCCAGATTTGACAGTCGGATTGCTTTAATCTGTGATTCATCTACAGTTACTTCTACTTCCAGATTCGTGTTATTTAAAGTGAGGGAAGATGTATAAATTCCGGGAGTATAGAGCCTGGCTGAGGCTGTAGGTGTAGACGAGTGTCCAAAGCGAAACATGATGACCAGTAAAATGATTAAAAGTATTCCTAAGGCTGCAAAGATAAGTGTATATACGATTTCTTTCATGTGAAGAACTACGATTTTAGTTTTAGACCCCATGTAAAATAAACCTCCAATGCATTTTTTATCATTGTATGAAAGAAAAGAAGAAAATATGTTAGTGCCTTATGAAGCATGAAAAAGGTAATATTGAAAGATGCAGATGACAAGTCAGAGGTTTTCGGATAGAATAGGGATGTGAAAGAATAGAACGAAAGGTGAGTTAATAGAATGTTTATTATAGTAGGATTGGGTAATCCATCAAAAGAATATGAAGGAACAAGACATAATGCAGGATTTGAGGTTATAGACCGAATTGCTGATAAATATAATATTTCCGTAGATACAAAAAAACACCGTGCACTGATTGGAAAAGGAATCATAGGAGGTCAGAAAGTAATCCTTGCGAAACCACAGACTTTTATGAATCTTAGTGGTGAGAGTGTGAGAAGTTTGTTGGATTACTATAAGGTAGATGAAGAACAGGAATTTATCGTGATTTACGATGATATCAGTCTGGATAACGGACAGATCCGTATTCGTGCCAAAGGAAGTGCAGGAGGACATAACGGGATTAAGAATATTATAGCGCATCTTGGTGGACAGGTATTTCCAAGAGTAAAAGTCGGAGTTGGAGAAAAACCATCAAAATATGATCTGGCAGATTATGTGCTTGGACATTTTTCAAAAGAAGAGCAGGTGCTTATGGATGAAGGCTATGCTCATGCAGTACATGCAGTTGAGATGATTCTGGAAGGCGATATTTCTGCTGCAATGAATGAATATAATCGGAAAAAGAAGGAAGAGTAAACGTGAATGCATTGTTGTCACCGCTAAAGGAACTGGCGGATTATGAAGAAATTATAAAAAATAGAAATAAAGAATCCGGTACTATACAGATTACGGGATGTGTAAATTCTCAGAAAACACATTTGATGTATGCGCTCAGTAAAGGCGTGAAATATAATCTTGTTGTATTTTCAAATGATGAAAAAGCTAAACAGGCGTATGAAGAATATAAATTTCTTGATGAAAACACATATTATTATCCGGCCCGTGATTTGTTGTTTTATCATGCAGACATCAAAGGAAAATATTTGCAGAGCCAGCGAATGGAAGTTATCAGGGCAATACTGGAATGTGACAAGAGTGCATCAATTACTGTAATCACAACGATGGATGCATTTCTTGATGGGGTGATCGGGCCAAAAGAGATAGAAACACAAAAACTTACATTGTCATCCGGGGATGTTCTTGAGTTTGGTAAGGTGCAGGAACAACTTGTGAAAATGGGATATGAGAGGGAAACGCAGATTGAAAGTCAGGGGCAGTTTGCTGTCCGTGGCGGAATTTTGGATGTATTTCCATTGACAGATGAATTGCCGGTAAGAATTGAACTGTGGGGAGATGAGATTGACTCTATTCGGACATTTGATGTAGAAAGTCAGCGCTCAATTGAAAATTTAGAAAAGGTAACGATTTATCCGACAGGAGAATTGATAACGGATGAGACAAAAAGCGTTTCTTTTTTGGAGTATTTTAACAGAAAAGAAAGTCTGTTGTTATTAGATGAGCCAATCCGGCTTCTGGAACAGGCAAAAGAGACAGAATCAGAATATCAAAAAAGCAGAGAAAACCGACAAGAAGCAGGTATGGAGGAGTCTGCGGACGAACTTTTGGTATTTGCGGTAGAAGAGATAATTGAGAAGATGAATCAGTATTCATCGGTTGCATTTACTACGTTAGAATCAAAGTGTGGCACATTTCATGTGAGACGGACATATTCGCTCCAGACAAAAGGGGTCAATCCATATAATAACAGTTTTGAAATGCTGACACTTGATCTAAAACGATTAAAACGAAATGGCTACAGAGTGATTTTGTTATCAGGCTCAAGAACGAGAGCACGAAGACTGGCAGAAGATCTTCGGGATTATGAGCTGAGCAGTTATTACAGTGAAACATTGGAAAAAGAGGTGCAGCCGGGCGAGATACTTGTGACTTACGGACATGTAACGGAAGGATATGAATATCCGATGTTAAAGTTTGTGGTTATTGCAGAAAGTGATATTTTTGGCAGAAAAAAGAAAAAGCGCAAGAAAAAACATAGTTATGAAGGACAGAAAATTCGGGATTTTACAGAATTAAAAGTGGGTGATTATGTTGTTCATGAAAATCATGGCCTTGGTGTATATGAGGGGATCGAGAAGATACAAGTTGATAAAGTAACGAAGGACTATATGAAGATTCGCTATGCGGGAGACAGTGCACTGTATATTCTTGCAACGCAGCTGGATATGATTCAGAAGTACGCAGGTGCAGATGCAAAAAAACCTAAATTAAATAAACTCGGAACAGCGCAGTGGCAGAAAACCAAAAGCCAGGTTCGAAGTGCAGTGAAGCTGGTAGCGAAAGATCTGGTGGAATTGTATGCAGCACGTCAGCAGGCAGATGGATATGTCTACGAACCGGATACGGTATGGCAGAAAGAATTTGAAGAAATGTTTCCATTTGAAGAAACTGAAGACCAGCTGCAGGCGATAGAAGATACGAAACATGATATGGAGAGCCATAAAATCATGGACAGGTTGATCTGTGGGGATGTCGGATTTGGCAAAACAGAGATTGCTATACGCGCGGCATTCAAAGCAGTCCAGGAAGGAAAACAGGTGGTATATCTTGTGCCTACAACAATACTGGCACAGCAGCATTATAATAATTTTGTACAACGTATGAAAGAATTTCCGGTACGTGTTGATCTATTGTGCAGGTTTAGAACCAGTACAGAACAGAAAAAAACAATAGAAGATCTGAAAAAAGGGCTGGTAGATATTGTAATTGGAACACATCGTGTGTTGTCAAAGGATGTACAATATAAAGATTTGGGGCTTTTGATCATTGACGAAGAACAACGTTTTGGAGTGACACATAAAGAAAAAATAAAAAAATTGCGTGAAAATATTGATGTATTGACGCTGACAGCAACACCGATCCCGAGGACACTTCATATGAGTTTGATCGGAATACGTGATATGAGCGTGTTAGAAGAGGCTCCGATGGATCGTATGCCGATTCAGACTTATGTAATGGAATATAATGATGAGATGGTAAGAGAAGCCATCGAACGCGAGCTTGCCAGAAATGGACAAGTATATTATGTATATAATCGTGTCAGTGATATTGCGGATGTGGCAGATAAAGTACAAAAATTGGTTCCGGATGCGAATGTAATGTTTGCACATGGGCAAATGAATGAACGTCAATTAGAAGATATTATGTATGACTTTATCAATGGTGAGATTGATGTGTTGATTTCAACAACGATCATAGAGACCGGTCTGGATATTTCAAATGCGAATACCATGATCATCCATGATGCTGACCGGCTTGGACTATCTCAGTTGTATCAGCTGAGAGGAAGAGTTGGAAGATCCAATCGAATGGCATATGCATTTTTGTTATATAGAAGAGATAAATTGTTAAAAGAAGTGGCAGAAAAGCGATTGGCAGCAATCCGGGAATTTACAGAACTTGGTTCAGGATTTAAGATTGCAATGCGTGATCTTGAAATACGTGGTGCAGGAAACCTGCTTGGTGCAGAGCAGCATGGACATATGGAAGCGGTTGGCTATGATTTATATTGCAAGATGCTTAATGAAGCGGTTAAGCAGGAAAAAGGTGAGATGGACGAAGATATTTTCAATACAACGATAGATCTGAATGTGGATGCCTATATTCCGGATAGTTATATTTCAAATGAATTTCAGAAGCTGGATATTTACAAACGAATCGCAAGTATTGAAAATGAAGAAGAGATGGATGATATGCTTGAAGAGCTGATTGATCGTTTTGGAGATGTTCCGAGAAAGGTGCAGCAGCTATTGCATATTGCGCTGCTTAAAGCACTCGCACATTCTGTTTATGTGACAGCAGTAGAACAGAAAACTGATACAATTAAGATTGTAATGTATGAAAAAGCAAAGGTGGATCCCAAGAAGATACCGGGCTTGTTGAAAATGTATCATGGGAATTTGGTGTTAAAGGCAGAGACAACGCCATATTTTCTCTATCAGAAAAAGGGAAAGAATAAAAGGGAAAAAAGCGAAGATGTTCTTGAACTTGTGAAAAAGCTGTTAAATGATATAAAAACCTTGTTAGAAATATAAAAACAGATTATAATGATTGAAGTTGACCGGCTCAGTTTGAGCGTGGCGGAAGAGAAGAAAGCTTCTTTTTAGAATGCGGAGAAAATGAAGGGAGAACGGACAGAAAATATGAATCAGTGGAAAAAAAGAGTGACTGCTCTGGGACTGGCAGGTATGTTAGCTGTTACTGGTCTGACAGGATGCGGCTCTATGAATAATGATGACGTTGTTGCAACAGTAGGAGAAAGCGAAATAAAATTAGGTGTGGCAAATTTCTATGCGAGAATGCAGCAGGCACAGTATGAAACTTATTATGCAGGTATGATGGGAACGACAGGTGAAGAACTGTGGGCAAAGGAAACAGATGGTAAGACATATGAGCAGTCAGTTAAAAGTGATATGATTAAGTCATTGGAGAATATGTATATTTTGGAGCAGCATGCTTCAGAGTATGATGTGGTACTTAGCGAGGATGAAAAGAAAGCAATCGATAAGGCGGCAGAGGAATTTGATGAGAATAATGCACTTGAAGACAAAGAGGCAGTCTCAGGGTATAATAAGTATGTCAAGAAAGTTCTGGAGCTTTTAACAATTCAGAGTAAGATGGAAGATGCGATGACAGCGGATGTGGACACAGAGGTGTCAGATGATGAGGCAGCTCAGAAAGCTATGAAATATGTATTTTATAGTTATACAAAGGATGAGAACGATTCGACATCAACAATGAGTGAGACAGAAAAGACAGAAGTGAAGAAAAAGGCAACAGATTTTGCGGAAAAATTGAAGAATAGTGATACAAAGGATATTGATGCCGCAGCGAATGAAGCTGGCATGGAAGTACAGACTGCTACATTTGATTCAGAATCTACTTCTCCGAATGCAGATTTAGTGAAGGCAGCAGATGCTCTTACAGCAGAAGGCGACGTAACAGATGCGATTGAGACGGATTCTGGTATATATGTTGCAAAAGTGACAAGCTTTCTGGATCGTACTGCAACAGACGCAAAGAAGCAGTCAATTGTAGAAGAGAGAAAGAAGGATCAATATGATGATCTTTTGAAAAAATGGAGAAAGAAAACAGATATTAATCTGAATAAACGTGTATGGAAGAAAGTGGATTTCCAGAAACAGGGTGTGACAGTAAAAGATACATCAGGTAATACAGAAGAGAGTGCAGAGTAAATGAAACATAAAAAGAGGATGAAAGCAAAAAATGCTTTCATCCTCTTTTTATGTTTAAATCAGGCAAAGAAGACAAATGCTTGTGCAAAATGTAACTTGCTTGATTTAAGATATTAAATGTATTCCAGTCTTTGAGACTATGAAGAAAAGTCTGTAAATTAGATTCTTCTATGATAATGATGGGCGAAAGGCTTGAAAAATCAGCTTTTCGCCCTTTGTTTATATATAACAGTTACTAAAACGCATGTCAAG